>JACREC010000064.1 GCA_016218445.1 Nitrosomonadales bacterium
GCCAGACTGCACGAAGGCGTGTACGCCGTTCAAGTCGGAGACACTATAAGAATCTCCGAATGCGGCATCAAATAAGGATTTCAGAGTCATTGGGTCATTTTTAACCGGACACTAGTGAGTGTGCATCATAAAACAAAACTGACCAGCATTGCAGCAGCTATAGCACCAGCCGGTTATTCAGGCAGGTCCTGGCTTGCGCGAGCCGTGCCAGCGTGGGCAATAAATTCAGGCCGGTTTCCTCTTTCAGGGCCAGTGCGTTTTCCTTCAGGTCATCAAAGGAAATTTCAATCGGATTACCCGCCGCTGCAAAGGCGATGGCATTGCCGCTTTCGCATGAGGGAAACACCAACGCGCGGTCTTCGAATGCCGCGCAGATGCGGCTCAACCCTCCCCTGAAGCCGCGGCTGCGCCCGAGCAGATTGACCGCCAGCACACCGTCATCGCTCAAACGCGCGCGGCACGCCTGATAGAACGGCAGGGTATCCAAAACACCGGCACGCGCATTCTGGTCGAAACCATCCAGCAGAATCAGGTCGAATTTTTTATTGCAGTTCAGCACATATTCCGCACCGTCGCCGATAACGAGG
The DNA here is from genome assembly GCA_016218445.1 of Nitrosomonadales bacterium. Classification (GTDB taxonomy): domain Bacteria; phylum Pseudomonadota; class Gammaproteobacteria; order Burkholderiales; family Gallionellaceae; genus CAITJF01. The sequence goes on from JACREC010000064.1 coordinate 588, forward strand.
TTGATGCGCTTGGTGTCCTCCGGCAACTTGAAGAATTGCCGCGCGGCGGCAACTACGTCCGGCTCGATTTCCACCACGGTGAGATGGGCGAGCAGGCGATGGCGATACAAAAACTTGGTCAGCGAGGCGGCGCCCAGTCCGATCAGCAAGACTTTTCGGGGCCAATGGCTGGCATCTCTTAGCAGCAGGCTAGCCATCATCTCGCGGGTGTATTCAAGTTCCAGCGACCACGGGCGTGCGATGCGCATCGCGCCTTGAATCCACAGCGTGCCGAAGTGCAGGAAGCGCACACCGGATTGCTCGGAGATGTCGATGGGTGTCGTCATTTCAGGCACGTGCCCATTGATTCAATCCGTCCATAATTACCCCGCTTCGCACAACGTCCCATCCGCAAACAGCAGCGCGCAACGCACCGTCTTGCCAGCATACACGGCCTGCATGGCGGTGCGATATTCCAGCATCTGTGTGCGATACGGCGCTGGATTGGCTGTTTCGCCGGTCTTGTAATCCAGCACCCACACTTCATCGTCGAATTCCACCAAACGGTCTATCCGTTTCAATTCGCCGCGCGCGTTGACGTAGGGCATTTCGTTGCAGGCACTGCGGTAATGTTGCGGATCGAAGTAGCGTTGCAGCGCAGGCAATGCCAGCAAATGATGCGCTTGCCGCCAAAGCGATTCCATTTCAGCGGATGGAATGCCAAAGCGTTGTTGCAATATTGCCTTGTCAGCAAGCGCATTGGGTGGAACCAGATGTTGCAGCAGCGCGTGCAGCCAGATGCCACGGCGCTGTTCCCCGGTCATGCGCGCTGCATGTTGTCCGACCGGCAGCGGGTGCAGCAATGCCGCATCCACTTCCACTGATAATTTTTCCTGCGCAGGCACAACGCTGTGCGCTGCGGCCAGCAATGGATTGCCACCCTGCCCCGCAACTTGTGCAATCCTTCCATACCAGGATGCCTCTGCCGGCTCGCCATTGCCGCTCACCAGCAGCGCCTGTTTGGCGCGCGTCATGGCAACGTACAGCAAATTCATTTCCTCGCGCCGCGCATAGGCTTCATCTGCATCGAAGCAAGGCGCACGCCGGACACCGCGCCCGCGCTTGTCGCTGAACAAGGAGAAATGCGCCGGGCGCGGCGCATTGGGCGGCCAGTCAAGCAGCACGCCGTAGCTGTCTGGCTTGTGCTGCGTGTCATTGGCGTCCAGCAGCCACACGATGGGCGCTTCCAGCCCCTTGGCCTCATGCACGGTGTAGATGCGCAGCGCATTGCCGACTTCACCCACCCTGCCCTCGTCCGGCGCTTCGTTTTCCGCCGCGCGCAATTCGCGCAGCTCGGCGAGAAAACGCGGCAGGCTGGGATAACGCCCGGCATCCACATTGAGCGCGATTTCCATGAAGGCTTGCAGATTGGCGCGCACCGTTTCGTGTAGTTCGGCAGGCAACGCCGCTGCATAGCGGTGCAGCAAATCACCCTCGAAATAAATGCGATCAAGCAGGTCATGCACCGGCAGCTTGTCGGCCAGCCCCAGCCAACTTTGCAGCAAGCGGTGGGCGCGCAACAAATCAGGTGAGGCCGTGTTGCTTTGTGCGATACGTTGCAACCGTGACCACCAGCTGCCCTCTGCATCAGCTGCAAGCTGCATCAAGTCTTCATCTGAGCAAGCAAACAGCGGCGAACGCAGCGCCTGCGCCAGTTCGAGATCGGCGAACGGGGTAATCAGGAAAGTCAGCAGTGCCTGAATGTCTCCCGCTTCCAGTGTGTCGAGCAGGCCGCCGCGCCGCGAAGTCAGGAACGGAATGTGCCTCGCGCGCAAAGCGTGTTCGTACACGCGCAGATGTATGCGCTTGCGCACCAGCACCATGATGTCGCGGTACGCAGCGCGGCGCACCACACCGCCCTCATCCTGCACGCTCCAATGCGCCACGATGTTGGCAATGTGCGCGGCGAATTGCTCTGCCTCCATTTCGCGCGCGCCGCTTTGCACTTCGGCGCGCGGCTCGACGAGCGGGTTGCGCAGCGATAGCGGCTCATCCCTGGTTTCTTCCGTGTCCGCTTTTGCTGCTACGGCCAACGGCAATACCTCGACATGGCCGGGCAAGCCCTGGTGATGGGCAATATGCTCCTCAAAATCCACGAAGCCATCCGGCAACGGCGCGAATACGCCGTTCACCGCCTCCAGCACCGCCGGTGCGTTGCGCCGCGTCTCGTTCTGCGTAAGGTAATGCGCGCCGAATTCCAGTTGCAGAAATTCGCGCACCACGCCGAACAGGCGCGCATCGGCGCGGCGGAAGCGGTAGATGGATTGCTTGGGATCGCCCACCACAAACACGGTTGGCCGCGCGTCCACCGCAGCAGCAGCGGAAAACCACGCTTGCAATATCTGCCACTGCAACGGATTGGTGTCCTGAAACTCATCCAGCAGCACGTGCTTATAGCGGCTATCCAGCTTGTATTGCATGTACTCGGCGCAATCGCTCTGGTTGAGCAGGCGGCACACCTGCCATTCCAGATCGGTGAAATCCATCTGCTGTGAGCGCAGCTTCAATTCCTGATAATGCTCCAGCAGTGCCGCTCCACAATGCAGCGCAGCCTGGTTCATGCGCAAGGCTGCGCGTTCGGCCAGTGCATCGCGCACGGCTTGCAGCTTGCCGAACAAGGCATCGCGCGCAAACAGGAAGGTTTCCGCATTTTGTTTTTTGGTCGGCTTGAAACTGCGCGGTTCATCGGCCTGGGTGTACAGCGCGGCCGACAATGCCGCAAAGCGCTGACGGGCATCGGCCAGTTCCCAGGCGGCTTGCAGTTTGCCGGCATGGCCGCACTGCGTCTCCGTGCCGCTCGCCAGCGTCTGCGCAAAGGCTTGCACGGCAGCTTGCAGTGACGCATCGGCGCAGGCATCGGCAACCGGATCGGCATCCAAATCAACTTGGAGTTCGCCGCGCAACTGTTCCACTGCCCACGCCACTGCTCCCTCTCCCCCAGCCCCTCTCCCGCTTGCGGGCGAGGGGAGGTGATTGGTGTATGCCCACCACTCGGCGCGCTTGTGCACGAAATTTTCCAGCAGCGCGCGCGTGCTATACAGGCCGTATTCGGTAAACAGCCATTGCATGGCCTGCGCGGTCTCGCCTTCGGGCGCGGCGCGCAGGCTGTCGGCAAATGCCTGCCATGCCTCCTCACGCAACGCCGCAGTGCGCTCCAGCAATTGCATGCCGACCGGCACGCCGGAATTCAGCGGCGCACACTGGATGATCTGCATGAACCAGCCGTGAAAGGTATTGATGGTGATGGCCGGTTGCGCCAGCAGAAAGTCGCGGTACAGGCCGCGCGCGCGCGCCAGCACGGCATCGTCAATTTCGTCGAGGGCGCGTTCGCGCAGGAATTTTTTTACCTCCTCGTCGTCCTGCACCGCGAGAAAATGCAGCCACTCGTGCAAGCGCGCCTGCATCTCCTGCGCGGCCTTGCGCGTGAAGGTGATGGCGAGAATCTCGCCGGGTTTCACGCCAGCCAGCAGCAGCCGCACGATGCGCGACACCAGCAGCCAGGTCTTGCCGCTGCCCGCGCAGGCTTCCACCACGACGCTTTTTTGCGGATCGAGCGCAACCTTGTTATTCATGCTCATGCTGCGCTCCAGTCACTCTTGCGGCACAAGCCGCGCATCTCGCAATACGCACAAGCCTCATCCACGCCGTGCGCAGGCAACGCCGCGCCGCCACGCATCTGCGCGAACACCGCCAGCAGCCTCTCAATGTTGGCCTGTGCCAGTTCCGGCAAGTCCTGCGGCGGCACAACCGGAACCACCTTGTCCTGTTCAATGCTGAGGAAGGCCGCCTCGTCGGCCTCGTACACCTGGGCGTAGCAGGGCAGTTGCACGTCCTCGCCCGCCTCCTTGAGCTTGCTGCGCAGCCGGGTCGCTTCCATCATTTTGTAGTCCAGTACACGTACCGCACCTTCGGACTGCACATCCACACGGTCTATGCGCCCGTGCATGGTCAACTCTTCGGTCAATGGCAATTCAAACGGCACTTCGCCATTTTGATAGCGCCAGCCTTCCGCTTCGCCTTTTAGCTGCGCATCCAGATAGGCAGGGATCGCCTGCTGCCAGCGCAACAGCCAGGCGCGCGCCAGATAGTCGCGTTCCACTGCGGGCGCAAACACCTCGCTGCTGATGTGCTGCAACGCCTGTTCCAGCGCCGCGCGAGGGTGTTCGCCGAGCACCGGAAATTGCTGATGGAAACGATGCAGAATGTCATGCACCCACTCGCCGTAATCGCGCTTCTCCACGCCCTCGCGCACCTCGTCCAATTCGTTGAGGCGCAGCATGTGGCGCGCATAAAACTGGTACGGGCAGGCGACCAGGCTGTTGTAGCCACTGGCTGAAATGCGGCGCGGAATCAGGCTCTGCGGCACGACAGGCGCGGGCATGGCGGCCTCGTCCGGCAACGGGAAATCGGCAGTGCGCACCTGTGCCTGTTCGAGCAGCACACCCAACTCGCGCTCCGCCAGCTCGTCGCCGTAAGCCAGCTCATGCAGTGCGCGCAGCATTTCGAGGTAAGGGCTCAACAGATTTTTCTCGCCGTTTTTGCTGGCCTGCCAGGTGACCAGCACGGTGTCATTCATGGCCAGCAAGGCCAGCAGGTCATCGCGCTGCCGCGCCACATCCACCTCGCGTGTCGGTAAGCCGAGCGTGCCGCGCACCGCATCGTTGAACCACACGCTGCCGCTGTCCGTGCCGGGCAAATGCGACGCATCACAGCCCAACAGCAGCACCGCATCAAAGTGGCGCCAGCGCGTGGCGGCCAGATGGGTAAGCAACACCGGGCTGTCTATCGTGAAGTCGCGGAAGGTATGCGCGTCGAGTTGCTGCGCCAGCCAGTGCCGCCATTCGGCGCGGCTAAAGCGCGTGTTGTCCGCCGCCAATTCCTGCTGCCAGGTTTGCAGCGCCTGCAACAATTGCATGCCCGCCTCGTCCGCCGCCAGGCCCTGCAACACGCCCAGGATGGACAGGCTGTCATCCAGCGCACGCAGCCAGCCGCCCAGGGTATCGCTGTTTTTACGCAATACCTCCGCCGCCTGACGCAGCCGCGCCAGCGCCATTTGCACTGCGGAAGGGTCGCTGCGAAGCAGCGGGGAACACACCGGCGTACCCCTTGCGGGTGCCCCGGTTTCGCCGTGCGCCAGCTCGAAAAAAGCGTCGAGATGCGAGGCCACGCCGTGCTTGCGCACCAGTTGCTCGAGCTGGTACACCGCCTGCTTGCGTTCCTGCGCGGATTGATCGGCGAAGATGAACGGCGACTTGAGCAGGTCGAGCAGATCCTGATGGTAGAAGTCGCTTTGCAGCGCATCCAGCCAGCGCATCAGCACCGTGCTCACCGCCAGCGTGGAAAACGTCCAGCCGCTTTCGTCGCGCACCAGCACACCGGCGCGCTCCAGCAATGCGCGCACGCGCCGCGCCACCAGCCTGTCCTGCGCGACGAGCGCGATGCTCTGTTTGCCCGCCAGCAGCCAGCGCCGCACCTGCGCCTCGGCGGCGCGCGCCTCCTGTTCCAGACTGTGTGCACCAAATAGACTTAACCTCCTTTCCGTTCGCCCTGACCCTTCGACTGAGCTCAGGACTGAAGGCTTTGTCGAAGGGTGGTTTAATGCGGCTTGAGGAAAGTGTTCGCGCAAGTGAGTGGCTTGATCGCGCAAATGGGAAACTGCCCCGCACAATGCCAGTTGCAGCACCGCACACTCTGGCTGTTGCGCCGCCATCTCGCGCAAATCGAAAACCTTAACCGGCGCATGTTCGGCATACGCCTCAAGGAAACGCGCTTCCGGTGCGGCGAGAGCGGAAGCCAGCAACACGACCAACGGCGCATCCGCCTGCTGCGCAAGCTGCGCCAGGCGTTGCTGGCGGGCGCGCGCAGCATCCAGTTCACCGTCGGCGCTCATCGCATACCACAGCTCGTGCACCACGCGCGCCTCGAACTGCATCGCGGCATTGCGCCTGGCCTGATACGCGCGTTCCAGTTGTGCGAGGAAATCTTCTTCGTTGTGCGGCAGCGTGACGTGGTGTTGCGTCAGCTCATCCAGCAGGCTGAGCAGCTCACTGGTTATGCCCCACAGGTCGGCATCGGCAAACCAGCGGCGCGCGCGCAGCGCTTGATACAAGGCGGTGGCGCGGCAGGTGTCGGGGGTAACGGCTGGTTCGATGGAAACTGTCTGCGCCCAGTCGTTGAGCGTAATCATTTCGGGTAACAACAATGCGGGCTGTTGCGCCGCTCTGGCAAGAGCCTGCGCCAGCGGCTGCGCCACATGGTAGTTGGGCAGCAGCACGACGGCGCGGCGCAAGTCGGGGATTTCGTTTTTGTGCTGCGCCAGGATGTGGCGCGCGACGCTATCAAAAAAAACAGCGGACGCCGTCTGCGTGCCGCTGTCCTTGATCGGTTCCATGTTCAATGCGATCTAACGTTCCAGCAGATGCAGTTTATCCTTCACCCCGTTCCATGTATCCGCATCGGCGGGCGCATCTTTCTTCTCGACGATGGGCTTCCACTGCTTCGCCAGTTCGGCATTCAGCGCAATGAACTTGCGCTGATCCAGCGGCAAATCATCCTCGGCAAAGATTGCCTCGGCGGGGCATTCCGCCACACACAGGGTGCAGTCTATGCATTCGTCCGGCTCGATCACCAGAAAGTTCGGCCCTTCGCGAAAACAGTCCACCGGGCAGACGTCGACGCAATCGGTGTACTTGCACTTGATGCAATTTTCGGTGACAACGTAGGTCATGGTGTGTTCCTCCCGGCACAAATGCGTATTCTAAACAAAATGCGGCCTGGTGCAGCGGGCTAATCAACCAACCCGGCAACCCAGCGTTGATAAAGCAGCCGCGCGACGGCGTGCAGTTGCGGCAGCTTGCCTGCCATTTGCGCCTGCATGATGCGGGCGGGCTGCACCGCCGGGCTGCTTGCGCTGGCGGCGATTTCATTCACTCCTGCCTCACACCAATCGCGGATCATCTGTTCGGTCATTTCCACATGGCATTGCAGGCTGAGATGCTTGCCCAGTGCGTAGCCCTGATTGGCGCAGTATGCGCTGGACAATAGATGCGTCGCACCTTGCGGCAGGCTGAAGGTTTCGCCGTGCCAATGAAAGGCTTCAAACGACTGCGTATCGCCGAACCAGGCGCGCGCCGTATCGTTGCCGGATACCGTTACTTCACCCCAGCCGATTTCCTTGACCGGATTGCGCGTCACCACTCCGCCCAGCGCCTTGGATATGAGTTGCCCGCCCAGACAGTGGCCGAGCACAGGAATGTCCCGCGCCACCGCCTGACGGATCAGCGCCAGCACCTGCGGAATCCACGGCAGGTCATCGTTCACGCTCATCGGCCCACCCATGAGCACCAGTCCGGAATAAACGTTTATATCTTGCGGCACAGCATCGCCGGCATCAATGCGGATAAGCTGCCACGGAATTGCGCACTCGTGGAGGAAATCGGCAAAGTAACCGGGGCCTTCGGTGGCGGCATGGCGGAAAATGGCGACGGGTTTCATATCATTTTGAGAAGGATGTAGGAGCGGGCATGGCCCGCTCCTACAGATTCTTCGTCTTGTCTCTTTCAATCAGCGCATAGGCGGAATGGTTATGGATGGATTCGAAGTTCTCCGATTCCACCACATACGCATCAATGCGTTTGTCCAGACTTAGCGCCGCCGCGACATCGCGCACCATGTCCTCGACGAACTTGGGGTTGTCATAGGCGCGCTCGGTGACAAATTTCTCATCCGGACGCTTGAGCAAGCCATACAGCTCGCACGATGCCTGCTCCTCGGCATAACGCACCACTTCTTCTATCCATACGGAGCGGTTGGTGCGCACGGTGATGGTCACATGCGAACGCTGGTTATGCGCGCCACGCTCGGAAATTTTCCTGGAGCAGGGGCACAGGCTGGTGACCGGCACCAGCACCTTCATGGTGAAACGGTATTGCCCGTTGACGATCTCGCCGATGAAAGTGACGTCGTAGTCCAGCAGGCTCTGCACACCGGATACCGGCGCGGTCTTGTTGATGAAATACGGAAAAGCCATTTCGATATAGCCGGACTGCGCCTCCAGCTTCTCGACCATTTCGCGCAGGATGCTTTCGAATGACTCCACCGAGATCTCGCGCCCGTGCTGGTTGAGTATCTCGACAAAACGCGACATGTGCGTGCCCTTGAAGTTATGCGGCAGGTGCACGTACATGTTGAAGGTGGCGACGGTGTGCTGCACCCCGCCGGCGCTCTTGTCCCTGACAATGACCGGATGGCGGATGCTCTTGATGCCGACCTTGTTGATCGCCAGATGGCGCGTGTCGGCCAGGTTTTGCACATCGGCGATAACGTTGGATTGGGAAGAATTCATGGTGCCCTCATGGTGCGCAATGACGCGGAATTATACCTGCCCGCCCCCTTCCCGGCCTCCCTTGTCATGGGGCGGCGGGAAGGGTGGAACGAGCTGGAAAATGGCCGCCTCAAATTTCGTACATCCCGATGATCGAGTCGGCAATACCGCGGGCATCCAGGCCGCAGCCGGCGAGCATCTGTGCCGGGTCGCCCTGCTCCAGGAAAACATCCGGCAAACCGAGCTGCAGCAGCGGAATCGCCACACCACACCGTTGCAAACACTCGGCCACCGCGCTGCCCGCCCCGCCTTGCACGGTATTCTCTTCCACCGTCACCAGCAAGTCATGTTCGCGCGCGAGGCTCAACACCAGCTCTTCATCCAGCGGTTTGACGAAGCGCATGTTGGCAACCGTGGCGTTGAGTTGCTGCGCCGCACCGAGAGTGGGTGCGAGCATGGAACCGAATGCCAGGATGGCGACCTTTTCGCCCAAACGGCGCAACTCGCCGCGGCCTATGGGCAGCGCCTGCATTTCCCTGCGCGGCGCCACGCCCGGGCCGCAGCCGCGCGGATAGCGCACCGCGCTCGGGGTGTCGAGGTAGAACGCGGTGGCCAGCATCTGGCGGCATTCGTTCTCGTCGCTCGGCGCCATCACCGTCATGTTGGGTATGCAGCGCAAATAACTCAGGTCGAAGCTGCCGGCGTGCGTCGCGCCATCGGCGCCGACCAGCCCGCCGCGGTCTATCGCCAGCATGACCGGCAGGTTCTGGATCGCGATGTCGTGGATCAGCTGGTCGTACGCGCGCTGCAAAAAGGTGGAATAGATCGCCACCACCGGCTTCAGCCCTTCGCATGCCAGCCCGGCGGCAAAGGTCAGCGCGTGCTGCTCGGCGATACCCACATCGAAATAGCGTTGCGGAAATTTCTGCGCGAATTCGACCATACCGGAGCCTTCGCACATCGCCGGGGTGATGCCGACCAACCGTTCATCCTGCTCCGCCATGTCGCACAGCCATGCGCCGAAAATCTCCGTGTAGCTTGGTTTGGCGGCTTCCTTGGCAACGACGCCGTGAGCCGGATCGAATTTGCCGACGCCGTGGTACAGCACGCTGTCCTCTTCCGCCTGCGCGTAGCCCCTGCCCTTCTGCGTGACCACATGCAGGAACTGCGGCCCGTCGAGGTTGCGGATATTGTTCAGCGTGGTGACCAGCACATCCAGGTCATGCCCGTCTATGGGGCCGATGTAATTGAAGCCGAATTCCTCGAACAGCGTGCCGGGTATCACCATGCCCTTGACATGTTCCTCGGTGCGCTTGGCAAATTCCAGCATTGGTGGCACCACGCCGAGCACCTTCTCGCCGCCACGCCGCATGGCCGTATAGAAGCGCCCGGACATCAGCTTGGCCAGGTAATTGTTGAGCGCGCCCACCGGCGACGAAATGGACATGTCGTTGTCGTTGAGGATGACCAGCAGGTTGGCGTTCATTGCCCCGGCGTTGTTGAGCGCCTCGAATGCCATGCCGCCGGTCATTGCGCCGTCGCCGATGATGGCCGCCGCGCGCCGGTCGCTGCCCTCCATGCGCGCAGCCATCGCCATGCCCAGCGCCGCCGAAATCGAGGTGCTGGAATGGCCTGTGCCGAAAGCGTCGTAAGGGCTTTCGTCGCGCTTGGGAAAGCCGGAAATACCGCCCGCCATGCGCAGTCTGTTCATCGCCTCGCGCCGCCCGGTGAGGATCTTGTGCGCATAGGTCTGGTGCCCCACGTCCCACACCAGGCGGTCATGCGGCGTGTTGAATACATAGTGCAGCGCAACGGTCAATTCCACCGTGCCGAGGTTGGATGACAGGTGGCCGCCGGTCTTGCTCACCGACTCGATCAGGAACTGGCGCAGTTCATCCGCCAGCTGCGGCAGTTGCTTGCGCTCCAGATGGCGCAAGTCGTCGGGGGTATTGATGGTGTTGAGCAGCGAATACATCAGGGCACCTCTAAAAATCCAGATTCCATCCCAACTGCTGCGTTGTGGAAAAAATTTCTTGCTTACATATAACACATATGCGGCGCGGCGAAATTTTTCCCGCGCCTTGCATTTGGGCGAACTCTGAATTTTTAGAGACACCCATCAGAACTTTCTTAACACGATAAAGTCGGCGAATGATTGTAATCGTAGGGTGGATAAAGCGCCGTCAGGCGCGTATCCACCATCAGTTTGTGGATACACCGCTGCGCGTCTTTATCCACCCTACCTGATAGAACCGTATTCATTAAAACTTTCTCAGCACAATAAAGTCGGCCAATTCGCGCAGGCGGCGCGCGCCTGCGCCGAATCCGGACAGCGCATCCAGCGCAACGCGATGCAGTTCCGCCGCCATCTTCCTGGCGGCCGGCACGCCGAGCAGGGTCACATAGGTCGGCTTATCCTGTTCGGCATCCTTGCCTGCGGTCTTGCCCAGGGTTGCGGTATCCGCCTCGCTGTCGAGCACATCGTCCACCACCAGGAAGGCCAGCCCGACACATTTGCCGAAATGATCCAGCCGGTTCAGTTGCGCCGCTTCCAGTGCCTCGCCGCACTGCGCGCCGAGCAGGACGGCGGCGCGGATCAGCGCGCCGGTCTTGTGGATGTGCATGAATTCGAGTTCGGGCAGGGTGAGCAGCTTGCCCACACTGCCCAGATCTATCGCCTGTCCGCCCGCCATGCCGCGCGAACCGGAGGCCGTCGCCAGCAGCCTGATCATGGCCAATTGGCATGCCGCATCATCATTCAGCCGATGCTCCGCCAGCAGTTGAAACGCCAAACATTGCAGGCTGTCGCCGACCAGCAGCGCGGTGGCCTCGTCGTATTCAACATGGCAGGTCGGCTTGCCGCGGCGCAACACATCGTTATCCATGCACGGCATATCGTCATGCACCAGCGAATAGGCGTGGACCAGTTCGACAGCGGCGGCAACGATGTTGACGCGCACGATATCCGCATTGACCAGCTCGCCGGCGGCAAAGGCAAGCAGCGGGCGCACGCGCTTGCCGCCGTCCAGCGCGCTGTAGCGCATGGCCGCGTGCAGGCGCTGCGGCGCCGTATCCGGCTGCGGCAGCAGGCGGCTCAGCACATCCTCGAAACAGCGCTGTTGGGCATGCGCCCAAGTCTGAAAATCAGGCATCTTCACGCCTGGCGGCATTGCCCGCAGCGGAAGAATTGTCGGCAATACTGGCGGCAAAATTTTTCAGCGTGCCTTCCTCCAGGATGCGCACCTGCTGCTGCGCATCTTCCAGACGCCCACGGCACTGCTGCAACAGCTCGGCGCCGCGCTTGTAGGCCGCCAGTGCGTCTTCCAACGGCAGTTGCCCCGCTTCCATCTCCGCTACCACTTGTTCCAACTCGGCCAGCGCCGCCTCGAAACCGGGTGTTTTCTGGATTTTGCCCGCCATGCGTACTTTCATTTGTGAAGAAAGGTGCATTCTACCTAAAGCACCGTGTTAACCGCAATTTTGCGAGTGGTTGAGGAACCGGTGATTATTCACGCACGGGCAATTCCTGTCCTGATTAGCCACCAAGTTCAGCTTACGTCATTGCGAGCGAAGCGCGGCAATCCAGTTAATCAAAAATGCCTTTATGAATAGAAACACCTGGATTGCCACGTCGCTTCGCTCCTCGCAATGACGGCTCTTTTAATGTGCACCTGAACGTGGTGGTTAATCAGGATCCCTGTTGTGCGCCCAAGCGCTTTAAGGGACAATTCGCGCTACTTCCGGAAACCGTATTCGCCTTTGTATCCGTCTCTTTTCGCAATTCTGAAAGGTGTGCTTTAAGTGGGCGCACTGTGGATGCTCGCCGCCGGATTCCTGTTCGGCTGCATGGGCGTATTCGTCAAGCTCGGCGCGCACTATTTCTCCAACACTGAACTGGTGTTCTACCGCTCCTTCCTCGGCCTGCTGATGGTCTATGCCATCATCCGGCAGCAGGGCGGATCGGTCGCCACCGCGCACCTGGGCGGGCACCTGTGGCGCGGTATTTCCGGCTCCATCGCGCTGCTGCTGTTCTTCTACTGCATCACCGTGCTGCCGCTGGCTACTGCCGTCACCTTGAACTACACCTCGCCGCTGTTCCTCACCGTGCTGACCATGCTGGTGTTCAAGGAACGCTTCCACGCCCCGCTCGCATTCGCCATTGCATTGGGCTTTGCCGGCATGGTGCTGTTGCTGCATCCCACGCTGGAGCGCGACCAGGTTATCCCCGGCCTGCTCGGGCTGGTCTCCGGCTTCTTCGCCGGCATTGCCATGCTCAATGTGCGCCAGCTCGGCCTGCGGGGCGAGCCGGAATGGCGTGTGGTGTTCTACTTCAGCCTGGTCGCCTCGCTCATCAGCGGCAGCGCCATGCTGTTCGACACCATCCACCCGGTCAGCGCAACCGGCCTGCTCATTCTGATTGGATTGGGCGGCAGCGGCACACTGGCGCAACTCGCCATGACGCGCGCCTACCGCACCGGAAAAACGCAGGTGGTAGGCAACCTGTCCTACAGCACGGTGGTGTTCTCCAGCCTGTTCGGCATGATTTTATGGGGCGAAGCACTGCCGCTGACGGGATGGATGGGCATGGCACTCATCATCACGGGCGGTGTGTTAAGCTTGAAACTGGCGCCCAAGCACGACATATAATTAACGAAAAAGAGAATCCTTATGATCACCATCGAACAAACCAACTCCCTGCTCAACGTTGCCGTATTGGGCGAATTCACCCTGGCTGACTTCAAGCAATTCGAGGAGAACGCACTCTACAAACTTAAATCGCCCGGCGAAGTCAACCTGCTGTTCGACCTGCGCGACATGATCGGTTACACGGTGGATGTGGCATGGGAGGAAATCAAATTTTTCAGCCGCGAACACCAGCATGATTTCAGCAAGATTGCCGTGGTCACCGATGACCAGTGGCTCACCTGGCAGGCGTGGCTGTCGCGCCTGTTCGTGGACGCCGACATCCGCGCTTTTGCCGATTATGAGCAAGCCAGGGCTTGGGTCACGGCCTGATTGATCCCCCACCCTACCGAATGATGCCGTCTGCCAGCCATTCGCTAAAAAATAAAAAACCCGCTCTCGCGGGTTTTTCTTTGTACCACTGAACCTTGCCGGATTACTTCAGCTTGGTTTCCTTGTACATCACGTGCTTGCGCGCAACCGGATCGAACTTGCTGAACTCAAGCTTCTCCGGAGTGGTGCGTTTGTTCTTGTTCGTAGTGTAAAAATGTCCGGTGCCTGCACTGGACTCCAGCTTGATTTTCTCGCGTGCGCCTTTTGCCATATCCGTTCTCCTTAGACCTGCTCGCCGCGGGCGCGCATTTCAAACAACACCGCATCAATGCCATTCTTGTCTATGGTGCGCAGGGCGGCATTGGTCAGGCGCAGGGATACCCAGCGGTTTTCGCTTTCCACCCACAGACGGCGGCGCTGCAAGTTCGGCAGGAACCGGCGCTTGGTTTTGTTATTGGCGTGGGACACATTGTTACCCACCATCGGGCGTTTCCCCGTTACTTGACAGACGCGTGCCATAGCTATACTCCAACCTGTTTTCAAAAGAGGCGCGATTCTACACTAGAACGGGGAGAATGTTCAACCAACAATTTTGAACGCGTAGCGACCGTGCGGAAAAACGGTGCAAACAAGCCGCCCGCAAGAGCCACACAGTGTTACAGCAAACCACGCTCCGCGAACGACAAACACCCCGTCCCCGCCACAATGAAATGATCCAGCACGCGCACATCCACCAGCCCCAATGCCTGCTTCAGCGCGGTGGTGAGCTGCTGGTCGGACTGGCTCGGTTCGGCCACGCCGGAGGGGTGGTTATGCGCAAAAATCACGGCAGCGGCATTATGCGCCAGGGCGCGCTTGACCACTTCGCGCGGATACACACTGGTCTGGCTGAGCGTGCCGTGGAATAATTCTTCCGAGGCAATTACACAATGCTGGGTATCGAGAAACAGCACCAAGAAAACTTCCTGCTGCCGCCCGCCGAGCAATAGCTGCAAATAGTCGCGCACCGCACGCGGCGAGTTGAGCGCGTCGCCGCGCTGCAATTCCTCCTTCAAGGCGCGCCGCGACATTTCCAGCACCGCCTGCAACTGCACATACTTGGCCTGCCCCATGCCGTGCACCGCACAAAAATCCGCCTCGCCGGTGGCGAACAATTGCGTCAGACTGCCAAACCGGCTAATCAACTCGCGCGCCAGATCCACCGCGCTTTGCCCGGTCACGCCGGTGCGCAGGAAAATGGCGAGCAGTTCGGCATCGGAGAGTGAGGACGCACCACGGGTTAGCAGCTTCTCGCGCGGTCGCTCACCTTCAGGCCAGTCCGTGATTGCCATATCACCCTCTCAATTTCCCAAAGGCATCTGCACAACGTCACGAGCGCAGGTCAGACGCGGAAAAAAGTGGCGAGAAACCGGAGTGTATGAGTTATACACGAGGATTTTGAGCCGCTTTTCGACAAAGTATCACCAAGCGCAGTAGTTGTGCAGATGTCTTTTCTTGTAAGATGCGCAGCATTATGAGACAAGAATCCAGAAAACGCATCGTGCTCGGCCTCACCGGGGGCATCGCCGCCTACAAGGCGGCGGAGCTGGCACGCCTGCTGATGAAACAGGGCGTGGAGGTGCAGGTGGCGATGACCGAGGCGGCATGCCACTTTATAACGCCTGCCACCATGCAGGCGCTTTCCGGCCGTCCGGTATTGATCAATCAGTGGGATGCTTCCTCTAACGGCATGGCGCACATCAACACCAGCCGTGCCGCCGATGCCATCGTGATTGCCCCGGCCACGGCGGATTTCATCGCCAAGCTGGCGCACGGCCTGGCCGATGATCTGCTTTCCACGCTGTGCCTCGCGCGCGATTGCCCGCTGCTGGTCGCCCCGGCGATGAACAGGCAGATGTGGGCGAATGCGGCCACGCAGCGCAATATCGCGCAACTGGAGCGTGACGGGGTTACCCTACTTGGGCCTTGCAGCGGCGCTCAGGCGTGCGGCGAGGAAGGGATGGGGCGGATGCTGGAGGCGGAGGAGTTGGCGCGCGACATCCTCGCTTTCTTCCAGCCTAAATTGTTGTCCGGCATGAAGGTGCTGCTGACCGCTGGGCCAACCTACGAGGCGATAGATGCGGTGCGCGGGATTACCAATCGCAGCTCCGGCAAGATGGGCTATGCCGTGGCGCAAGCCGCGCTGGAACTGGGTGCGCAGGTGATGCTGGTTTCCGGCCCGACAGCGTTAGCCCGGCCGCAGGGTGCGCAGGTGGTGGATGTCACCAGTGCGGCAGAAATGTTCGATGCGGTAAAACAGCATGTGGCGGATGCGGACATTTTTATCGGTGTGGCGGCGGTAGCCGATTACCGCGCCACACAACCGAGCGGACAGAAAATCAAGAAGAGTGCGGACAAGCTGACGCTGGAACTGCTGCCCAATCTGGACATTCTGGCCTATGTGGCGAACCTGCCCAAGCCGCCGTTCTGTGTGGGCTTCGCCGCGGAGAGTGAGAATTTGCGCGAGCATGCCAAAGCCAAACGCAAGGCAAAAAAACTTCCGCTGCTCGCCGCCAATTTAGCGCAGCAGGCCATCGGTGCAGACGAA
Organism: Nitrosomonadales bacterium; assembly: GCA_016218445.1. GTDB lineage: Bacteria > Pseudomonadota > Gammaproteobacteria > Burkholderiales > Gallionellaceae > CAITJF01. The sequence goes on from JACREC010000064.1 coordinate 16,553, forward strand.
AATGAATTGATTTTATTTGATGATGCGGGCGAACATGTGCTGCCGCGAGCGGACAAACTCACGCTGGCGCGTGCTTTGATGCAGCACGTGATCAAACTTAGGAACGCTAAAATTTAGCATTCGTCATGCCGGACTTGATCCGGCATCCAGTTGTTTGATTGGACTGGATTCCGGCACCCTCTCCTCAATCCTCTCCCGCTCGCGGGAGAGGAGGCAATCGCTCCTTCTCCCTCTGGGAGAAGGTTGGGATGAGGGATGGCCGGAATGACAAAACTAGAGAGGGAATATAATGAAAAAAACCGTGGATGTAAAAATTCTCGACCCGCGCCTGCACGACAACCCGCCGGCTTATGCCACGCCGGGCTCGGCAGGCATAGATTTGCGCGCCTGCATAGACAGCAGCATGATCATCCAGCCCGGCCAGTGCGAACTTATTCCGAGCGGCATCGCCATCCATCTTGCCGACCCGCATTGCGCGGCGATGATCCTGCCGCGCTCCGGCCTCGGCCACAAGCACGGCATCGTGCTGGGCAACCTGGTCGGGTTGATTGATTCGGATTACCAGGGACAGATTTTTGTTTCAATCTGGAACCGCGGCCATCACCCGTTCACGCTGATGCCGCTGGAACGCATGGCGCAACTGGTGATTGTGCCGGTGCTGCAAATGCAGTTTAACATCGTCGAGGATTTTCCCATGAGCCAGCGCGGGGGTGGGGGGTTCGGCAGCACCGGCAAGCATTAGCCCGGTATTTTGCCCTCAGCGTTCCAGGCTCAGATCCATCTCGGTGCTATCCCCCTTGCGCACCGACACCTTCTCGGACACCATCCGGTAGCCTTCCATCTTCACGCTGATGGTATGCACACCCGGCTCCATTTCCAAACGTAGCGGCGACAGGCCGTAATACACGCTGTCCAGATAGACCTTGGCACGTGCGGGGCTGGTATTGACCAGCAACAAGCCACTTGTTGCGGTGGCTTGCGGTGTATATACCTGCGCCGGAGCTACAGTATTCACAGTGGGTATCGGCGCAACTTGCTGCGCAGGAAGTGTTGGTGCAGGTGTGTTGGCAACCGTTGGCGCAACCAGCACGGTCACGCCGGGGATGGACTTGGTGCCGGGTGTCAGGTTGAATAGCTCGGGGCGCGTAACCATCAGGCTGGCGCTGATCGCCTCGGTAGTTTTTTCGGTGACAATGCCCAATTCCTTTTGCAGATACATGGCGACATCGTTCTTATTGTTGCCCGACACGCCCGCGAAACGGTCATTTTTTTCTACCACGATACCTGACCACACTACCTTGCCCGTACTCATGTCTTTCAGTGAGGTTTCTATCGAGATGGAGACTTCGTCACGATTCTTGACGTCGTAGGTCAACTCCTTCACCACACCGCTCAATTCGAACAGCGCATTGCCATTTTGCGCCTCGCTCACCTGGAAACCGGCATCATCCAGACGCGTCTTCATTGCACCGGTCACCATCGTGGCTACATCCTGCTCCAGAATGATGTCCTTGCCGCGCATGCCGGACACATTTTCCGCACCCGTCCCTATCTTGCGCGGGTTGCCCATCTTGCGGGCATCCGTGTAACGGTTGATGCGGATACTGGCGGCATATTTCAGCAATTGCGCATTGGGATTGGTTTTTTTGCTTTCCTTGACGCGGATGGCAGTGCCGCCTTCACCACCGAATATGCCACCCATGGAGGGCATGCTCATGTCGGAGCAGCCAACCGCAGATGACACCACAACAATACCCAGGAGAATTCTTTGCAAGAATTGTTTCATCACACTTATCCGGAAATCACGATAGTGTGAGTATAACAAAAGGTGGAATCCGCCTGTTAAAGTAAAGCTTATGGTGTGCTTCTTGCCAAAAATCCGGGACAAACGGCGCTCGCTGGGTGCCACATTGATTCCATTTAAAGTGTGCGCAGCCGGATTTACGCACCCAATTGACGCGCAATCTGCGTTGAGGAAAACAGGCCGCAAACGATGTGGTTGCCATCGCCACCTTCTTCCACTACTATGGCATGCTGGCGGCCCGCCTGTTTCAGAGTGGCAGCGACATGACCCACTTTGGCGCCCTGCACATCCTGCAATTTCAATACCTCAATCTCACGCTGCAACGTCATGATGTCGCGCACCATGATGTCGGCATGGGTGCCGCCCATGTCCTGCAGGAAGAGCATGGGCTTTTCGCCCAGAATGTCGGTTGCAGTCAGCAGACCTGCGACCTTGTCGGCATCATCCAGCACCAGCAACATGCGCACACCGTAGCGGATCATCTTGGCGTTAGCCATGTCTATCGGGGTTTTGGCGCGCACGTTAACCACCGACACGCGCCTCAGGTCGGTCATGACGTTGAGCGCAGAATCATCCAGCGTCACCCATTCCGGCAACACCTGCGTTGGACGCGCAAACGTTGTGCCGGACTTGAACGGGTGTGCCTTCAGGGGGGGGTATTCTTTAATCATGTTCATCCTTAAAATAATTGTGAATCAGTGACTGCCCTGAGCTTGCCCGTGCGCATCGAAGTGCCTCGCTGATTTGACGGGCGGCAAATAACGCACTAGCTCATTCAAAGCCAGGCGATAGACATCGCGCTTGAACTCGATCACGCTGTCCATCTCGATCCAGTAATCGTTCCAGCGCCAGGCATCAAACTCGGGGTGGCAGGAGGCACGCAGGCAGACATCGCAGTCGCGCCCGACCAGGCGCAACAGGAACCATATCTGCTTCTGCCCCTTGTAACTGCCACGCCACTCACGCTTCACCCAGTGCTGCGGCACCTCGTAACGCATCCACTCGCGCGTGCGGCCGAGTATCCGGACATGGCAAGGCTGCAGCCCGACTTCTTCCTGCAATTCGCGGTACATCGCCTGCTCCGGCGTTTCACCGTGCTGGATGCCGCCTTGCGGAAACTGCCATGAATCCTGCCTGATGCGTCTGCCCCAGAACACCTGGTTCTTGGCGTTAGTGAGAATGATGCCGACGTTGGGGCGGTAACCATCGCGGTCAACCATCTTCGCCACCTGTTCGGTTAATTTCGATGGGATGGATTTTTTCACATTTCACGGCAGATGAAAAGCTTTCTCATCACAATCGGTGCAGCATGCTTGCTTTGTTCGCTGTAAAATCAGCACCCTGATTTTTCGAGTTGGCGAATAAATATCATGCGCGTTTCACAGTTTTTCATTTCGACCCTGAAAGAAGCCCCC
>JACREC010000061.1 GCA_016218445.1 Nitrosomonadales bacterium
GCGCGGTAGCCACCCATGGTTTCCTTGGTGAATACACCGGGAGCGGTGAGTTCTGACATCTTGGGCATCGGCTTGCCACCGTACGGGTCAATGGAGCCCTCGGACGTGGTGCGGATCGGGAACTTGAAGCGCTTCAGTGTGCCGTTGCGGAACTTGATCGTCCACATGATGGAATCGGAGCCGCGCATCGGCTGCACCGAGCCGCCCAGCGGCACGATGTCGGCATAGTGGCGTACCTCGATCGCGCCCTGCGGACAAATCTTGACGCAGGAATAACATTCCCAGCATTGCTCGGGTTCCTGATTGAAAGCCCTCATCGCGTGGCCGGTTTCGGAGCCGTCCTTGTCCAGCTTCATCAGGTCGTGCGGGCAGATATACATGCAGGCAGTTTTATCCTGCCCCTTGCAGCCATCGCATTTTTCGGTACGTACAAAAGTTGGCATTCGCTATACTCCTCTGGAAAATAATCACAAACAAAGTTTCTAAACAACCCGTTCCTTCCCCCTGCAAGGGGGAGGGTACGACTCAAATCTCAGTGCCCAGAATGGCCGCTAAGCTTTATCTCTACTTTTTCGTTTTCGCCGAGACCGGCGTAATAAGAGCGCAATATTTCCAGCACTTCAGGCCGGCTGAATTCGGCGGGGACATCAGAGCCTTCCGAAAGCATCTTGCGCAGCTTGGTGCCGGACACCAGCAGGCGATCAGCATCGCCGTGCGGGCAGGTGCGCGCCGAAGCCATGCCACCGCAGCGATAGCACCAAAACGTCCAGTCGATTTTGAGCGGCTGCGTTTCCAGCGAATCTTTCGGGATTTTGTCGAAGATGTGGTGCGCGTCAAACGGGCCGTAGTAGCTGCCGACGCCGGCGTGGTCGCGCCCCACGATCAGATGCGAGCAGCCGTAGTTCTGGCGGAACAGCGCGTGCAGCAAAGCCTCACGCGGGCCGGCATAGCGCATGTCGAGCGGATAACCGGCCTGCGCCACGGTATGTTTGACGAAATAGTTTTCGGTCAGGGCGGCAATGGCATTGGTGCGCACATCGGCAGGAATGTCGCCCGGTTTGAGGTTGCCCAGCAGAGAGTGGATCAACACGCCATCGCACACCTCAATGGCAATCTTGGCAAGGTATTCATGCGAACGGTGCATCGGATTGCGCGTCTGAAACGCCGCAACCTTGCTCCAGCCCATGATTTCAAACAGTTCGCGCGTCTCGCGTGGCGTCATGAACAGTGCGCCGTATTTCCGGTCGAAACCGCCCATCGACAGCACCTTGACCGGACCGGCGAGGTTGATGTCGCCCTGCGCCATCACCATTTTTACGCCGGGATGGTTGATGTCGGCTGTCTGGAACACCGTTGCGCATTCATGCGCCTTGTCGATGGTGTATTTTTCGGTGATGCGCATGGTCGCCAGAATGCTGTCGTCGCTCGGGTCAAGCAAGGCGATTTCACTGCCGGTATTGATGGAATCTGCGGTGATGTAATCGGTGGAAAGGGTGATGGGGATAGGCCAGAACAAGCCGTTGGTCATATGCATGCCGGCGCAGACACCCTGCCAATCGGTAAAGGACATGAAGCCGTCAAGCGGCGTAAAACCGCCGATGCCAAGCATCACCAGATCGCCCTTCTCGCGCGAACTGACTCTGACTTGCGGCAGCGTACGCGCCCGTTCCAGCTCGTCCGCAAGTGCTCTGCCCTTGAGTAACAGGGGATTAAGGTCGCCCCCGCCGTGCGGTCTTACCAGTGCCATACTCTTTTCCCCTTTATAATTACCTAAACTGCCTTCTTAATCATGCTAAAACTTTCGGCACCAAACCACGATACCCCTTATGGGTTATGCCCTAATAGCTCATCACGGCTATGGATAGCGGGGCTGTCAGTTGCGCATACTGGCGCACCTTCAACAATGGCCATTGTTCCGCCCGGAATGGCCGCGATTGAGTAATCAACCACCATAAGATTTTTGATGAAAACCCATAATTTTGGCGACTCACAGAGCACAATATCCCCGCTGCACGATCCTGTGGCATCGCCTGTGCCAGATGCCAGGATCGAGGTACGCAACACCACCTGCTATATGTGCGCGTGCCGCTGCGGGATTCGCGTCCATCTGCGCAATGGCGAGGTGCGCTACATAGACGGCAACCCGGATCATCCGCTCAACCACGGTGTGATCTGCGCCAAGGGCAGTGCCGGCATCATGAAACAGTATTCTCCCGCGCGGCTGACCAGGCCGTTGCGACGCAAGCCGGGGGCGGAACGCGGCGCGGGCGAATTCGAGGAAATCAGCTGGGAAGAAACTTTCGGCATCCTCGCCGAACGGCTCGGGAAAATACGCGCCACCGATCCGAAGAAATTCGCGCTGTTCACCGGGCGCGACCAGATGCAGGCGCTGACCGGCCTGTTTGCCCGCCAGTTCGGCACGCCCAACTATGCCGCTCACGGCGGCTTCTGCTCGGTGAACATGGCTGCCGGGATGATCTACACCATCGGCGGTTCGTTCTGGGAATTCGGCGGGCCGGACCTGGAGCGCGCCAAGCTGTTTGTGATGATCGGCACCGCCGAGGACCATCACTCCAACCCGCTGAAGATCGCAATCTCGAAATTCAAGCGCGAGGGCGGGCGTTTCATTTCCATCAACCCAATACGCACCGGCTACTCGGCCATCGCCGACGAGTGGGTGGGGATCCGTCCCGGCACCGACGGCGCGCTGCTGCTTGCGCTGATCCACGAAATCATTGCGCTCGGCCTGTATGACCGCGATTTTCTGGTGCGCTATACCAACTCCGGCCAATTGGTGAATCTCGACGACCAGCATGACGAGTTCGGCATGTTCGTGCGCACCGAGGTGCCGGAAGAGGAGGGATGTTATGACCCGCAAAACAAACTGTGGTGGGATCGCAACAGCGACAAGCCGGTAGTCACGCATACGGAGGGAGCCGACCCGTTTCTGTTCGGCGAATTCAGGCTATCCGACGGCACGCCGGTCAAACCCGCCTTTCAACTGTTGCAGGAACGGGTGGCGGACTACACCCCGGAATGGGCGAGCCAGGTCACCGGCATTCCGGTCGAGACCATCCGCCGTCTCGCCTGTGAGATGGGCATCACGGCGCGCGACCAGAAAATCGAATTGCCGATCGCATGGACGGATGCATGGGGCAAGGAACACGACAGCGTGACCGGCAATCCGGTGGCCTTTCATGCGATGCGCGGCCTGGCGGCACACTCCAACGGCTTCCAGACGATACGCTCGCTGGCGATCCTGATGTCGCTGCTCGGCACCATCGACCGGCCCGGCGGCTTCAGGCACAAGGCTCCGTTTCCGCGCCCCATCCCGCCTTGCGCGCGCACGCCCAATACGCCGCTGGCGATCAAGCCGAACACGCCGCTGGATGGTATGCCGCTGGGTTGGCCGTCCGATCCGGACGACCTGTTCGTCAATACGGATGGCAGCCCGGTGCGCATCGACAAGGCATTCTCGTGGGAGTATCCGCTGTCGGTGCACGGGTTGATGCACAACGCCATTACCAATGCCTGGCGCGGCGATCCGTACCAGATAGACACCCTGCTGATCTTCATGGCCAACGTGGGCTGGAACTCGACGATGAATACGGTCGAGGTCAGAAAAATGCTCGGTGACAAGGACGAGAATGGCGAACATAAAATTCCATTCATCGTCGTCTGCGACGCTTTCCATTCGGAGACGACTGCATTCGCCGATTTGATTTTGCCGGACACCACTTATCTGGAGCGGCATGACGTGATGTCAATGCTGGACCGGCCGATCTCGGAGTTCGATGGCCCGGTGGATTCGGTGCGCATTCCGGTGTTGCCGCCGACAGATGAATGCAAACCTTTCCAGGAAGTGCTGATCGAACTCGGCACGCGTTTGAAGCTGCCCGCTTTCGTCACTAGGGAAGGCGAGCGCAAGTTCCGCGACTATCCTGATTTCATCGTGAACTGGGAGACCGAGCCGGGGTCGGGAATCGGGTTCCTGGCGGGCTGGCGCGGCAAGGGTGGCGAGAAATTCCTGCGCGGCGAACCCAACCCGAAACAGTGGGAGATGTATGCGCAAAACAACTGCGTGTATCACCACAAGTTGCCGCGTTCCTATCAGTACATGCGCAACTGGAACAAGGGTTATCTTGAATGGTCGCAACGCAACCGCATCACGCGTTATGCCGAGCCGATTCTGATCCACCTGTATTCCGAAGTGTTGCAGAAGTTTCGCCTCGCCGCGCAAGGCCGGGGCATCACGCGCAAACCGCCATCCCATCTGGCCAGGCGCATCGAAACCTATTTCGACCCGCTGCCGTTTTTCTATGAACCGCTGGAAACGCAGGCCAGCGACAAGAACAAGTTTCCGCTTGCGGCAGTGACCCAGCGGCCGATGGCCATGTACCATTCCTGGGATTCACAGAATGCCTGGTTGCGCCAGATCCATGCGCACAATTATTTGCACATGAATCCGCTCACCGCGCAGGCTGCGGGTATCGCGGACGGTGGCTGGATGTGGGTGGAGTCACAGTGGGGCAAGGTGCGCTGCATGGCGAGATACTCCGAGGCGGTCGAGCCGGGCACGGTATGGACCTGGAATGCCATCGGCAAAGCAGCGGGCGCCTGGAATTTATCACCCGATGCGAACGAGTCGCAGCAGGGTTTTCTGCTCAATCACCTGATCTCCGAGGAACTGCCGGCTAATCCTGACGGCACGCGCTATTCCAATTCGGACCCGATCACCGGACAGGCTGCCTGGTACGACGTGCGGGTGCGCATTTATCCGGCCGGGGCCGATGAACCACAGCAGACCTCGCCTCAGTTCGAAGCTATGACGAAATATCCTGGCATGAAAGAACCGCCAAGCTGGCTGGCTTATTTCGGCGGAAAAAAGAAATGAGCAAGATGAGCAATAGCTAGGATGGAATTGGGGTTGTGGGAACGCCAAGCCTCTACCCCCATCCCAACCTTCCCCCTGCAAGGGGGAAGGAGCTACATTCCCTCCCCCTTGCAGGGGGTGGGCTAGGGTGGGGTTAGAAGTGATGGATAAACCGACACGGATCAAGGCAACAACGAAGCAGAACTCCCGCAGTCTGCGGCGTGAGATGACCGACGCTGAAAAACTGCTCTGGCGGCATTTGCGCATGAAACAGTTTGAAGGACACAAGTTTCGCCGGCAGCACCCTATCGGGAAATATATTCTCGATTTTGTATGCTTGGAAGCGCTGTTGGCTCTTGAAGTGGACGGAGGGCAACATGCGGAGCACGCTGATAGCGATGCCAACCGGACACGATGGCTTGAAGCAAAGGGCTTTCGTGTGTTGCGATTCTGGAACAATGAGGTGCTGGATAATATTGAAGGAGTGAAGCTTGCCATCTGGAATTAAACATAGCGTCTTAAATAATGCCGCATAATCTGAACAGCACCGCATTCGGTTTTCGCCAGCAATCGAAACATGATTCGACTGCATGGAGCAATTCGCCCAGAGTGGCGAAGAACCGGTTGTGTGTGGCCAGCCGCCGC
>JACREC010000062.1 GCA_016218445.1 Nitrosomonadales bacterium
GCGATGGCTGCGATGAGATTATGGCCATCGAATTTCTCCCCCTCACCCCAACCCTCTCTGATAGAACTACTAGCCATTCGACTAGGCTGCCCAGAGACGGCAGCCAAGTCGCTGGTTACCGCAAGGGGAGAGGGAGTTAAAGTGCCGTAGCGTTTGGCGAGCAGGGCAGGGTAGCGGGCGAGCAGGAGGTCGCCGAGGAAGGTGGCGACTTCCTCGTCTATGATGGCGTTGCGTCCGATGGCGTGGCTCGCGGCCAGCATGAGGCCATCGCTCGGGTGCTCGATTTTCGGCCACATCAGGCCGGGGGTGTCAATCAGCGTCATCTGTTCGTTCAGGTCGAAGCTCTGCTGGTTTTTGGTGATGGCCGGTTCATCGCCCACCGCTGCCGCGCGGCGTTTCAGCAGCGCATTCATCAGGGTGGATTTGCCGACGTTGGGGATGCCCATGATCATCATGCGCAGGGGCTTCAGGTTGGTGCCGCGATGCGGGGCGAGTGCGGCGCACAGGCCGGGTATTTTCGCGGCATCGCCCGGTTTTTTGCACGACAGTGCGACGGCCTTGACGTTCTTCTGTCCGTTGTAGAAATTGATCCAGGCCTTGGTGGCGGCGGGGTCGGCGAGGTCGGCCTTGTTGAGGATTTTCAGGCAGGGGCGCTGGCGGTGCAGGCGCAGTTCGTTGATCATCGGGTTGCAGCTTGCCTCAGGCAGGCGCGCATCCAGCACTTCGATCACGACGTCGATTCGCTCCATCGTCTCGGCCGCTTTCTTGCGCGCCGAGGTCATGTGGCCAGGGTACCATTGGATGGACATTCGAAATTAATTACTCAACTAAAGGCGCATTCTACCTTTTTCGTTATTGCGGCGATGGAGGGAATCCAATATGTAGGTTGGGTTAGCCCGCAAGGGCGTAACCCAACATAATGCCTACATGGTGCATGCGCATGTTGGGTTACGCGATGAAACCGCTAACCCAACCTACAAAAATTTGTGTTGCCGCCGCAAATCAAACATCTTTCGCCGTTTCCTCCAGAACTTTCAGGAATGCGTCTCCGTAGCGCGCCAGTTTGGCTTGCCCTACGCCGCTGATGCGGCCCAGTTCGGTGAGGGTGGCGGGGCGCTGGTTGATGATTTCCAGCAGTGTGCTGTCGTGGAAGATGACGTAAGGCGGCACGCCTTGTTCGCGGGCAAGCTCCATGCGTTTGGCTTTGAGGGCGAGCCATAACCGCTCTTCATTGGTGCCGGAAAAAGGTTTGGGTATTTTATCGCCGCGCTCGGCGCGTTTGGCTTTGCGCTTGGCCGGTTCGGCATCGCGCCGCAGCCATACCGCTTGTTCGCTGCGCAGGACGGGGCGCGCGGCTTCGCTGAGTTTCAGGCCGCCGTAGGCTTCCATGTCTGCTTCCAGGAATCCGCCCGCCACCAGTTGGCGAAACACGCTGCTCCATTGTGTGGCGGTGAGCGCCTGGCCGATGGCGAAGGTGGAGAGTTGCTGGTGACGGAATTTTTCGACTTGCGCGGTGGTTTTGCCGAGCAGGATGTCAACCAGATGGCCGACGCCGAAGCGTTGCCCGGTGCGGTACACGCAGGACAGCGCCATCTGCGCGGATTCGGTGGCATCCCAGGTGTCTACCGGCTCCAGGCAGTTGTCGCATTCGCCGCAATTGCCCGGATGTTCCTCGCCGAAATAGCGCAGCAGTGTTTGATGGCGGCAGGTGGTGGATTCGCAATAGCCCAGCAGCGCATCGAGCTTTTGCCGTTCCACGCGCTTGCGCTCTTCGGGCGCTTCGCCGGAATTGATCAACTGGCGCATGGAGACCACATCGCCCAGGCCGTAAGCCAGCCAGGCATTGGTGGGCAGGCCGTCGCGCCCGGCGCGCCCGGTTTCCTGATAATAGCCCTCCATGCTCTTGGGCAGGTCGAGATGCGCGACGAAGCGCACGTTGGGTTTGTCGATGCCCATGCCGAACGCCACGGTGGCGACCATCACTACGCCCTCTTCGCGCAGGAAGCGCTGCTGGTGGGCGGTGCGCGTGGCGGCATCCATTCCGGCGTGATAGGGTAGCGCGTCCCAGCCGCGCTCCTTCAGCCAGGCAGCGGTTTCTTCGACCTTCCTGCGCGACAGGCAATACACGATGCCAGCATCGTTGGGATGTTCGCTCTCCAGAAATGCCAGCAACTGCTGGCGCGCATTGTTCTTCTGCGCCACGCGATAGCGAATATTGGGGCGGTCGAAGCTGGAGACGAACTGGCGCGCCTGCTCCAGCCCGAGCCGTTCCATGATTTCGCGCCGCGTCGGCGCATCCGCCGTAGCCGTCAATGCGATACGCGGCACATCGGGAAAACGCTGGTGCAAGATGGTCAATTCACGGTACTCGGGGCGGAAGTCGTGCCCCCATTGCGAGACACAGTGCGCTTCGTCAATGGCGAACAATGCCAGCCCGTGCTCGGCCTGCACCCGTTCCAAGAGGTTGAGGAAATTGGCGTTCAGCAGCCGTTCCGGCGCCACATACAGCAGATCGAGTTTGCCTTGCAGCATCTGCTGCTGCACCGTGCGCGCGGCATCGGCGGACAGGCTGGAATTGAGGAAGGCGGCCTGCACGCCGAGCTGGCGCAACGCATCCACCTGATCCTGCATCAACGCAATCAGCGGCGACACCACGATGCCGGCGCCGCGCCGCAGCAGCGCGGGTATCTGGTAGCACAGCGACTTGCCGCCACCCGTGGGCATCAGCACCAGCGCATCGCCGCCCGCCGCGACATGCTCGACGATGGCCTGCTGCTCGCCGCGAAAGGCGGCATAGCCGAAAACGTCTTGTAGAATTTGTGGGGCGGTGGCAGGCATGGACGGTTGGGAGAGTGGTGCACTATTTTATACAAAACAGGAAAGCGGGTTGGTTATTTGGCGCTTCCCCGCAAAGCAGCGCCGGAGTAGTAACGTAGCCCGGATGTAGTGAAGCGAAATCCGGGGGAAACCCATCCCCATCCTAATTGCCCCCTCGCTTCGCTCTCCCCCTCTGAAGGGGAAGGGACGGTCGCTCTTCCCCCCCCTCAGGGGGGAAGTTGGAAGGGGGGTGGGACCGGTGGGCGTGAACGAAGTTCCCCCGGATTCCATTGCATTCCATCCGGGCTTGTATGATTCAACTCGCACCCATAGGGTGCCGGGGTGGAGGGACGATCCGTGCTATCTGCCGTTGTTGCGGACAGACTCAAGTAGCCATGTCCCCACCCTGTCTTCA
>JACREC010000065.1 GCA_016218445.1 Nitrosomonadales bacterium
ACGCGAATGGTTGATGCCCTTCGCTCGCTGCCCTGACACGGTGGGGCGTAGCCCTCTGATGCGGGAAGGGCAGCCTGGCAGTTGCTCCCGCAATCGGCTGGCTCCGCCAGTAACGTGTCGCAACTGCGTCCTGACACCGCATAACCAGCGACTTGCCAGCTTGCTGGCTTAGTCGAATGGCTAGTAGTTTCATCAGACCGCCCGCAAAACCTTGTCCCGTAAGGGTTGCGACCCAAACGGGTGCTCGCGGCGTTACGCTCCTCGGCATCGTAGTCTCGGCTGCTGCCATGACACGGTGGGCGAAGCCTCTGGTGCGGGAATGGCAGCAGGCGGCTGCTCCCGCAAGCTGCTGGCTTCGCCAGTAACGTGTCGCAGCCGCTACCTTCGTCGCGCGCCTTGCGATCATCCCGTTTTGGTCAGCAACGCGGCTCATGGCGGACTTGTTCAGAGGTTCCTTAAACCAATGAAAAATCCGTACCCGTTAAGCGCGCCTTAAGATTGGTGACGTAAGGTGCAACTGTGATTATTCACAACAGGAAATGATCATGCGGAATGGACAAAACAAAGTTGTGGCGGCAAGCAAGGCAACTCTGTTTTTGTACGCTTGCCATGCCTGATGTTGGTTTACTACGGAGCATACTTCAAGGAGAGCAATGATGAGTTGGAAGAACACAGAACACCGATACGGATATTTGTCCATCGGCCTGCACTGGCTGATGTTGATTTTACTGGTTGCCGTGTATGCATCCATCGAACTGCGCGAGTTTTTCCCCAAAGGGAGCGATCCCCGCACGGCGCTGAAGGCATTGCACTTCATGCTCGGTTTATCCGTTCTTGGCTTTGCCATGTTGCGTCTGGGAGTGCGCCTGTCCGGGCCAACCCCTCGCATTGAGCCGGAGCCGGCAAGCTGGCAGAGACTTTCAGCCAAATTCATGCACATTGCGCTCTACGCGCTGATGATCGGCATGCCATTGGCGGGTTGGCTCATGCACAGCGCAGCCGGGAAGCCGATTCCATTCTTTGGACTGCAACTGCCGGCATTAATCGGCGAGAACAAAGACCTTGCGAAGCAGATTGAGGAGATACATGGAATCATCGGGGCGGCGGGTTATTTTCTCATTGGCCTGCATGCTGCGGCTGCATTGTTTCATCACTACATCAAGCGCGATAACACGCTCAGCCGCATGCTTCCCCGCCGGGATCAGGTGTGGGTATTGAACGCGGCTCAACCTGAAAGCGGCGATCACCGTGAGGCAGTGCAGCGGGCCGCTTGAGTTGTTCACTAGATGGGTGAGAAGCATAAAACCGCAAGCCTCCCGATTTTGTCTGTGACCTCTGATTGACCTGCACGGACTGCCTCCATACCCGTAGTGGTATAGATGCCCGGCCGCGCGTGGTATGATGCGCGCCTTGTCTAACAGTGCATTTGATATTCAGGGTGTGCAATGAAAAGCAGTGAAATCCGCCAGAAATTCCTGGATTATTTTGCCTCCAAAGGGCACACGGTCGTGCCGTCCAGTTCGCTGGTGCCGCACGAAGACCCGACGCTATTGTTCACCAACGCGGGGATGAACCAGTTCAAGGATGTGTTCCTCGGCTTCGACAAGCGGCCTTACACCCGCGCCGCTTCTTCGCAGAAATGCGTGCGCGCCGGCGGCAAGCACAACGACCTGGAGAACGTCGGCTACACCGCGCGCCATCACACCTTCTTTGAGATGCTGGGCAACTTCAGCTTCGGCGATTACTTCAAGCATGATGCGATCAAATATGCGTGGGAATTGCTGACCGATGTTTACCAACTGCCCAAGGACAAGCTGTGGGTGACGGTGTATGCCGAGGACGACGAGGCTTACGACATCTGGACCAAGGAAATCGGCGTGCCTGCCGAGCGGGTGATCCGCATCGGTGACAACAAGGGCGCGCGCTACGCTTCGGACAATTTCTGGATGATGGGCGATACCGGCCCGTGCGGGCCGTGCACGGAAATTTTTTACGACCACGGCGCGGATATCTGGGGCGGCCCTCCGGGCAGCGCGGAGCAGGACGGCGACCGCTACATCGAAATCTGGAACAACGTGTTCATGCAGTTCAACCGCGACGAGCACGGCGTGATGCACACGCTGCCCAAGCCCTCGGTGGATACCGGCATGGGGCTGGAACGCATTTCGGCGGTGTTGCAGCATGTGCATTCCAACTATGACATTGACCTGCTGCAGAATCTGGTCTGCGCGGCGGCGCGGGTGACCGACACCAGCGACCTCACCAATAATTCGCTCAAGGTGCTGGCCGATCATATCCGCGCCTGTTCCTTCCTCATTGCGGACGGCGTGATTCCCGGCAACGAAGGGCGCGGCTATGTGCTGCGCCGCATCATTCGCCGCGCGATCCGCCACGGCTACAAGCTCGGCGCGCGCGCTGCCTTCTTTCACAAGATGGTGCCGGATCTGGTTGGCGAAATGGGTGCGGCTTTTCCGGAATTGGCGGCGGCGCAAGTGCGCGTGATGGAGGTGCTCAAGCAAGAGGAAGAGCGTTTCTTCACCACCATCGAGCACGGCATGGCGATTCTGGAAAGCGAGCTTGCAGTCCCTCACCCCAACCCTCTCCCGGCGGGAGAGGGAGCAAAAGTGATGAAGCCAAGAGATAACGTATTCAACGGCGAGACCGCATTCAAGCTGCACGACACCTATGGCTTCCCGCTCGACCTGACGCAGGACGTGTGCCGCGAGCACGGCGTGATAGTGGACAGTGCAACATTCGACGCGGCGATGGCGCGGCAAAAGCAACAGGCGCGCGCGGCGGGCAAATTCAAGATGGCTGCCAATCTGGAATACACCGGCCCGGCGACCACTTTCCACGGCTATGATGCACTGGAGGCCAAGAGCAACGTGCTGGCGTTGTACAAGGACGGTGTATCGGTCAACGAGTTGAAAGAGGGCGAACTGGGCGTGGCGGTGCTGGACGATACACCGTTCTATGCCGAATCCGGCGGGCAGGTCGGCGACCGCGGCGAGTTGCGCAGTGTACACGGTATCTTCGCGGTGGAGGATACGCTGAAGATACAGGCCAGCGTGTTCGGCCATCACGGTGTGGTGAAGACCGGCAAGCTGAGCGTGGGCAACAGCGTTTCGGCCCGTGTGGACGTGCAGGCGCGAGCGCACACCGAGCGCAATCACTCCGTTACCCACCTGATGCACAAGGCGTTGCGCGAAGTGCTGGGCAGCCATGTGCAGCAAAAGGGTTCGCAGGTTGACCCGGACAAGACACGCTTCGACTTCGTGCATACCCAACCGATGACCGATGCGGAGATACGCAGAGTGGAAACCCTGGTGAACGCCGAAATCCTTGCCAATGCAGCGACCAATGCGCGCGTGATGTCCATCGAGGATGCGCAGAAGACCGGCGCGATGATGTTGTTCGGCGAGAAATACGGCGACGAAGTGCGCGTGCTGGACATCGGCTCGTCGCGCGAGCTGTGCGGCGGCACGCACGTCAAGCGCACCGGCGACATCGGACTGTTCAAGATATTGGCCGAGAGCGGCGTGGCGGCAGGGGTGCGGCGCGTGGAGGCGGTGACCGGCGAGGGTGCGCTGGCCCATATCCAGCAGCAGGAACAGCAGTTGCAGGAAGTCGCAGCGGCGCTCAAGACGCATCCGCAGGAAGCCGCGGCGCGCGTGGCGCAGATACTCGACAATGCGAAGGCGCTGGAGAAAGAACTCGCCGCGTTAAAATCCAGACTGGCTTCAGGGCAAGGTGACGAGTTGCTGAGTCAGGCTGTGAATATCGCCGGCGTGAAAGTGCTGGCCGCCCAACTCGATGGCGCGGACAGCAAGACGCTGCGCGAGACGCTGGACAAGCTGAAAGACAAGCTCAAGTCGGCGGCGATCGTGCTGGCAGCGGTGGGCGATGGCAAGGTCAGTCTGATTGCGGGCGTGACGGCGGATGCAACGGCAAAAGTGAAGGCCGGTGAGCTGGTGAATTTTGTCGCGCAGCAGGTCGGCGGCAAGGGCGGCGGTCGCCCTGACATGGCGCAGGCGGGCGGCACGCAGCCGGAGCATCTGGCTACCGCGCTGGCATCTGTTGCAGGTTGGGTAAAAGAACGTAGCTGATTTCAACGTAGGAGCGGGCCATGCCCGCGATAAAAATGTTCGCGGGCATGGCACGCTCCTACAATCAGAATGGCAGTTGCAATTTCGGATTGGCATCCAGCAGCACGCGTCGAAAATCCTGTTGTATTCTCGCAAGTGCATCCGCATCGTCCGCCTCGAAGCGCAGCACGATTACCGGTGTGGTGTTGCTGGAGCGCATCAGGCCGAAACCGTCGGCATATTCCACGCGCAGGCCGTCTAGGGTGATGATGTCCTGCGCGCCGGTAAATTCCGCATCTTTCTTGAGTTGCGCAATCAACGCGTAGTTCTCGCCTTCCTGCAAATGAATATGCAATTCCGGCGTATTGACCGAGTTGGGCAGGCTGTTCAGTGTGGCACTCGGGTCTGCCTGTTTGCTCAGGATTTCGAGCAGGCGCGCCCCGGCATACAAGCCATCGTCGAAGCCGTACCAGCGTTCCTTGAAGAACACATGTCCGCTCATTTCGCCGGCCAGCAGCGCGCCGGTTTCCTTCATCTTGGCCTTGACCAGCGAGTGCCCGGTTTTCCATAGCGTGGGCTTGCCGCCGTGTTTGCGTATCCAGACAAACAGGTTGCGCGTGGATTTCACGTCGAAAATAACTTCCGCGCCGGGATTGCGTGACAGCATGTCGGCGGCGAACAGCATCAGTTGCCGGTCCGGGTAGATGATGTTGCCGTTCCTGGTGACCACGCCGAGGCGGTCGCCGTCGCCATCGAAGGCCAGGCCGAGTTCGCTGTCGTTGCGGGCGAGAGCGCGGATCAGGTCTTGCAGATTTTCCGGCTGTGAAGGATCAGGATGGTGGTTGGGGAAATTGCCGTCCACTTCACAGAACATTTCCGTCACGGTGCAGCCCAGCTTGCGGTACAGCGTGGCGGCAAAATCTCCCGCCACGCCGTTGCCGCAGTCCACCGTGATTTTCAGCGGGCGCGCCAGTTTGATGCCGGAGACGATGCGCGCGATGTATTCCGTTGCGATGTTATATTGCGCATAGCTGCCGGAGCCGTGCGCCAGATTGCCGGTTTCGATGCGCGTGCGCAGGGACTGGATGGTGTCGCCGGATAGCGTTTCGCCCGCCAGCACCATTTTCAGGCCGTTGTAGTCAGGCGGGTTGTGGCTGCCGGTAATCATCACGGCGCAATGTGTATTGAGATGGTATGCAGCGAAATACACCATGGGTGTGGCGACACGGCCCACGTCAATCACATTGATGCCGCTTTGCTGGATGCCGCGCGCCAGGGCGGCGGCGAGTTCCGCGCCGGACAGGCGCCCGTCGCGTCCGATGGCGATGGTGTGCTGGCCGCGCGCCACGGCTTCCGAGCCGATGGCATGGCCGATGGCTTCCACGATTTCCGCCGTCAGCGTCTTGCCGACGATGCCGCGAATGTCGTAAGCCTTGAAAATTTCGTTAGCGCAAAACTCGCGTAGCGATTCGTTCGCTCCCTCGCCCGCTTGCGGGAGAGGGTTGGGGAGAGGGAAACGGGCATGACAGGTTTCATCATCAGGGGCGGCATTTTTGTCATGTTCGTTGGGCAGGTTTGGCATGGTTTCACTCAACCAGATTTGATGGGGATGTGCTGTATGACTTGATCCGGCGTCAATTGCATCATGCAGTTGAAGTGGCCGAGCGGGCATACGCGCTTGAAACAGGGGCTGCATGGCAGGTCGAGCTTGAGGACAAGCGCTTGATCCGACAGCGGCGGAGTGAACTGCGGGGAACTGGAGCCATACAGCGCGAGCATGGGGCGATCCAGTGCGGCAGCGAGGTGCATCAGGCCGGAATCATTGCTTACCACCAGGCTGGCGGCGGAAAGCAGCGTGACGGCTTCAGCCAGATCAGTTGAGCCGCACAGGTTGATGCACGCCTCATTGCCCAGCGCGATGATTTTCTCAGCGATCTCCCTGTCCCTGGACGAGCCGACCAGCCACACGGCATAGCCCTGCGCGCGCAGGTGTTGCGCCAGTTCGGCAAAATAGGGGACCGGCCAGCGCTTGGCCGGGCCGTATTCCGCGCCGGGGCAGAATACGGCAACAGGCCGGGTGACCGGCAGGCCAAGTTCCCCGAGTACGCGCTGGCGCTGTTCCTCGCTGACTTGCAGCGCCGGTTGCGGGACCGGGCGCTGGATGGCATCACCCGGCGCTTCGGCGAGTTGCGCGAAGCGTTCCACCATCAGCGGCAATTTATGTTTGTCCAGCTTGCGCGCATCGTTCAGCAGGCCATAACGCATCTCGCCGACGAAGCCGGTGCGCAGGGGAATGCTGGCGAAGTAGGGTGCCAGCGCGGACTTGAATGAATTGGGCAGCACGATGGCCTGGTCGTAATGCGCGGCACGCAATTTTTTGCCGAGGCGGTAGCGTGCCGCCAATTTCAATGCGCCATGCGGAAAAGGGTTGATGATGACCTCGTGCACCTCCGGCATCTGGTGCAGCAGTGCGGCGGTCCATGGCGGGGCGAGCAGGTCGATCTGTGCGTCGGGGTGGCGCTGCATGAGGCGCACCAGCATGGGCTGCACCAGCATGGTGTCGCCCACCCAGCTTGGCGCGATGACGAGGATTTTTTTCATTCGGCCTTCCATTATTCCCCTCGCCCGCTTGCGGGAGAGGGGCGGGGGAGAGGGCGTGTTGCATGTGGAAGACACCCTCTCCCGGCCTTGCGGCCCCCCTCTCCC
>JACREC010000067.1 GCA_016218445.1 Nitrosomonadales bacterium
GCCGAGCGGGCGCACCAGCATGCCGACCCCGAAGGTGGCAAGGCTCGCCAGCAGCGCGGCGACCGGATTTTCCTGGGGAAAAAACAGCGTGCTGAAATAGGTGGCCAGCGAGGCGAAAGTGAGGAAGTCATACCATTCCAGAAAAGTGCCGAAGCAGGCGGCGATGGCCACCTTGCGCTGGATAGTGGCAGGCGAATAATGGGCTTCCATAAATATTTGTGTTCGATACAGGCTTAAAAACGATGTGCGATATTAACCCAACTCCGGCAATTTCAACTCTGGCAATTTCCTGTAATTGGTACCATGATGGTTGTCGTTATTATGACAACCTGGTTTGGTTTGTTGGGTTACGGCGCAAAAAGCCGCGCCTAACCCAACCTACATAATGTGTGTGAGTTTTTGTAGGTTGGGTTAGCCCGCAAGGGCGTAACCCAACATGCGCACTGAAAGAAGGTGAGCACAATGGATCGCCCCGATGCATTGTTCTGGAATCTGTCCGCTGAAGCGCTCCAGTCGCAACTGGAGGCGCTGCCGGCTGGGATGAGCCAGCGGGAAGCGCGTGCGCGTACCGCACGCTTCGGCCCCAACACACTGCGCGCCTACGGCGAACGGCCGCTGATCATTCAGTATTTGAGCCACTTCAAGAATCCGCTGGTGATGGTTTTGCTGGCGGCCAGCGCCGTGTCCGCGCTGACCGGCGAGATCACCGGGTTCGTGATTATCTGGGCTGTCGTACTGATGAGTGTGACCCTGGATTTCGTTCAGGAATACCGGGCCGGTCGCGCCGCAGAACAGTTGAAGAAAGCTGTCGCGGTACGGGCCACGGTGCTGCGCGATGGCCATTCCCAAGAGATTCCGATAGCCGGTTTGGTGCCGGGCGATGTGGTGCTGCTGGCGGCGGGCGATCTCATCCCGGCCGATTGTCGCCTGCTGGAGGCAAAGGATTTCTTCGTCAATCAGGCGTTGCTGACGGGCGAGTCCTATCCGGTGGAAAAGCATGCGCGCGAATTGCCGGCGCCGGTGGAAGACCTCAGCCAGGCCGAGAACACCGTGTTCATGGGCACTTCCGTCATCAGCGGGATGGCCAGGGCCATGGTCTGCCGCACCGGCGCCGACACGGCGATGGGTAATATCGCAGATTCACTGGTGGCCAAGGCGTCGCCCACTGCTTTCGAACTGGGCACACAGAGCTTCGGCATGCTGATCATGCGCCTGACCATCTTGCTGGTGCTGTTCGTGTTTCTGATCAACGCTTTTTTTCACCGGCCATTTCTCGAATCGTTTCTGTTCGCTATCGCGCTGGCCGTCGGCCTCACGCCGGAGCTGTTGCCGATGGTGATCACGGTGACACTGTCGCGCGGCGCCCTGCGCATGGCGAAAAAGCAGGTGATCGTGAAGCAGCTTGCCGCCATTCACAATCTGGGCAGCATGGACGTGCTGTGCACCGACAAGACCGGCACCCTCACCGAGGGACGTATCCGGCTGGAACGTCACCTCGACGCGCAAGGAAACGACAGCGCGCAGGTGCTGCGGCTGGCCTACCTCAACAGCTATTTCGAGACAGGATTAAAGAGCCCGCTGGATGACGCGATCCTCAGGCACGAGGAGATCGACGCAAGCAACTGGCGCAAGATCGACGAGGTGCCGTTCGACTTCGAGCGGCGGCGCGTCTCTGTTTTGTTGGATCAAAGCGAGAAGCGGGTTTTATTGGATCAGGGAGAAAAACGGCTGCTGGTGGTCAAGGGCTCGCCCGAGGATATCCTCCGGCTGTCCACGCAATATGTTGTGGGTGAAACGCAGGACGTGCGGCCGCTGGACGAGAAGGCGCTGGAATCCATCCAGGCATTGCACGACAGCCTCGGCCGGGAAGGCTTCAAGGTGCTCGGCATCGCCTGGCGGCCGGTGGCACTGGATCATCCGCACGCCGTAGTCGATGATGAAACCGAACTGATCTTCGCCGGCTTCGCCGCTTTCCTCGATCCGCCGAAAACAAGCGCGGCGCATGCGCTCAAGGCGCTGGCGGCGGACGGGATAACCGTCAAGATCGTCACCGGCGACAGCGAACTGGTTACCCGGCACGTATGCAACCAACTGGGCATGCCGGTCACGGGCGTGCTGACCGGAAGCGAAATACAACAGATGGACGATCTCGCGCTGTCGGTCCGGGTGAGAGAGGCCAACCTGCTCTGCCGTGTCACGCCGGCCCAGAAGAACCGCATCATCCTGTCGCTGAAAGCACAGGGGCACACCGTCGGTTACCTCGGGGACGGTATCAACGATGCGCCTTCGCTGCATTCGGCAGATGTCGGCATCTCGGTGGACGGCGCAGTGGGCGTTGCCAAAGCGGCGGCCGACATGATCATGTTGCGGCATGACCTGAACGTGCTGCACGCTGGCGTGCTGGAAGGGCGCCGCACCTTCGCCAACATCATGAAATACATCATGATGGGCACGAGTTCAAACTTCGGGAACATGTTCAGCATGGCCGGGGCGACGCTGTTCCTTCCCTTCCTGCCGATGCTGCCCGCACAGATATTGCTCAACAACCTGCTTTATGATGTCTCGGAACTGCCGATTCCCATGGATAACGTGGACAACAAATATCTTGCTCATCCCAGGCACTGGGACACCACCTTCATCCGCAACTTCATGTGGGTGGTCGGGCCGGTCAGTTCAATATTCGATCTCCTGACGTTCTACATCATGCTGAAAGTCTTCAGCGCAGGTGAGGCGCTGTTCCACACCGGCTGGTTCATCGAATCCATCGCAACCCAGGTGCTGGTGATCTTCGTTATCCGCACCCGCGGCAACCCGTTAAAAAGCCAGCCCAGCATTGCGCTGACCGTCACTTCGCTGCTGGTTGTCCTGATGGCCGCGGCGTTGCCTTTCACGCCGCTTGCAACGCATCTCGGCTTCGTTGCCCCGCCGCCGTTGTTCTTCCTGATATTGTCGGCGATGGTACTGTGCTATCTTGTGGCGGTGGAGTTTGCCAAGAGGTTTTTCTACCGTCATTTCCCGGTGCAATAAAACGTTTAGCGCTCACTCCGCCTCTGGCGGAAATACATGGCGTGGATTTTGCCGGCTGATTCATCTATTATGTCAAGCTGGTTGATGTTGTAATCAAGTAATTAAGAAGCGGTTCAAGAACCGTAGCGAGCATCGTCAGGACAAGGCGGTGCGCAGCAGGTTATTGAGCCGCTTGAACGGTTTGGCGGGCCTCCCCGCATTGTGGTGTAGTGAACCTGGTCAGGTCCGGAAGGAAGCAGCCACAGCTATTTCCTACAAGTGCCGGGGGCAAGGCTCGCCTCCTTTTTCACAACGGCTGCGCTTGCTGATACGGCGTTAAAAAATGACTCAACATCCTCATTTACCCAACGTAAACCGCATCTGCGACACGTTACTGGCGAAGCCAGCAGATTGCGGGAGCAGATGCAGGCCGCTCTTCCCGCACCAAATGGTTTTACCACACCGTGTCAGAGCGGCTACTGTTTCGCCATTTTTTGCGAGTTTCCGCCTTACGGCGGAATCCCTGCTTACACCGCTTGCCTTGTCTCAGCGGCGCTCGCTCGTTGTGCTGGCGCTGTCCGATAGCATTTATCCGGTTCAATAATGTCTGCAACTTCTGTTCTGGCGCGCAAATGGCGGCCCAAGACCTTCGCGCAACTGGCGGGGCAGGAGCATGTCGTGCGGGCATTGAGCAATGCGCTGGTGCAGAACCGTTTGCATCATGCCTATCTGTTCACCGGCACGCGCGGCGTGGGCAAGACCACCATCGCGCGTATCTTCGCCAAATCCCTGAATTGCGCAACGGGCATTACCGCCACGCCGTGCGGTATTTGCAGCGCCTGCACGGAAATTGACAGCGGGCGTTTCATTGACCTGATCGAACTGGTTGCGGCGTCCAACACCCAGGTAGACAACATGCGCGAACTGCTGGAAAGCGCGCTGTATGCGCCGACCAGTGGGCGCTTCAAGGTGTACATCATAGACGAAGTGCACATGCTGTCGAAGTCGGCGTTCAACGCCATGTTGAA
>JACREC010000068.1 GCA_016218445.1 Nitrosomonadales bacterium
AGTGGTGTGATGATCATGTTGTCTCCTGAAACAGTTGGTAGACGTAAGACGTAAGTTATTAGTTGGTATTGTCGCTACGCGGTTTTGCTTTAACTAACGACTTACGTCTTACGTCTGTATTTAGATGCCTCTTAACAATTCGTTGATACCGACCTTGCCGCGCGTCTTGGCATCCACCTTCTTCACGATCACGGCGCAGTACAAACTGTAGCTGCCATCCCTGGAAGGCAGGTTGCCGCTGACCACCACCGAGCCGGCGGGAACGCGGCCATAATGCACTTCGCCGGTTTCGCGGTCGTAAATCTTTGTGCTTTGCCCGATGAACACACCCATCGAGATCACCGCGCCTTCCTCCACGATCACACCCTCGACGATTTCCGAACGCGCGCCGATGAAGCAGTTGTCCTCGATGATGGTGGGGTTGGCCTGCACCGGCTCCAGCACGCCGCCGATGCCGACGCCGCCGCTCAAATGCACGTTCTTGCCGATCTGTGCGCAGGAGCCGACGGTGGACCAGGTGTCCACCATGGCGCCTTCGTCCACATAGGCGCCGATGTTAACGTAGGAGGGCATCAGCACCACATTTCTGGCGATGAACGAACCCTTGCGCGCCGCCGCCGGTGGCACTACGCGGAAGCCGCCATCGCGGAAATCCTTGGTGTTGTAGTCGGCAAACTTGGAGGGCACCTTGTCGTAATAATTGGTGAAGCCGCCCTTGATGAAAAAATTGTCTTCCATGCGGAACGACAGCAACACGGCTTTCTTCAGCCATTGATGGGTGACCCACTGGCCGTTTATTTTTTCCGCGACGCGCAGCTTGCCCTGGTCGAGATGTTCGATGACGGTGGTGACTGCTTCTTTCAGCTTGGCATCCACGGTGCGCGGGGTGATTTTGGCGCGGCGCTCGAAGGCGGGTTCGATGATGTTTTGCAAGTCTTGCATGGTGGTTCCTGTTTAATAAAAGTTGTTAGTCGTAAGACGTAAGACTTAAGTTAAAAACAAATCCGCGTAGCGGACAAAGCCAACTAACAACTTACGTCTAACAACTTGCGACTGAAGTTAACTATTCTTTGCGCCGCTTCCAGTGTTTCGTTCAATTCCGCCACCAGGGCTATGCGTACGAATCCTGTACCTGGATTGGTGCCGTGTGCTTCGCGCGCGAGGAAACTGCCGGGCAGTACGCTGACATTATAATCGCGATACAGGTGTTGCGCGAATGTGGTGTCGGCCACCGGCACGCGCAGCCACAAGTAGAAACCGGCATCGGGCAGGGTGACCGGCAGCACGGGTTTAAGTATCTCGATTACGCGGGAAAATTTCTCCGCATACAGGCGCCGGTTCTCGGCGACATGTTCCTCATCCTGCCAGGCGGCGGCGCTGGCGGCCTGTACCGCCGGGTTCATGGCACAGCCGTGATAGGTGCGATAAAGCGTGAATTTCTCCAGCACTTTCGCATCGCCCGCCACGAAACCGGAACGCATACCCGGCACGTTGGAGCGCTTGGACAGGCTGGAGAACACCACCAGATTTTTGTAATTGCTGCGCCCCAATTGCTGTGCGGCCTGCAGCGCACCGAGTGGTTTGTCTTCGCCAAAATATATCTCGGAATAGCATTCATCCGAGGCGATGACGAAGCCGTAATGGTCGGCCATCTCGAACAGCGCTTTCCATTCGGCCAGCGGCATAACACGCCCGGTGGGGTTGCCCGGCGAGCACACATAGATGAGTTGGGCGCGCTGCCACACGTCCTGCGGCAACTGGTCAAAATTCAGCGCGTAATTGTTTTCCGGCAGCGTGTTGAGGAAGTGCGGCGTGGCACCGGCCAAGAGCGCAGCGCCTTCATAAATCTGGTAGAACGGATTGGGACAGATCACCACAGGGTTGTCGCGCGTGCGGTTGACCACTGCCTGCGCGAAGGCGAATAGCGCTTCGCGGCTGCCGTTCACCGGCAGGACTTGTGTCTTCACATCCAGCACAGGCAAGCCGTAGCGGTGTTGCAGCCAACCGGCAATGCTGCCGCGCAGCGCGTCGCTGCCTGCGGTTGTGGGATAATTCGCCAGCCCGCCAAGATTCGCGGTGAGCGTGTCCTTGATGAATTGCGGCGTGGCGTGCTTCGGCTCGCCGATATGCAGGCTGATGGCACGATAAGCCGGGTTCGGCGTCACTTCACTGTATAGCGCAGCGAGTTTCTGGAACGGGTAAGGCTGAAGCTTGTTCAGGTCTGGATTCATTTAAAAACCTTTGCGCAGCTACTGCGCTTGGTGATACATCGTCGAAAGACGGCTAAAAATCCTCATGTATAGTTTTATACACTCCGGTTTTTCGCCGCCTTTCTCCTCGTCTGACCTGCGCTCGTTACGCTGTGCAGAGGTTTTTAAAGGCGGCAAAAGCAAAAAAGGTTTGGCATTATAAAGGGCGGGCTAGTGGCATCAAAACAAAAATTTTTGGCGGTGAGCAGCCTGCTGAGCGCCGCGATAGTATGGGGGCTGATCTGGTATCCCTACCGCGTGCTGGACCATGCGGGTGTTTCCGGCGAAGCGGCAACCTTCCTGACCTATTTCATTGCGCTGATGCTTGGTTTGCTGCTGTCCGGCAATGTCTGGCGCGAACTGCGTGTGGCGGGGTGGTGGGGCGTGGCGCTGACCCTGTGCGCCGGCTGGACCAACCTCGGCTATGTGCTGGCGATGCTGGGCGGCGAGGTCATGCGCGTGCTGCTGCTGTTCTATCTCGCGCCGTTATGGACGGTGCTTCTGGCGCGCTGGTTGCTGGGCGAAAAACTGGATCGCTACGGCTATGCCGTTATTGTCCTGTCGCTGGGCGGGGCAATGGTGATGCTGTGGCAACCGAGCCTGGGTTTGCCGTTGCCGCAGAACCGGGCCGAGTGGATAGGACTCTCTGCGGGAATTGGCTTTGCCCTGACCAATGTGCTGGCGCGCCGCATACAACACTTGAGCGTGAACTTCAAAGCGGCCAGTGTCTGGTTTGGCACGGCACTGCTGACTGCTTTCGCCTTGCTGTACCAGGGCGGCTTCACGTCGCAGGTGCAAGGCATCGCGCCGCCCATGTGGGGGCTGGTGCTGCTGGTCGCGCTGGTGCTATGCGCCATCAGCTTCACGGCGCAATACGGCCTGGCCAACCTGCCGGCCAACCAGTCCATCGTGCTGTTCATGTTTGAACTGGTGGTTGCCGCCGCGTCGTCGTATTTCCTGGCGGGGGAGGTGATGGACGCGCGCGAAATCATCGGCGCGGTGCTGATTGTGGCTGCCAGCCTGTTCTCCGGCAAGATGGATGGACAGTTGAAAAAAATTTGAACCATTTTTCACTCAGAGCTTTGAATCATGACCAATAGCATTACCATCGGCACACCACTTTCCCCCTCCGCCACCAAAGTCATGCTGCTGGGCAGCGGCGAACTCGGCAAGGAAGTCATCATCGCGCTGCAACGCCTGGGCGTGGAAACCATCGCCGTGGATCGTTACCCCAATGCGCCTGGACATCAGGTTGCGCACCGTGCCCATGTCATCAACATGGCGGACGGTGCGGCATTGCGCGCGCTGATCGAACAGGAAAAGCCGCACCTCGTCGTGCCGGAGATCGAAGCCATCGCCACCGCCAAGCTGGTGGAAATTGAAAAGGAAGGTTTGGCGCGGGTGATTCCCACCGCACGCGCCGCGCAGCTCACCATGCACCGCGAAGGTATTCGCCGCCTTGCTGCGGAAACGCTGGGCCTGCCGGCCTCGCCGTATAAATTTGCCGACAGCCTGGAAGAACTGTGCGCTGCGATAGACGGGTATATCGGCTATCCCTGCGTGATCAAGCCGGTGATGTCGTCTTCGGGCAAGGGGCAATCCAAAGTGGATAACGCGGGCGAGGTGGAAGCTGCCTGGAACTATGCCGCCAGTGGCAGCCGCGTGAACCAGGGCAGGGTGATCGTCG
Organism: Nitrosomonadales bacterium; assembly: GCA_016218445.1. Taxonomy (GTDB): domain Bacteria; phylum Pseudomonadota; class Gammaproteobacteria; order Burkholderiales; family Gallionellaceae; genus CAITJF01. The sequence continues at coordinate 3,937 of JACREC010000068.1, forward strand.
AGGGCTTCATTGCGTTCGATTATGAGATTACCCAGCTTACCGTGCGCGCTGTCGGCAGCAACGGCGAAATCGAAACGCATTTCTGCGAGCCCATAGGCCATGTTCAGGTGCATGGCGATTACGTCGAAAGCTGGCAACCGCAAGCCATGTCGCCACTGGCTTTGCAACGTTCGCGCGACATTGCAAAAAAAGTTACCGACGACTTGGGCGGCTTGGGTATCTTCGGCGTGGAGCTGTTCATCAAAGGTGATGAAGTATGGTTCAGCGAAGTCAGCCCGCGCCCGCACGACACCGGTATGGTGACCATGTGTTCGCAAGTGCAAAGCGAATTTGAGCTGCATGCCCGCGCCATCCTCGGCCTGCCGGTAAATACCGCACTACGTGCACCGGGCGCCTCTGCCGTGATTTATGGGCAACTGGAAGAGAAGGGCATCGCCTTCATTGGCGTGGATGAAGCGTTACGCGTTCCGCAAAGCGATTTGCGTCTGTTCGGCAAGCCTGAGTCCTTTAAGAAGCGTCGCATGGGCGTTGCGCTGGCGAACGGCAAGGATACCGATGAGGCGAGAACGCGCGCCAAGTTGGCTGCGGGGAAAGTGAGGACGGTCAAATCGTAGCGGTTTAGCATCCACATGGGCACAAAATCGTGTCCATCCTACTGAGCGTTCCGGTTGAAGTGATAGTTAAACGTCATGCACATCAAAGTCGCTCAAGCATTTTCGCGCGATCTCATCGAACTCTGCTCTGGCGACGCGGTGGGCATCAAGCTTTAGTTGATAATCCGCATCAACCGGGATTTTGTATGACCTCGGTAATGCGAGCACTGCATTCCACAACTTAGTAGCGGCGTTAGTTAGCGATTCATTTCCGAGAAGCGAAACTAGCTGACCACTATAGAGGAACTTATCGTTAGCCTGTGAACCGGCCTGATGCTTTTCGGGTGTCGGGTCAGTCCAGTAATCACTTTGCTTACGAGCGTATTCATGGGAACTTGCCATGAAGTTAGCGAGTGCTGCTTTAAGCTCATTGTACTTTTCGAGCTTTTGAGCTAACTGATGATCTTGTTTTTTCGCTGCGTCAGCGCGATTCAAGCGCTCCAACTCGCGAGACTCTTCATACTTACGATCACTAACTTGAACGTGTCGTAACCACAAAGCACTTGCAACTCCAGCTAAACATAGCGACATAAATAACGCCGCATAATGGCGTATACTGTTGGCGGTTCCATGCCAAAGGAGACGCCGTTATGCGAAAACTGGAAATTGCCGATTCCGAGATAATGCGTATCGCCATCCAACAAGAAATTGTCCGC
>JACREC010000072.1 GCA_016218445.1 Nitrosomonadales bacterium
TGGGTGATGCCTTCCAGCGCGTCGGAAATGCAGTGGGTATAGTCGTACATCGGGTAGATGCACCACGCATCGCCGGTGCGGATGTGATGCGCGCGGCGGATGCGGTAAATCGCCGGGTCGCGCAGGTTGATGTTGGGCGAGGCCATGTCTATTTTTGCGCGCAGCACCTTGGAGCCGTCGGCGAATTCCCCGGCGCGCATGCGCGTGAACAAGTCGAGGTTTTCTTCCACACTGCGCTCGCGATACGGGCTGTTCTTGCCGGCTTGCGTCAGCGTGCCGCGATACTCGCGCATCTGCTCGGCGGAGAGATCCTCCACATAAGCCTTGCCCGCACGGATCAACTCGACGGCGTGTTGATACAACCGCTCGAAGTAGTCGGACGCCCAGCGCACTTCGCCGTCCCACTGAAAGCCCAGCCAGCGCACGTCTTCCTGGATGGAGCGCGCGTACTCCTCGCTTTCCTTTTCCGGGTTGGTATCATCAAAGCGCAGGTTGCACCGCCCTTTATAATCCTGCGCCAGTCCGAAATTCAGGCAGATGGACTTGGCATGGCCGACATGCAGATAACCGTTCGGTTCGGGCGGGAAGCGGGTGACGATGCCGGTGTGCTTGCCGCTCGCCAGATCAGCCTCGATGATGTTGCGGATGAAGTGTGGGGCGGGCGCTTGTGCGTTGCTGCTCATGGTTTGTTTCTTCTTTGCATGACTGGGGAACGCGCGGATTTTACCCGAAAACCGGCAGGCCCGACCTGGTGAAGCGCAGGCGGACGCGATAACTTGTGAAACAAACGGGCTTATTTGGTAGAATCCGAGCCACTTTAGTGACGTAGCCCGGATGTAGTGAAGCGGTGCGTGGTTGTTTGGGCTTTAGCCCCTTACAACTACGGCCTACCCCTTGCGGGTGAAATCCGGGGTTTGGTGGGCGTGGCCGAAGTTCCCCCGGATTCCATTGCATTCCATCCGGGCTACGCCCGCTCAGGTTTTTCCGCTACCCTGTGCCAAGAGCGCGGGATAGCGGAAAGGACTTGGTTGTAACTCATTTTCGGGAAACACAACTTATGTACATGCTCAACCGTTTTTGCCAATATGCCGCACTGTGCGGCAGCGCGTTGTTACTGTGTTTCAGCCTTACCGCACACGCGGATGAAATTCAGGACATCAACAAGTTGTTCAAGCAGGGGCAGCACGAACAAGCGCTGGAACGCATCAACACTTACCTGGCGGATAAACCCAAAGACGCGCAGGCACGCTTCCTGAAAGGGCTTATCCTCACCGAACAGGGCAAGACCAATGACGCCATCAGCATCTTCTCCGGACTGACCGAGGATTACCCGGAGCTGCCGGAGCCATACAATAACCTCGCCGTGCTGTACGCCGGCCAGGGCCAGTATGACAAGGCCAGGGTCGCGCTGGAAATGGCGATCCGCACCCATCCCAGCTATGCCACCGCGCATGAAAACCTGGGCGACATCTATGCCAAGATGGCGAGCCAGGCTTATGACCGCGCGCTGCAACTGGACCGCAGCAACACCGGCACACAGACCAAGCTGGCGCTGATCAAGGACCTGTTCACTGGCGGCGCCGCCAAGGGCGGCAAGGCCACACACACTGCCGGTACCGCGACGAGCGAGGCCAAACCACAACTCGCTGCCGCCGCCATCCCCGCGGAAGCGCCCGCCCCGGCACCGGACAAAACGGCCGCAACAGCCGCAAAGGGTGCTGCCCCGCTGCCTGCGCCCAGACCGCCAGAGGGACGAGCGTCTGTCGGCGGGGTCAATTCCGCCCAGGCGGAGGTTGGAGGCGGATTGCCTGCCTCTGGTGTTCCCTCCAAAGGGGTGCGTAGCGGCACTCCCGCAGCTACCCAACCGGTAGCCGCAAAGAAACCGGCTGCCGGCAGCAATAATGAAGTGCTGAAGGCAGTCCACGGATGGGCCGCCGCGTGGTCGTCCAGAAACGTGAAGCGCTATCTCGCATTCTATGCCAAGGATTTCAGGACACCGGGCGGCGAGAGCCGCAGCAGCTGGGAAGCGCAGCGCAGTGAGCGCATCAGCAAACCCAAGTCCATCCTTGTGAGCATCAGCGACCCCAAGGTCAAGCTGATTGATGACAGCCACGCCAGCGTATCCTTCCGGCAATCCTATCGCGCCAGCCATCTGAAGACTTCTTCCAGCAAAACGCTGGTGCTGGTAAAATCCGGCGGCAACTGGCTGATCCAGGAAGAACGTTCGGGAAAATAGCGACATGCGCATCCTTCTCCTGTTACTTGCACTGGCCCCCGCGCTCAATCCGGCGTATGCCGGGGAGCACGGCGGCACACTGAATCCGCGCAGCATGGAAGCATTGCTGGTGGAAAGCCTGTTGTCGGTATCCAGCAACAAGCTGGGTGTGGCGCTGAACGAAGTAGATTCGCTGCTCAAGATCAATCCCAATTTCAAAGAAGCCCAAGAGGACAGGGGCGACCAGTTGCAGGCGGCCGCCCGGGCGGTCAGCGACTTCGCCAATGCGCCGGACGCGTCGCGGGAGCGCATGGAAGACCTGCGCGATGAGGCGCGTGTGCGGCTGCATCGCTTTCAGGAGCAGTCGCCTGTCGCACTCGTGCCGAAATTCCTGTGGCAACTCGATGCACAGCAACGCCACGCCATCGTGGTGGACACCAGCAAGTCCACGCTATACCTGTATGAGAACGTCAACGGTGAACCGCGCTATGTGGCGGATTACTACATCAGCAGCGGCAAGGCCGGTTCCGAGAAAGTTTCCGAGGGCGACCAGAAGACCCCGCTCGGCGTGTATTTTGTCAACGCCAGCCTGCCCAAAAACAAGCTCACCGATTTCTACGGCAGCGGTGCCTATCCGCTGAGCTACCCCAACGAATGGGACCGCAAGCAAGGCCGCGACGGCCATGGCATCTGGCTGCACGGCACGCCGAGCAATACCTACAGCCGTCCGCCGCGCGCCAGCAACGGCTGCGTGGTGCTGTCCAACGAGGATCTGGAAAATCTCGGCAAGTTGTTGCAGGTTGGCGTCACCCCGGTGATCATCACCAACCAGATGGACTGGAGCGACGAGCAGACCACGGCCGACCGCGCCGCGCTGCTGAATGAAATCGAGCAATGGCGCACGGACTGGTCCGGCCTCGACACCGACACCTACCTCAAGCACTATGCGCGCGATTTCTCCGGCGGCGGCGCGGATTTCCCTGCCTGGGCGCGGCAGAAA
>JACREC010000007.1 GCA_016218445.1 Nitrosomonadales bacterium
ACGCGAATGGTTGATGCCCTTCGCTCGCTGCCCTGACACGGTGGGGCGTAGCCCTCTGATGCGGGAAGGGCAGCCTGGCAGTTGCTCCCGCAATCGGCTGGCTCCGCCAGTAACGTGTCGCAACTGCGTCCTGACACCGCAGACCGCCCGCAAAACCTTGTCCCGTAAGGGTTGCGACCCAAACGGGTGCTCGCGGCGTTACGCTCCTCGGCATCGTAGTCTCGGCTACGACCTTCGTCGCGTGCCTTGCGATCATCCCGTTTTGGTCAGCAACGCGGCTCATGGCGGACTTGTTCAGAGGTTCCTTAACTTGGCCTATTTCCAGAATTGCCACCACGGCTTCTCGTTTTGCGGTGAAGGCTTGGCAGCCGGTGCTGCGCCATCCTTCGCGGCATTCATGTCGAGCACACGCTGCGCGTCGTCGCGCAAATCCTTCATGCCCATGGCATCGTAAGCCTGCGTCATGATTTGCAACGCATCACGCGTGGCCGGGGCCTGCGGGTAATCGGCGAGCACATCCTTGGCGCGGTTGGCGGCAGCCACATACGCGCCACGGCGCAAATAATAATTGGCGACATGGATTTCGTAACGCGCCAGCGCATTAACCAGATATTGCATACGCAGCCTGGAGTCGGGCGCGTATTGGCTGTTTGGGAAGCGTGTCACCAGTTCCTTGAATGCCTTGAAGGCATCGCGCGCCGCATTAGGGTCGCGTTCGGAGAGATCTTGTTTCACCACCCCTCCCAACAGGCCGAGATCCTCGTTGAAATTGATCAGCCCTTTCAGGTAATGGGCATAATCCACGTGCGGGTTGTTGGGGTATTGCTTGATAAAGCGGTCTGCCGCCGCGATAGCCGATTCCGGTTCTTTCTGTTTGTAATAGGCATAGGCGATTTCAAGTTGCGCCTGCTGCGCGTAACGGCCGTATGGATAGCGCGATTGCAGCGTTTCAAAGGTCTTCACGGCCTTTTCATATTTGCCGTCATTCATCAGTTCCATGGCCTCGGCATAGATTTCCTTGGCCGGCGCGGGGTTCGAGGCGGAGTTTTCGTCGGGTAGTGGCGAGAAAAGGCCGCACGCGGTTAGCGTAAGCAGCAGGATTAAAGCTAAACTATGGCGCATGACTGAACCCAAAAAAATGTTTCCCAATTATACCGCAAACCCGGCGCCCCTTTCCCCGCTTGCGTTCAAGGTGCCGGGCGAATGCGCCGGAATGCGCCTCGATCAGGTATTGGCCAAGCTGCTGCCGGAGTATTCGCGCAGCCGCCTGCAAGACTGGATCGCGCAGGGGCTGGTCAAGGTCGGTAGCGCATTGGGCACCACCAGGCAGAAAATGTGGGGCGGCGAAGCAATAGAAGTCGTGCCGCAGCTGCACCCCGCCGAGCAGCCGCATCAGGCCGAAGACATTGCACTGAACATCGTGTTCGAGGATGACAGCATCCTTGTCATCAATAAACCGGCCGGGCTGGTGGTGCATCCGGGCAGCGGCAACTGGGAGGGCACGTTGCTCAACGCCCTGCTGCACCATGCGCCGCAACTCGGCCAAATCCCCCGCGCCGGCATCGTGCACCGGCTGGACAAGGACACCAGCGGCCTGCTGGTAGTGGCGAAAACGCTCACCGCGCAAACCGCGCTGGTGCGGCAGTTGCAGGCACGCACCGTGAAGCGCGAATACCTCGCGCTGGTGTATGGCGAAGTGGAACGCACCGGCATGGTGGACGCGCCCATGGGTCGCCATCCCACGCAGCGCACCAAGATGGCGATAGTGGAAGACGGCAAACCTGCGGTCACGCATTACAGCGTGGCGGAGCGCTTCCCCGCCGCTTCGCCCTTCGCTACCTCAGGAGGCTCAGGACAGGGCTGCACCCTGCTGCGCTGCAAACTGGAAACCGGACGTACCCACCAGATCCGCGTGCATCTCGCTTCCATCCGCCATCCCCTGGTTGGCGACAGCATCTATATCAAGGGCGCGCAGAAATGCGCGCCGCAACTGCGCGCCATTCTCGCGGCTTTCCCGCGCCAAGCCTTGCACGCGGCACAACTCGGGCTGGAACATCCGGTGACGGGCGAATGGCTGGAATGGCAGGCACCTCTGCCGGACGACATGGCGCAGTTGCTGCAACACATTCGGGATACTGCTTCCTGAAGCCCATAATCCAAGCCACAGAGATCACAGAGGACACAGAGAGAACAACTTCATTATGAGCCTTCGCAAGATTCAGGAAATGAATCACCAACAACATGACACCCGTCCGGTTTTCTCTGTGTGCTCTGTGGCTAATGGTTTTAATAAATGAATCTCCTTGAGCATTGCATTATTCCCGACTGGCCCGCGCCCAAAAATGTAAGGACGTTACAAACCACGCGTAACGGCGGCGTGAGCGCCGCGCCCTATGCCAGCCTCAACCTCGGCGACCATGTCGGCGACAATCCGCTCGCCGTAGCGCGCAACCGCATGTTGCTGGAACCTTTGCTGCCAAGCGAACCGGTGTGGCTGAAACAGGTGCACGGTACGGCGGTGGTGGATGCGGGGCACACCACTTGTTGGCCGGAGGGTGATGCCTGTGTGTCCTCCCATCCCGGCGCGGTGTGCGTGGTGATGACGGCGGATTGCCTCCCGGTGCTGCTGTGCGATGAACAGGGCAGCGTGGTCGGCGCGGTACATGCAGGCTGGCGCGGCCTGTGCGACGGCATCATTGAATCCACCGTGCGCGCCATGAACGTCCCGCCCGGCACGCTCATGGCCCGGTTCGGCCCGGCCATCGGACCATCGGCATTCGAAGTAGGCGAGGAGGTGCGCGCGGCATTCATTGCCCGGCAGCGGGAAACCGCTGCCGCATTTACCCCTCTCCAGCTTGCGGGAGAGGGTGGCGCGTTAGCGCCGGGAGAGGGTAAAAAATGGTATGCCGACATCTACCAGCTCGCACGCCTGCGCCTGAATGCACTGGGCATCACGCGCATCTACGGCGGCGGGCTGTGCACCCACACCGACAGCGTGCGCTTTTTCTCCTACCGGCGCGATGGTGTGACCGGAAGGATGGGCAGCTTCATCTGGTTGCAAGAATAGCCCTACCGTGGTTTTTGCATTTCCATCCCACAAGACTCGTCTTATGCTAATGATAAAAATTATTGCTGGTGCTGACTGACGGTGAGCCATCCGACATTGACGTCAAAGACCCGCGCCACCTGATCGAAGATGCGCGCATTGCTGTGCGCGAACTCGACCGGAAGGGTATTTATACCTACTGCATCAACCTCGACCCGAAAGCCGATGAATATGTGGCCGGCATTTTCGGCAACCATTACACCGTGATCGATAACATCCAGCGCCTCCCGGAGCGCTTGCCGCAACTGTTTTTGGCATTGACCAAATAGGCTAAAAGCAGCTATCGGGCGTTACATAAATCAAAGGTAACACTTGGGTATTCCAAACAAGTGCAACGGTAAACGAAACGTACCACTTCGCCATCTCCGCACGCGTGGCTTAAACCAGGAAATAGAGTGCCGCAAAATTGGCGTATGGTTTCATTCTGCTAGAATAGCCCGGGTTGCAACGATGTAAATCATCCACCCCCAATGAGCCATGACCATAGTCGCTGTTTTTAACCAGAAAGGTGGCGTAGGAAAAACCACTACGGCTCTTAACCTTGCTGCCGCGCTGGCACGCCGCGGCCGCCAGCCAGTTGGTATCGACCTTGATCCGCAGGCGCAATTCGGCTCCATTATCGGTATTGCCGCCCATTCTGGCGATGACAGCGTTTTCAGCCTGTTTCAGCGCAATCGCCCGTTGCGTGAAATGATCCAGGAATCGGCCAGCGGAATCAGTATCATTCCGTCGCACGCCGAACTGTCCAAGGTGGATGCGCTGTATGGCAAGGGTTACAACGCAATCAACAAGCTGAACACAGGCTTGCAGGCGGAAAAAACGGGGGATATGAATACGCCCTGGGTAATCGACTGTTGCCCGATGGTTGGCGTCCTTTCGCTAAATGCGATATTTGCCTGCGATGGCCTTATCGTTCCCATTTCGGCGGATCACCTGTCCCTCAAAGGCGCCATGCAGATCAGAAGAACCCTCAAGGCACTCGAACAGGTGCTGAAGCGCCGTGTCAATCGCCGTTATCTGATCACCCGTTTTGACTCACGGCGGCGCATGGCGAGGGATATCCTGCTTATGGCCGAAACGGAATTCGGTGCGGATGTTTGCAGGACGCTCATTTCGGAAAACGTCAGCCTGGCGGAAAGCCCGGCACTGAATAAAACCATCTTCGAACACGCGCCAAACAGCCGGGGCGCGTATGACTATGATGCACTGCTCGATGAATTACTGGCCGATGGGTTTATTAAATAGTGCTGGCCGGATAATGCGGGGAGTACTCTGGAATCCGGGATTGCACAAAGAACAATGGCAACTGTGCGCTTCCCGCAGTCTAATTCTCAGCTATCTTTGGCAATCAGCGACAGCACATCTTCTATATCCGCCGACTGTGCAATTCTTTTGTCTGGGTCTATTGTCTTGTATTGCAGCACTTCACAATCGCGGTACATCTGGCGCAGTTTACGTTCCGCATCCGGCAAGTCCTTGCCATGAATCTGGATATTCTCAACCCTTTGCCCATCCCGTGTCGTCACGGAGAAATTAAATTTCAGCATAACTCCCTCAAAACTTACCGAACAGCGGCATTTATATCACAAACCAGGCTTGTTCCCGGGGTAGATGCAGCAAGGGCAAAGCATCAAGCTGCATTGCAAGCCAACCAGAGAATCGTGTTGGCAGTTGAACATGCAAGCGTAACCTTGTTATGTTGCCATGCAATGACGCAGACAAGTGTGGAGAGTGCGCGTGAAAGCATGTAAAATCCACGAACTTCAAAATCAATCAACCGGGAAATATATGGGCAAGAATCTGGTGCAATTCATCATCGAAGAACAAAGACACATTCCGGGCGCGACCGGCGACTTTACCGGCCTGTTGAGCGACATCATTACCGCCTGCAAGCAGATTGCCCACAGCGTGAACAAGGGCGCCCTGATCGGCGTGCTGGGCAGTGCGGGCAGTGAAAACATCCAGGGCGAAACGCAGAAGAAGCTGGATATCATCACCAACGATATTTTCATCAAGGCCAACGAATGGAGCGGCCACCTTGCGGCGATGGCGTCGGAAGAGATGGACGACATCTATCACATTCCCGCCCGCTACCCGAAAGGCAAATACCTGCTGACGTTTGATCCGCTGGATGGCTCCTCCAACATTGACGTAAACATTTCCGTGGGCACGATTTTTTCCATCCTGCGCTGCAAGGAAGATGTGACCAATCCGACTGTAGAGGATTTTTTGCAGCCGGGAACCCAGCAACTCTGTGCCGGCTATGCCTTGTACGGCCCTTCCACCATGCTGGTGATTACTTCCGGCAATGGCGTGAATGGCTTCACGCTGGATAACGATATCGGTGAGTTCATGCTGACCCACCCGAAGATGACCATCCCGGCCGACACCCATGAATTTGCCATCAACATGTCCAACCAGCGTTTCTGGGAAGCCCCGGTGCAACGCTATGTGGACGAGTGCATGAAAGGCAAGACTGCAGGGGGGCGCGAGAAAAATTTCAACATGCGCTGGGTGGCCTCCATGGTTGCGGAAGTGCACCGCATCCTGACGCGCGGCGGTATTTTCATGTATCCGTTTGACACCAAGGAACCCGGCAAACAGGGCAAGCTGCGCCTGTTGTACGAAGCCAATCCGATGTCTTTCATTGTGGAGCAAGCCGGCGGCATGAGCTCGACCGGACGTGAACGCATCATGGGGATCAAGCCGTCCGGCCTGCACCAGCGCGTGCCGGTGATCCTCGGCTCCAGGAACGAGGTCGAGCGCGTGGCGAGCTACCACAAGGGGGCGTAAACATGAGCAAGCCGCTGGTTGCGATTGTGATGGGCAGCTCGAACGACTGGGAAACCATGCAGCAGGCCGCGCAGCAATTGCGGGATTTCGGGGTGGCTTATGACGCAAGGGTGATTTCCGCGCACCGCTCTCCCGACCTGCTGTTCGACTACATCAAGGAAATGACGGCACACGGAGTGCAGTGCTTTATCGCCGGCGCCGGCGGCGCGGCGCATCTGGCCGGAGTGATTGCGGGCAAGACCACCCTGCCGGTGCTGGGCGTGCCCATGCCCTCCAGGCACCTCAATGGCATGGATTCGTTGCTGTCCATCGTGCAAATGCCGAAGGGCATCCCGGTCGCCACCTTTGCCATCGGTGAAGCGGGCGCGGCCAATGCCGGATTGTTCGCCGTATCCATGCTGGCATTGAATGATACGGCACTGGCAGGCAAGCTTGCCGATTACCGCAGGAAACAGGCGGAGGCGATTGCCACAACCGCCCCCCCCTCTTTGGGCTGAACATGTCCGCTTTACATGAATCCAGCCTGACCAGCCTGCCGCTGTTGCACCGCGGCAAGGTGCGTGACATTTACGGCGTGGATGACCGGCATCTGCTGATCGTGCAGACCGACCGCCTCTCCGCTTTCGATGTCATCCTGCCCACACCGGTGCCGGGCAAAGGTCATGTGCTCACTGCCATGTCCAACTTCTGGTTTGCCAAATTGGGCCACGTTATTCCCAACCACCTTTCCGGCATCGCGCCGGAAGATGTGGTGAAGACTGACGCGGACCGTGCACAAGTGGCTGGCCGCGCCTTCGTGGTGAAGCGCCTGAAACCGTTGCCGATAGAGGCGATTGTGCGCGGCTATCTGGCCGGCTCCGGCTGGAAGGATTATCAAAGAACCGGCACGGTGTGCGGCATCAGGCTGCCTGCCGGTTTGCAGGAGGCGCAGCAATTGCCGCAGCCGCTGTTTACGCCTTCCACCAAGGCTGCGATAGGCGAGCACGATGAAAATATTTCCTTCGAGCAGACCAAGCAGTTGCTGGGCGAGGCGCGCGCCAGCGAAGTGCGCAATGCCACGCTGGCGCTGTACACCCAGGCGGCGGAATACGCGGCCAGCAAGGGCATCATCATCGCCGACACCAAGTTCGAATTTGGCGTGGATGCTGAGGGCAAGCTGTATCTGATTGACGAGGCGCTGACGCCGGATTCCTCGCGCTTCTGGCCCGCCGATCAATACCGCGTCGGCAGCAACCCGCCCAGTTTTGACAAGCAATTCGTGCGCGACTGGCTGGAGGCTTCCGGCTGGAACAAACAGCCGCCTGCTCCCAATGTGCCATTCGAGGTGCTGCAAAAAACTTCGGACAAATATCATGAAGCCTTGCGCCGACTGATCAGCGCATGACTACTCCGCAGCAACTAATACGGGGCTTCCGGCGTTTCCGCGAACAGCATTTTGTGCACGATGATGCCTTGTACCGCCAACTGGTGGAACAGGGGCAAACCCCCAACACCTTGGTGGTGGCCTGCTGCGATGCGCGGGTAGATCCGTCGCTGGTACTGGATTGCGCGCCGGGCGATTTGTTCGTCGTCCGCAACGTCGCCAACCTGGTTCCTCCCGCAGAAAACCAGGGGCAGTATCACGGCACCAGTGCCGCGCTGGAATTTGGCGTGCGTAATTTAGGGGTACAGCACATCATCGTGCTGGGGCATGCCCATTGTGGCGGCATACGCTCACTGGTGGAAACCGGCGGCGCCAACAACCTGGATTCCTTCATTGACGACTGGATGCATCTGGTAGAGGACGCACGGGCGGAAGTGGAACGGGACTTGCCGGACGCGCCGCTGGAGTATCGGACGCAAGCCTGCGAACAGCGTGCCCTGCTGATTTCGCTGCGCAACCTGATGACCTTCCCGTGGGTGCGCGAACGCGTCGAGGGCGGTTCGCTCTTCCTGCATGGCTGGTACTTCGACATCGAGCACGGCCAGTTACTGCGCTATGACGCAGCCGCCAATGCGTTTAAGGCGCTTTAACGTGAAACTCGCGCAGCGATACGCTTGCCCCTCGCCCTATGGGATAACCAGCGACCTGGCTGCCGTCTTTGGACAGCCTAGTGGAATGGCTAGTATTTCCATCAGGGAAACGGGCATGGCAAGTTTCATTATCAGGGGCGGTACTGCCATGCCCGTTAGGCTTACTTTTTGGCGCCCCCCGTCAGTTCGCGGTAGCGCACCCTGTCGGCTTCAAAACTTGCCCTGACGGAAGCATCTTTTTCCTGGGCTTTGGCCAAATCCTGCTTGAGTTTTGCCACTTTATTTTCCGCACCCGTGATATCTGACTGCAGTGAGTCGGGTATCTTATTACCGCGTTGCTTTAACCCGTCCGCTTCCTTGCGGTAATTATCCAGGTCTTGCTGCGCAGGTTTCAGCATCAACTGGATGCTGTTGATGCGTGCCTCCACCTGTTGCAGGTTGCGATCACGCGCCAGGTCAATCTCCTTTTCGTTGCTGTAGGTGTTCACCAATGCGTTATCCCTGCGGCGCTGGTCAATGGTTGCCTGATCTTCTTCGGGAGCCTTGTTGCCAGAACCGGCCTTAATCTTGGGCTCTTTTTTCCTGACCTCGAGACCCTTTTCGTTAAATTGCACTTTGTCCTTGTTGGCATATTCCGGGGGAACAACCTCGCCGTAATGGGTTTCGCCCTTGTCGTCCACCCACTTGTAAAGTTTTGCTTCAGCCGTCGCACAAAAAGCCGCGAACAGCACCAAGGTTGCACCAAGAATTTTTGCGTTAGCCATTTTTTACCCCATAACGATCACGATAAGACTGCACTGCCTGCAGATTCTGCACCATCCCGGCGTGCTCATGCAAATAACCGAGCAAATCCTCCAGCGTAGCAATAGACACCACCGGAATGCCATAGTTGCGCTGCACTTCCTGCACCGCAGAAAGTTCATCCTGGCCGCGCTCCATGCGATCCAGTGCAATAACGACTCCACACGGTGTTGCGCCTGCGGCACGGATCAACTCGATGGATTCGCGCACCGAGGTCCCGGCGGAGATCACGTCGTCAACAATCAGCACCCTGCCCTGCAACGCCGCCCCCACCGCACTGCCGCCCTCGCCGTGGTCCTTGGCCTCCTTGCGGTTGAAGCAATACGGCACATTGCGCCCCTGCTCCGCCAGCGCGATGGCCGTGCCAGCAACCAGCGGGATGCCCTTGTAGGCCGGGCCGAACAGCATGTCGAATTCCACCTTTGAGGCAAGTACTGCCTGCGCATAGAACTGGCACAGCTCGCGCAGCGCAGCCCCGTCATTGAACAAACCGGAGTTGAAAAAATACGGCGACAGGCGCCCGGCCTTGGTCTGGAATTCACCGAAGCGCAGCACCCCGTGCCGGATGGCGAAGCGGATGAAATCCTGGCGGAAGGTGAACATGAGGGGCAGTCCAATATTTAAGTAGGTGCCCATTATAATGGCATGACGTATCAACCCGAAACGCTTATGAAAATTATCACCGCCAACCTCAACGGTATTCGCTCCGCAGCATCCAAGGGTTTCTTCCCTTGGATGCTGGCGCAACAGGCCGACATCGTCTGCGTGCAGGAGCTCAAGGCGCAGGCTGCCGACATGGCGCCGGACATGCTCGTCCCGCGCGGCTATCACGGCTATTTCCATTACGCCGAAAAGAAGGGTTACAGCGGCGTGGGCATCTACGCGAAACGCAAGCCGGATGCGGTGATTGAGGGCTTGGGCATTCCCGAGTTCGATGCCGAAGGGCGCTATCTCGAAGCGCAATTCGGCAAGCTCAGTGTGGTGTCGCTGTACCTGCCCTCCGGCTCCAGCGGCGAGGAACGCCAGGCGGTGAAATTCCGGTTCATGGCCGCCTTCCTGCCGCACCTGATGGAATTGCGCAACAGCGGACGCGAGGTCATCCTGTGCGGCGACTGGAATATCGCCCACACCGAAAAGGATTTGAAAAACTGGCGTGGCAACAAAAAGAATTCCGGCTTCCTGCCGGAAGAGCGCGCCTGGCTCACCCAGGTATTTGACGAGGCCGGCTTCGTCGACGTGTTCCGCAAACTGCATCCCGAACTCGAAGCCTACACTTGGTGGTCGAACCGCGGCCAGGCTTGGGCGAAGGACGTGGGCTGGCGCATTGACTACCATATCGCCACGCCGGGCATCGCGCACACCGCGCAATCAGCCGGCATCTACAAGGAGCAGCGCTTCAGCGACCATGCACCGCTGACGGTGGATTACAACTACGCGTTGTGATATGCAAGGTGTGCCTTGCGCCGCTAACGTTCCTTCAAATCTCCAGGGTCAGGCATTTGCATGCGCCGCCGGCCTTGATGAATTCGGAAACATCCGCTTCGATGACTTCGAAGCCGCGCTGCTTCAGGGCGGCTTTCAGTTCTGCTGACGCCCTGTGCATGATGACGCGCTGACCGATGGAGATCGCATTGCAGGCGAAATTCCTTGCATCCGGTTCCGAGACCCAGATGATGTTTTCACCAAATGCATGGTTAAGAGCTTCCACGCTTGTTCTGGCAAACGCTTTTTCGTAGGCGATGGCCCGTCCTTCCGGCAGGGGGCAGAATGCCGTGTCGAGGTGATACCAGTGTGGATCAACGAGCTCCAGCCCGCAGGCTTCAACATCAAACGCATTAACGATTTCATCCAGCGCCTGCGGCTCGCTCCTGATTCCCGAGCCAAACCAGAGCCTTCCTTGAGAATCAAACAGGGCGTCTCCCGCGCCCTCGAATATCGTTTCTTTCCGAAGGTGACGCACCCGGTAGCCATGTGAGGAAAAAAATTTCTCGAAAAACTTTGCTTCAGGCTGTCTCTCGGCATGGAGGAACGACGAAACGATGAATTCCCTTTTTTGGACGAGTCCCGCATTTGCGGTGAACACCATGTCCGGCAGCCCCGCAGCGGGCTCGATCAGGCTGACCGATGCCAGCCCCGCCACGATGTCATACAGGTTTTCCCACTGCTGCTTCGCCAGTGCCTCGTTCACTTTCCCCATGTTTCCTTCCATCCAGGGGTTGATCACATAGCACACCTCAAAGAACGTCGGTTCGCACATCAGGAAATGCTTCATCGCTTATTCCCGTCGTATTAATCCCAGACAATCCATTAACCAAATTGAACGTGCTGACAAAGCCAATTCGTTTCGCCAGAACAGCCCGTAAGCACCCGTAAGCATTGTCATTGCGAGGCCCGCAGGGCCGTGGCAATCCAGTCAAGCATCACGCTGACAAAACTTCTGGATTGCCGCGCTTCGCTCGCAATGACGGTGTCTCCTCGCAATGACGTGCACAATATATATGACCCGGTTTGACAATAAGTCCTATTGGATAATCCCGGTTTAGTGAGCTGCAGATTCTCATTTGTCGCTTGGAGCGGCATCCTTCCACGGCGCGACCTTGAACAACAGCAGCATCCCCGGCACGGCGAGCAGAGCGCACAGCAGGAAGAACCCCGTCCAACCCAGCGTCTCCACCAGCCAGCCGGTGGCGGCGTTGGCAAAGGTGCGCGGCATGGCGGCGAGGCTGGTAAACAGGGCGAACTGGGTGGCGGTGTAGGCAGGATGCGTGGCGCGGGCGATGAAAGCGACGAAGGCGGCGGTGCCCAGTCCGACGCCCAGTGCTTCGAGGCCGATCACGATGGCGAGTTGGGCGAGTTCCACGGGGGTGATTTCGGCGTGATGTCCCACCGCTGCCAGCCAGGCGAAGCCGAAGATGGACACCACTTGCACCACGCCGAACAGCCACAACGCCCTATTGATGCCGATCTTCACCATCCACAGCCCGCCCAACAAGCCGCCGATGACGGCGGGCCACAGTCCGGCATTCTTGGCGACCAGCCCGATCTGGGTCTTGGAGAAGCCCATGTCCAGGTAGAACGGCGTGGCCAGTGCGGTGCACATGCTGTCGCCGAGTTTGTAGAAGAACAGGAAGGCGAGGATCAGCAGTGCGCTGTTCCAGCCACGGCGGGTGATGAACTCATGGAACGGCTCGACCACCGCTACACGCAACGTTTTGGGCGGGGTGGCACGATGCGGTTCCTGCACCAGCAGTGTCATCGCCATGCCGGGCAGCATGAACAAAGCGGTGACGAAGAACACCGTGCCCCACGGCAGGAAATCGGCGAGGATCAGCGACAGCGAACCCGGCACCAGGCCGGCGATGCGGTAGGCGTTCACATGCACCGCATTGCCCAGCCCCAATTCGGCATCGTTCAGTAGTTCGCGGCGGTAGGCGTCCAGCACGATGTCCTGCGTGGCGCTGAGAAAGGCGAGCAGCGTGGCGATCCAGGCAATGGTGCGCAGATCGCTCTGCGGCGAGAACGCGCCCATCGCGGCAATCACCGCCAGCAAGCCAAGCTGGGTCAGCAACATCCAGCCGCGCCGCCGCCCGAGCAGGGGCAGCACGTAGCGGTCGAGCAGCGGCGACCACAGGAATTTCCAGGTGTAGGGAAACTGGATCAGCGCGAACAGGCCGATGGTCTTAAGATCGACCTGCTCGCTGCGCAGCCATGCAGGAACCAGGTTGAACAGCAGGTACAGCGGCAGCCCGGAAGAAAATCCGGTGAACACGCAGATCAGCATGCGGCGGGTGAAGAGTTGTTGCCAGACGGTCATAAAGCCCCACGCACAACTACTGCGCTTGGTGATACTGCGTCAAAGTACGGGCATGACACGGCGTTGCGAAGCATCTGGGGCGGGAATGCCTGTATCGCGCCCGCTCCCGCAATCGGCTGGCTTGCGCCAGTAACGTGTCGCGGGCGCGGCTCAAAATCCTCATGTATACCCACATACACTCCGGTTTCTCGCCGCATTCTTCCTTGTCTGACCTGCGCTCGTAACGTTGTGTGTGGGGCTTTCACGCTCATGAATCTACAATGCGCGTTGGAAGCGGTACACCGCCATACCGCCGAGCAGGTTAGGCAACAGGTGAACTTCGCTATCGCCCGTCATTACACGGCGTTCGAGGATGTGCACGCGATGTTCGGCGCAGAAGGTTTCGAAATCGTGCAGCGTGCACAGGTGCACGTTGGGCGTGTCATACCACTGGTATGGCAGGTCTTTGGACACCGGCATGTTGCCGCGCAGCACGTTGAGGCGGTTCTGCCAGTAGCCGAAGTTGGGAAAGCTGACAATGCCCTCGCGCCCCACACGCAGCATTTCCTGCATCAACGGCTCGGTATGGCGCGTGGCTTGCAGCGTCTGCGACAGGATGACGAAATCGAAGGCGTCGCTTTCGAAACCGGAAAGCCCGGATTCCAGGTCGCCCTGGATTACGTTCACGCCGTTCTGGATGCACGCCACGATGTTGAGGTCGTCAATCTCCACGCCGTAGCCGTGCACCTTGCGCGTGTCATTCAGGTAATGCAGCAGGCTGCCGTCGCCGCAACCGAGATCAAGCACCGAAGCGCCCTGCGGAATCCACGCCGCAATGGCGGCGAAGTCCGGGCGGGCGGCGGCGAGCGAGGAATGATCATGCGTGCTCATGCCCCCGCCTCCTTTACTGGTGGATGGTCATTTTGGGGTCTGCTGTGTCGGCGTCCGGCGGCACTCGCGGACGGTCGCATCCCCGCTGCACGGGACCCCTGCTTCCTGCTCATACCGCCACCTCACTGCTGACCTTATTGAGGTAAGCGTGCATCACCTCGTGGTAATGCGTGTGCTGCATCAGGAACGAATCGTGCCCGTGCGTCGAGGTGATCTCGCCGTAGCTCACGCTCAGGCGGTTGTGCAACAGCGCCTTGACGATGGCGCGCGAACGCTCCGGCGAGAAGCGCCAGTCGGTGGTGAACGACAGCACCAGAAAATTCGCGCGGGCGGCGGCGAAAGCCTTGTTCAGGTCGTCGCCATATTCGTGTGCGGGGTCGAAATAATCCAGCGCCTTGGTCATCAGCAAATAGGTATTGGCGTCGAAATACGCGGCGAACTTGTCGCCCTGA
The DNA here is from genome assembly GCA_016218445.1 of Nitrosomonadales bacterium. GTDB lineage: Bacteria > Pseudomonadota > Gammaproteobacteria > Burkholderiales > Gallionellaceae > CAITJF01. The sequence continues at coordinate 13,850 of JACREC010000007.1, forward strand.
TGGCGCAGGTAGGACTCGATCTCGAATTCGATGTCGTAGCTGTAGCCGTACTTGCCGGAGCGCAGGCCGCGCCCGAACTTGTCCGCCATCGCATCGTCCGAAAGGTAGGTGATATGCCCCAGCATGCGCGCCAGGCGCAGGCCGCGCGTAGGCACCACGCCATGCCCGTAAAAATTCCCGCCGTGGAAATCCGGGTCGGTCAGGATGGCGTTGCGCGCCACATCGTTGAAAGC
>JACREC010000071.1 GCA_016218445.1 Nitrosomonadales bacterium
GCGGACAATTTCTTGTTGGATGGCGATACGCATTATCTCGGAATCGGCAATTTCCAGTTTTCGCATAACGGCGTCTCCTTTGGCATGGAACCGCCAACAGTATACGCCATTATGCGGCGTTATTTATGTCGCTATGTTTAGAATAAACTCCGGCGCGAAATCTCCTGGATTCTTGGGTGCTCAACGTTAAGTGGACACCTTAAGAATTTAAATGGATCAGGTTCGGTTTTAATTCCGCTTTACCGGGCACGACTTCTCTGTTTGTTCCATCGGCATTATCCGCCGCGCTTTGCCATTTGGCAATCCGATTTTGCCCGTACAATAACGGGCATGGAAATTCAAAATCAGTCTCACCCGCAGACACATTCTCCACCAAGCGAGGGAGATGTGGTGTTCATGCGCGAGGCGCTGGAGTTGGCAGAACAGGCCGAGGCGGCAGGCGAGGTGCCGGTGGGTGCCGTTGTGGTGAAGGATGGTGTGATCATCGGGCACGGCTTCAATGCGCCGATTTCGCGCCATGATCCTTCCGCCCACGCCGAGATGATGGCACTGCGCGAGGCGGCGCGGCATCTGGGCAATTACCGGCTGGTCGGCTGCGAGCTGTTCGTTACGCTGGAGCCATGCGTGATGTGCGTGGGCGCCATGTTCCATGCGCGCATTGCGCGCGTGGTGTTCGGTGCGCGCGATCCCAAGACCGGCGCATGCGGCAGTGTGGTGGATTTGTTTGCCGAGCAGCGCCTGAATCATCACGCCGGGGTTAGCGGCGGTGTGCTGGCGGAGGAGTGCGGTTTGATGCTGAGCAATTTTTTCGCCATGCGCCGTGCGCAGCCGCGGAGTGTGTGAATTCATGCCGATAACATTGCCATTATTCATATCCCCTCCCCCTTGCAGGGGGATAACCAGCCACTTGGTCGGTGTTGTTTGCCGACCTAGTGGAATGGCTAGTTGTTATATCAGGGCTAGGGAGGGGGTAGAAGCCCTATTTTCCCACTCTTCTACCCCCATCCTAACCATCCCCCAGCAAGGGGGAAGGAACTGGTATGGCGCAGTTGGACAATACCTCGGTTTTGTCCGCTACGCGGAATTTTTGAATGACTGGATTCCCGCCCCCGCAAGGAGGAGGCCGATGGGTTCCCGGCGGCATGGTCGCCACCCATTCGCACCCTGCGCGGGAATGACGGGGTAGTAGCATGAAAATCAACATTCATATCGCCACGCAAACCCTCGAACTGCTCGATGACGCGGGTCATCTGCTGCGCCGCTTTCCGGTTTCCACCGGGGCGAACGGCGTGGGGGAGGAGAGCGGCAGCTACTGCACGCCGCGCGGGCGGCACATCATCCGCGCCAGGATCGGTGCGGGCCAGCCGGTGAACACGGTGTTCGTGCAGCGGCGGCCGACCGGGGAAATCTATACGCCGCAGCTCGGCGCGCAGCATCCGGGGCGCGACTGGATACTCACGCGCATCCTGTGGCTGTCCGGCTGCGAGCCGGGCTTCAATCGTCTCGGCTCATGCGACACTATGCGGCGTTACATTTATATCCACGGCACGCCGGACAGTACACCGCTCGGCCAGCCCGGTTCCAGGGGTTGCGTGCGCATGCGCAACGCCGATCTGCTGGAGTTATTCGATCTGGTTCCGGTGGGTACGGAAGTCAATTTGATTGTTTGATCCAGCCGTTTCAACTTCTCAATGAAGTGTGAACGGAACTTATGCGCGATTCACTGGTATAAGGTTAAGGAGGCGACATGAACAGGCGTTCATTCATCAAGTTGGTAGCAGGTGGGGCGGGAGTATTCGTATTGTCGCGGTTCATCGTGTCGGAGCAGGCCATGGCGGCGGAGCACATCGAGAAAATCAGCAAGAGCAATGCGGAGTGGAAGAAGCTGCTCACGCCTGAGCAGTATTATGTGTTGCGTGAAGAAGGCACCGAGCGCGCAAACAGCAGCCCGCTTGACCATGAGAAGCGCAACGGCATGTTTGCTTGCGTCGCCTGCGGGCTGGAGCTGTTTCCATCCAAATACAAATATGAGAGCGGCACCGGTTGGCCGAGTTTCTACGACGTGCTGCCCGGCCATGTCGAAACCAGAACCGATTTCAAGTTGTTCCTGCCGCGCACCGAATATCACTGCGCGCGCTGTGGCGGCCATCAGGGGCATGTATTCAAGGATGGCCCGCCGTCTACCGGGCTGCGCTATTGCAACAACGGCGTGGCGCTGAAGTTCATTCCCGACAAGGCGTGAAGCCATCTGTAGGAGCGGGCCATGCCCGCGAGCATCTTGATACCGGGCAAGGGCCGCGCCTAAGGGTGCCCGTCCAAAAGTTTTTTGGACGCAGACAATACTATTGTCGTTCTTAACGCACATTGGAATTACTGATTGTTTAGCCTTTCCAGATTATTGCGCGCCTTGTAGTAATGCGGGTCGAACTGGAGTGCAGCAGTGAACTCGCGCCGCGCGTCTTCGTTGCGGTGGGCAAGCATGTAAGCATAGCCAAGATTGTTGTGCACTCGCGCCTTGTGCGGCGATTGTTTCACGGTGTCTTCCCACAGGGCGATTTCGCTGGCATACACCTGATTGCGTAATACGGTGAGGCAGGCGAGGGTGAGCAGCAATGCGGCGGCGGCGATTCTGAGTGTCCGGGTGTGCATTATCAGCGCCATTTCTGCGGTCAATGCAAGGAACAGCGGCCAGTCTGCGAGCACCATCTGGCGGTCATTCGCGACATCCACTCTGGGCAAAAACAGGTAAAGCGGGATCAGCTGGATCATCGCCCATGCCAGCGCAAAGCCGATCCATGGCCGCCTGCGCCAGCAGGCCAGCATGAGTGCGAACGCGGCGGCGAAAAAAATCAGCGGCAGCGTGAAGCCCGTGGCATCGTGCAGCAACGGCAAATCGGGATCAATATTCAGCCACAGCGGCAGCGCCCATTGCCGCATCAGGTAGGAAAAAGCGAAGAGCTGCGTTGCGGCATTCCCTCGCAGGCTGTTGAGTTTTGCGCTCCTTTCCATTTGCGCCAGATAGTTGTCATTGAGCAGAAAGAACATCACACCGAGCAGCAGCACGGCCCAGTTCGGCCATTGCTGCCTGAGCGAGGCTTTCCATGTGCCGCCGCAGCCCAGTTCCCACGCCAGCAGTGCCAGAGGGAAAGTCACCGCGGTTTCCTTTACGCTGAGTGCGGTCACAAACAAAAGCGGCGTAATCAGGTAAACAGAGATTTTGTTGTGTTGCGCGCGCCCGGCTACATAGGCCAGTAATCCAGCCAGATAGAACAGCATCATCAGCGAAATGGAACGGCCGCAGATGTAGGTGACTGCTTCGGTGTGGATCGGATGCGCGGCAAACAGCAGCGCCGTGAACAGCGGCACATCCTTCAGGCGGTCACGCAACGGTTGCTGCTGCACAAATTCGCCGGACAGCCGATACACGAGATATGCATTGCACAGGTGGATGAGCAGGTTGGTGAGATGAAAACCCGCCGCGCCCAAGCCGGAAGTCCAGTTCAGCGTGTAGGAGAATTTCAGCAGCGGGCGGATGCCGTGGCCGAGATTGGCCAGCCACGCTTCCCAAGAGTGGACGACCGGGTTATCGACGATGATCTTGTAATCGTCGAACTGGAAAGCACCGGACAGCGCGTTGCAGTAGCAGGCGAAGACGGTCAGCGCCAGCCACGCCAGTACGCCACGGTGCGATTCAGGAAGGGTGACGCGCATGGCCGAACGCAATATCGAGAATGTCCGCCGCATCCCACCAGCGCTCGTAACCATGCAGCATGACCAGCAGCACCTGTGTGGCGCCGCGTTTGGCATAGGCGACCAGACACTTGCCGGCCTTGGGGGTATAGCCGCTCTTGAGGCCGAGAGCACCCGGATAGCGGCCAATCAGCGCGTTCCTGTTTTCCAGCGTGTAGTTGCGCGCGCCATCCAGTGTGGAAATGCGCGCGCCGGTTTTTGCGGTCAGTTCGGTAATCGGCTGATGCTTGATCAGCTCATTCGCCAGCACCGCCAGATCATGAACGCTGGAATAGTGGTCTTCCGCATCATGCCCGCAGGCATTGACGAAGTGCGTGTTGGTCATGCCCAACTCCTTGGCACGCCGGTTCATGAGCTGCACGAATCGCGTTTGGCTGCCCGCAAGGTAATCGGCAAGAGCGCGGCAGGCATCGTTGGCCGAGGCTATCAGCGCCGCGGCGAGCAAGTCCTCCGCGTGGAATTTCTCGCCTGCTTTCAGGCCGAGGCGCGTACCGCTTTCATGCGCGGCGGCGCGGCTGACCGGCACGATGGCTTGGGGCTGTCCATGCTCTACTGCCAGCAGTGCGGTCATCAGTTTGGTCAGGCTGGCGGGAGGCAGGCGGCGGTCGCTTTGCCTTTCCCACACCGGCGCGCCATTGATCTCGACCAGATAGGATGCCGCAACTTTTGGAAAAGGATCGGGCTGCGCCAGTGCCAGCACCGCCTGGCACAATAGCAACAGCCCGAACAGATAACGCATGTGGGCACCTCTATAAATCCACATTTCATCCCAACTACTGCGTTGCGGAAAAAATTTCTTGCTTACATATAACAAATATGCGGCGCTGCGAAATTTTCCCCACGCCTTGCATTTGGGCGAACTCTGAATTTATAGAGGCGCCCATTTGCCTTGACTAGAAGCGGAGGAATCCCTTGAGTTTCTTGGCGCCTTCCAGAACAGCATCGGCCGGGTTGTTTTCCTTTGCCGGTTTCTCGGAAGCTTTCTGCTCCTCATCGGCTTTCGATTTGTTCGGCTTGGCTTTCCCGGCATCAACACTGGCCGAATCACTGTCGGCCACTTCCTCCGGCATCGCGCCGCCCATGCAGTTCTTTAACGCCTCTCCCGATGTATAGCCGCGCCCCTCGCAAGCTTCACGTTTGCGCGCCAGTTCGCGGTACGCCTTGGCTTCCGCCGGGCAGTTCGCATCGAGGAAGGATTGCGGGCCGCTATGCGCCTTGGCTTTGCACAGGGATTTTTTCATGCTGTCGAGATTCACGTTGCAAGCCTTGGCAGCCGAGGGCATTCCTTGAATCTGTTCCTGTTGAGCCAGCGCTTCAAAAGCCTGCAGGTCATGCGGAACATCATTGCGTATCACTGCGCACAGCGCATCCTTTTTGCCCGGGCAAGTGGGTTGCGGGCCGAGAAACAGTGAGGCTGAAGACACCCACTTGTAAGCGTTAAAACCCGACGTATCGCACATCTTGGACATCTGGCCTTTCATCTCTTTTTCCTGTGCCTGCGCCTTCTTTACCAGTTCCTCGGTATCGCAACTGCCGCCTAGCCGTTTGCCGCTATAGGTTGTCTTCATATCCATATCATGCCCCTGGGACTTGCCGGTCATGTGCATGGTGCCGTGATAGCTGTCGCGCTCATGCGTGGATTCCCCTTCCATGTTCATGGTTCCATCTTTTTCGACGCACTTCCCCTTAAAGCTGACCTTGTTGCCCGACGTTTCTACATCGGTAAATTCGCAATTGCTTTTATTGTCCTGCCTGCGCTTGGGATCTTTCTCTCCCCCCGGCGGCATGCATACCTTGGTGGTGGTGGCGGGCATGGCAAACGGCATGCCCGGCATGTCCATCTTGGTGGTCACTTCCCAGTATTCACCCGTTGCGCCGAATGCGGCGGCGGAAAACGCACTTACGGCGAAAGCGAGACAGGCAATGAATATTTTTTTCATGTTAGCTCCCATGGGCAGGAAAATAATTTCTGGTTACAGGTGGGGCAGCGCAAGGCGGCGCGGTGATTCTTGACCTTATCTGCGGTGAAGTCAATATGCCATCAGCACCAGGTTAGCTTAACGTGCAGCAGGCACATGCTTAACCCCCGGCACCCTGTCGCCCGGCTTGATTCCGTTCCTGGCAAACCAGCCGCTATTCATTTCCAGCGCATACAACGCCTCTCCGTTTGCTCTGTGAAGCTCAGTGGTATTGGGCCGCATCTCCGCGATATTGATGATGGCGCCGTTGGCGGCGATGAAGGCGATGGAGAGCGGTAGCGGCGTATCCTTCATCCAGAAGTTATACCTGCCTGCCTCGGCGAATACGAACAGCATCCCGCAATCGGCGCACAGATGGTCGCGCTGCATGAGGCCGCGTTCGCGGCTTTGCGGGGTGTCTGCAAGCTCTGCATGAATACGCTGGTTGCCAACCATCAGCGCAATATCCGCGCACCATGCGGGTTGCAGGGCAAGCAGGCTGGACAGGTATAGTGTGGAAAGAAGCCTCATGGCGGTATCGGGGGAATGACAGGGAGTTTAGCAGGAGCGCGGCAGGGTTTGGTAGTATGTGTCTTCCGCCAATACATATTGCACTGATGATGTTCTTGCAAGAACTCACAAGGAGATTTTAACCCAAGGCCATAGTGAGGGCGCTCGGTGTTGAACCAGACTAGGTAATCGAGCAATTTATCGTTGAACAGATTCAC
>JACREC010000070.1 GCA_016218445.1 Nitrosomonadales bacterium
CACCACCGATGTGGCGATTTTTACCGGTGGCGCGATCCGCCATACCGCGGTGATTCCCATCGCGGGCGACCAGATCACCAACGATATTGCGATGGCCCTGCGCACCCCGACCAAGGATGCGGAGGACATCAAGATCAAATATGGCTGCGCCTTGCGCCAGCTTGCCGACGATGGGCCTATCGAGGTGCCCGGTGTGGGCGAACGCGGGCCGCGCATGTTGTCGCGGCAGACCCTGGCGGAGGTCATCGAGCCGCGCGTGGAAGAGTTGTATTCGCTGGTGCAGGCTGAATTGCGCCGCAGCGGTTTTGAGGACTTGCTGTCCTCCGGCATCGTGATTACCGGCGGCAGCAGCGCCATGCAAGGCATGGTGGAACTGGGTGAGGAGATTTTCCATATGCCGGTGCGCCTGGGGCTGCCGCACTACGTGGGTGGCTTGTCTGATGTGGTGAAAACGCCGCGCTTTTCCACCGGTGTCGGTTTGTTGCTCCATGGGCTGGAGCAACACCAGCGCCATCAGGCGGCGCGCCTGCACTCGAATTCCTTCAGCGATGTGCTGGACAGGATGAAGGCGTGGTTCCAGGGTAATTTCTAACGGGGCGATTTTTAGCAGGGAAATTTCAGTGGTTTTGGGATGTTTCGGTTTTGTAATCAACAAGGAGAAAAATGATGTTCGAGATTATGGATGCACAAATTCAGGGGGCGGTGATCAAGGTGATAGGCGTGGGCGGCTGCGGCGGCAATGCGGTGAACCATATGATTGATCAGGCCGTGAATGGCGTCGAGTTTGTCGCCATCAATACCGATGCCCAAGCGCTCAGGAGCAACAAGGCGCGCAGCCAACTCCAGATCGGCAGCAGTTTGACCAAAGGGCTGGGCGCGGGCGCCAGGCCGGAGGTTGGCCAGGCTGCGGCAATGGAAGATCGCGAGCGCATTGCGCAACTGCTGGAAGGTGTGGACATGGTGTTTATCACCGCAGGCATGGGCGGCGGCACCGGCACCGGCGCGGCGCCGGTAGTGGCGGAAATCGCCAGGCAGAAGGGTATCCTGACAGTGGCGGTGGTGACCAAGCCGTTCGAGCACGAGCGCAAGCGCATGCAGTTGGCGCAAGCCGGCATCGAAGCGCTGAGCGTGTTTGTGGATTCCCTGATCATCGTGCCGAACGAAAAGCTGATGACGGTGCTGGGTGAAGACACCACCCTGCTGGATGCCTATCGCGCCTCCAACGGCGTGCTGCAAGGCGCGGTGGCCGGTATCGCCGAAGTGATCAACGTGGACGGCATGGTGAACGTGGACTTCGCCGACGTGCGCACCCTGATGTCGGAAAACGGCATGGCGATGATGGGTTCGGCCACGGCTTCCGGCACAGACCGCGCTTGCGAGGCGGCTGAAGGCGCGATGTCCAGCCCATTGCTGGAAGACGTGGATCTGTCCGGTGCGCGCGGCGTGCTGGTAAACATCACGGCCAGCGCCAGCTTCACCATGCGCGAATACAAGGAAGTAATGCGTTGCGTGCAGAGCGTGGCCGCCGAGGACGCCACCGTAATTGTCGGCCAGGTGTTCGACGAGGGGATGGGCGACGGGCTGCGCGTGACCATTGTGGCGACGGGCCTGGGGGAACGCAAGCAACCCAAGCCGGAACTGGTCTATGGGCTGCGCACCGGCACGCATGACGAAGCGGTTTCGGCCGTCAATTACAACGAGCTTGAAAAGCCGGCAGTGATGCGCAGCGGACGCCACCGTGAAGCGATCGAGGCGATGAAGCAATCCGGCATTGATACGCTGGACATCCCATCCTTCCTGCGCAAACAGGCGGATTAAAAAGCAGGACTGAGGACTGAGGATCGAGTGAAAAGCAGGGTAACAGGGTTGGCTCAAACCTGCCAAGGGCTATGTTAAACTATGCGTCTGATCTACAGGGTTTGAGGCAACATGGTTAAGCAACGCACACTGAAAAATCCGGTGCAGGCAACGGGGGTCGGGCTGCATACCGGCGAGAGGGTTGACCTGACCTTGCGCCCCGCGCCCGCCAACAGCGGCATCGTGTTCCGCCGCATGGATCTCGCCCCGGTGGTGGAGATACATGCCGAGGCACATGCGGTGCATGACACACGCCTGTCCACCTGCCTGGAAGCAGGCGGAGCGCGCGTGGCCACCATCGAGCATCTGATGTCCGCCTTCGCCGGACTGGGCGTGGACAATGCCTTTGTTGACCTGAGCAGCGCGGAAGTTCCCATTATGGACGGCAGCGCCGGCACCTTCATTTTCCTGCTGCAATCCGCAGGCATTGCCGAACAATCCGCCGCAAAGAAATTCATCCGCATCAAGAAAACCGTCGAGGCCAGGGATGGCGACAAGTGGGTGCGCTTCGAGCCGTTCAACGGCTTTAAGTTAAATTTCACCATCGACTTTGCCCATCCGGTATTTGCCGCTACCAGGCAGAATGTGACGGTGGATCTGGGTGAACATTCTTACATCAAGGAGGTGAGCCGCGCGCGCACCTTCGGCTTCATGCAGGATGTCGAGAACATGCGCGCCCAGGGGCTGGCACTGGGCGGCAACCTGGACAACGCCATCGTGATGGACGAGTACCGCGTCATCAACCCGGACGGCCTGCGTTTCGAGGACGAGTTCGTCAAGCACAAGGTGCTGGATGCCATCGGCGATTTATACCTGCTCGGCCACCCGCTGATCGGTGCGTTTTCCGGTTACAAATCCGGCCATGCGCTCAACAATGCCCTGCTGTGCGCCTTGCTGGCCGACGAGCAGGCATGGGAGTTTGTTACTTTCGGCAAGACTGAGGAAGCGCCAGCATTCCTGCGCCTGCAATTGCAGGCGGTTTGATTCACGCACCCTCGCGCAAAGGGAAACGCCATGCTCATCTTGCGCCTGTTGCTCATCCTGTCCGCCCTCTCCGTTATTCTGGCCGGCGGAATGTACGTGTTCACCCGCAACCGCCACTACCTCAATCTGGCCTGGCAGATAGTGCGCTTCGTGGTTTTTGCGCTGCTGGTGTTTGCCGCGCTGTTTGTGCTGGAACGCTATGTGCTGATCGGCTGGCGCATCCTGCTTTAACATGAAACTCGCGTAGCGATTCGTTTGCCCCTCTCCCGGGTGCCCGGCCAAAAGCTTTTCGGACTCCGGGGGAGGGTTGGGGCGGGGGAAACGGGCATGGCGGGTTTCATCATTAAGGGCGGCATTTTATGCCATGCCCGTTAGACGCACCCTTAGCTATTATTTTTCCTGGCAAGGCGCTGCAATGCGCTTTTCAGCGGTGAGTCAGGCAGTTTCCCGGCCAGATCAGTCAGCCGCTGCCGTCCTGCAGCACTCAGCGAAGCGGGGGTGGGAGTGCGCAGGATGGGCGGCCGGGCAACTTGCACCCTCACCTGAATTCCAGTAACCTCGCAACCCGCGCCTTGGAACAGGTGGGCCAGTTCCGGGGCAAGCTGGCGCAATTTTGCGGCCGCCGCGCTGTTGTCCGCGGCGAGCGTCAGGGTTTGCCGATCAAGTTGCCACACACGGCTGGCGCGCACCAGGGAGGGCGGGGCTAGCTGTTCATAATGCCGCTGTAATGCAACAAGCTGCCCTGCCTTACGGGATAATTGGCGCAGTTCCTGGCTGGCGCTGAAGTAAGACTTCAAACGTTTCGACACTTGATCAAATTAATACTGAAGGTGGAGCATGAATATTATTCTGGTTTCCAGTCGCTTTGCAAAAGTTCGCAGCATCACGCTGAATGGCACGCACTTGCTGCTGGCCGCATTGTTGGCTGTGGGCTTGTTGTTGGCGGCCGCATTTGCGGTGCAGTACACCCTCATCCGCTTCCATCCGGATGCCATGAGCACCGAGATGCGTGCCTGGTTAGCCAGCGTACAAACCGAGGGCCAGCAGAAACAGCAATCCTACTTGCGTGAGGGTCTGGATACCATGGCTGCCCGCATGGGCCAGATGCAGGCACAGTTATTACGCTTGGATGCGCTCGGTGCCCGCCTGGCCAAACTGAGCGGAATAAAGCCGCAGGAGTTTAACTTCGACCAACCGCCCGCGCAAGGCGGCCCTTATATACCTGCCATGCAGCAAGATGTTTCCTTGCCCGGCATGAATCAGCAATTGGCCAACCTGTCGGTGCTGCTGAATGACCGCAATGACAAACTGATGGCGCTGGAAACACTGTTGATGCAGTCCAGCCTGGAGAAGAAACAGTTTCCCTCCGTGCCACCGATCATGGAAGGCTGGCATTCCTCCAACTTCGGCTGGCGCCTCGACCCGTTTACCGGCAAGAATGCGATGCACGAGGGGGTGGATTTTATGGTGCCGGAGGGTTCGCCCATTCTGGCTTCGGCCGGTGGTGTCGTGGTGTATTCGGATTACCATCCGCAGTATGGTAATATGGTCGAGCTTGATCACGGCAATGACATTGTCACGCGTTACGCACATGCTTCCAGATTGCTGGTCAAGGTCGGGCAGATAGTGCGGCGCGGACAGGAGATTGCCAAGGTGGGTACCACAGGCCGCTCCACCGGCAATCACCTGCACTTTGAAGTGAGATACAAGGGCCTCGCCCAAAACCCCGTGCGTTTCCTGCAAAGCGCCGCGAGTTGACAGGTGCCGGCTTTGTGCAAGGGTGAGGTGTGGTTGCCTCACCCTTTTCGTTTTTTGTGGCCAGGATTTTTGTGACCCTGAATTGAAGAAGAATTAAAAGATGATTTCCAATTTGCTGAAAAGTGTTTTCGGTAGCCGCAACGACCGCCTGCTCAAACAATACCGCCAGACCGTGCTGGCAATTAACTCGCTCGAAGCCGGAATGGCGAAGCTGTCGGATGAGGAATTGCGCCACAAGACCGACGCCTTCAAACAGCGCGTTGCCCAGGGCGAAGCACTGGATGTCTTGCTGCCTGAGGCTTTTGCCGTGGTGCGCGAAGCCAGCCAGCGCGTATTGCAGATGCGCCACTTCGATGAGCAGCTGATCGGCGGCATGGCGCTGCATTATGGCAAGATCGCCGAGATGCGCACCGGCGAGGGCAAGACCCTGATGGCGACCCTGTCCGCGTATCTCAATGCGCTGTCCGGCCAGGGCGTGCATGTGGTGACGGTGAACGATTACCTGGCCGGCCGCGATGCCGAATGGATGGGGCGGTTGTATCGTTTCCTCGGCCTTTCGGTTGGCGTCATCCTGTCACAGATGGATCATGCCGATAAACAGACTGCCTATGCTGCCGACATCACTTACGGCACCAACAACGAATTTGGTTTTGACTATCTGCGCGACAACATGGCGACCCACGCCAGCGAGCGCTTTCAGCGCAAGCTGAATTACGCCATTGTGGACGAGGTGGACTCCATCCTGATCGACGAGGCGCGCACCCCGCTGATTATCTCCGGCCAGGCCGAAGACAATGTGGATGTCTATGTGCGCATGGACAAACTGGTGCCACAGCTTACCCGTCAGCAGGCTGAAGATGGGCCCGGCGATTACAGTGTGGATGAGAAAAACCAGCAGATACTGCTGACCGAGGCCGGGCACGAAAACGCCGAGCAGTTGCTGGCTCAAAGCGGGCTGCTACCGGCAGGCGGCAGCCTGTATGACCCGGCCAATATCACGCTGATTCATCACCTGTATGCCGCATTGCGCGCGCATGCACTGTATCACCGTGACCAGCATTATGTGGTGCAGGACGGCGAGGTGATCATTGTGGACGAATTCACCGGCCGGATGATGGCCGGGCGGCGCTGGTCGGACGGCCTGCATCAGGCGGTGGAAGCCAAGGAAGGCGTGCCGATCCAGAAGGAGAACCAGACACTCGCGTCCATCACCTTCCAGAATTATTTCCGCATGTACCACAAGCTGGCCGGCATGACCGGCACTGCGGATACCGAAGCCTATGAGTTCCAGCAGATTTACAATCTGGAAACCGTGATCATCCCGCCGCACCTCCCCACCATACGCAAGGACATGATGGACAAGGTCTACCTGACCCTGCGCGAAAAATACACGGCGGTGATTGCGGACATTCAGGATTGCCACCAGCGCGGCCAGCCGGTGCTGGTCGGCACGACCTCGATTGAAACATCGGAGCTGTTGTCGCAACTGCTGGAGAAAGAGAAGCTGCCGCATCAGGTGCTGAATGCCAAGCAGCATGCGCGCGAAGCCGAGATTGTGGCGCAGGCGGGGCGACCCAAGATGATCACCATCGCCACCAACATGGCCGGCCGCGGCACTGACATCGTGCTGGGCGGCAACGTGGAAAAACCCATTGAACTTCTGCGCATGGACGAGAGCATGGATCACGCCACGCGCAACCAGCGCATCGAGCAATTGCGCGCCGAATGGCGTCCAATACACGAGCAGGTATTGGCGAGCGGCGGCCTGCACATCGTCGGCACCGAACGGCATGAATCGCGCCGCGTGGACAACCAGTTGCGCGGCCGCGCGGGGCGCCAGGGCGATCCCGGCTCCAGCCGCTTCTACCTGTCGCTGGAAGACCCGCTGCTGCGCATCTTCGCCTCCGACCGCGTGGCGGCAATCATGAACAGATTCAAGCTGCCGGAGGGCGAGGCAATCGAGCATCCCTGGGTGACGCGCGCCATCGAAAACGCGCAGCGCAAGGTCGAGGCGCGCAACTTCGACATGCGCAAGCAGATTCTCGAGTACGACGATGTCGCCAACGACCAGCGCAAGGTGATTTACCAGCAGCGCAATGAACTGCTGGAAAGTGCGGATATTTCCGAGACCATTGCGGCAATGCGCGAAGATGTGTTGAACAGCACCATCAGCGAATACATCATTCCACAGAGCATGGAAGAACAGTGGGATGTGCCATCACTGGAAAAACTGCTGGCTGCTGAATTCCAGCTGGACCTGCCGCTGGCGCAGTGGCTGGAGCAGGACAAGCAGCTTGACGAGAACGGCCTGCGCGGGCGTGTAGCGCAGGCCGCGCAACAGCAGTACCAGGCCAAGGTGGACCAGGTTGGGGCGGAGACGATGCACCAGTACGAGCGTATCGTCATGCTGCAAAGCCTGGACACGCACTGGCGCGAACATCTGGCGGCGCTGGATCACCTGCGCCAGGGCATCCACCTGCGCGGCTATGCACAGAAAAACCCCAAGCAGGAATACAAGCGCGAGGCGTTTGAACTGTTTTCTGCCATGCTGGAAACCATCAAGCGCGATGTCACGCAGATGCTGATGAACGTGCAGGTCCGCAGCGAGCAGGATATTGAGGCGGTAGAAGCGCCCCAGGCCCCGGAAAATGTGCAGTATCATCATGCCGATTATGATGAGGCATTGGGGCAGACGGCCGATACGACAGAACACCAACCGTTCGTGCGTAGCGGCGCAAAGGTCGGGCGCAACGACCCATGCCCGTGCGGTTCCGGCAAGAAATACAAGCAGTGCCACGGCAAGTTGAGTTGATGAATTTTCTATCCAAGGGAGATAAATGATGGCAACGGATACTTTGGTTTTGCAGGCTTTACGCGACTCGAGCCTGTCCGATGAGTTGCGTGATGCAGAGATTGAGGTATTGGCAAAATGCATTACGGTGCGTGATTACAAGGCAGGGGAGCCCATCCTGAAGCCGGGTAATGCTGAGCTGAAAGACACCCTGCTGATCCTTGGCAGCGGCGAGGTAGAGGCTACCGCCACTACTGGCGGGGAGCAGATGACGCTGCACCTGCTCCAGCCTGGCGATTTGGCGGGCATCATCGGATTTGTGGGCGGCACCGCAATGCAGATCAGCGCCACGGTGGTAGCCAAGACCGACAGTAAAGTATTATTGCTCGACCGCGTTCGTTTTGAATCGCTGCTTAACACCAATCCGGCCATTGTGTATTACGTGATGCGCGGCATCGTGCGGCACGTGCATGGCATCGTGCGGCGCATGAACATGCAATCGGTGCAAATGAGCAACTACGTGTTCAAGCAGGGCGGGCGCTACTAATTCCAACTCCATTTCATCAGTGATACTGCGTTGGCTTTCGCGCTCGCTCCTAGCCGTGCTACTTGCACTGCCTTCGTCGCTTGCTTGTCGCCGCCTTGCCTCACTTTCGAAATGGAGTTGGAATAACCAGGTAATCTTATATGCCAGTTAACCTGCAACCCCCCGCTGCAGGCACGCTGCTGCCAATCAACGGCGTGCTGCTGGGCACGGCCGAAGCATCCATCAAGAAGCCCAACCGCAAGGATCTGCTGGTCATGCAATTGACCCCGCAGGCCACGGTGGCGGGCGTGTTTACGCAGAACCGTTTCTGCGCTGCGCCGGTCATCGTGGCGCGCGAGCACTTGGCGTCAGGCAAGGGTATACGTGCGCTGGTGGTCAACACCGGCAATGCCAATGCAGGCACCGGTGAGCAAGGATTGGCCGCAGCCCACGCCACCTGCGCTGAAATCGCGAATTTGCTGGATTGCGAGGCAGAGCAGGTGCTGCCTTTTTCCACCGGCGTGATCATGGAAGCGCTACCGCTGCCGCAGATCATTGCCGGGCTGCCAATATGCGTGGCCGGGTTGCGTGAGGATAACTGGCTCAACGCCGCGCACGCCATCATGACCACCGACATCATCGCCAAGGCGGTATCCAGGCAGACCACCCTTGCGGGCAAGACGGTCACCATCACCGGCATCGCCAAGGGCTCCGGCATGATCCATCCGAACATGGCCACCATGCTCGGCTACATCGCCACCGATGCGGCGGTGGCGCAGCCCTTGCTGCAACAGATGGTGAAACATGCCAGTGATGCCTCGTTCAACTGCATCACCGTGGATGGCGACACTTCCACCAATGACGCACTGATGCTGATCGCCACCGGCAAGAGCGAAGCGCCTGTCATCACTGATGCGCAGGGCGCGGCATTTGAAAAATTGCAGGCGGCGGTGACCGAGGTTGCCATCCTGCTGGCGCAAGCCATCGTGCGCGACGGCGAGGGTGCGACCAAATTCATCACGATCAAGGTGGAAGGCGGCAAGAGTGTTGCGGAATGCAGGCAGATTGCCTATGCCGTGGCACGTTCGCCGCTGGTCAAGACCGCGTTCTTCGCTTCCGATCCCAATCTGGGGCGCATCCTCGCCGCCATCGGCTATGCAGGCATAGACCTCGATGTGCAGCGCCTCAAACTGTATCTCGACGACGTATTGGTGGCCGAGCACGGCGGACGCGCAGCCAGCTACCGCGAGGAGGACGGCCAGCGCGTGATGCAGCAGAGCGATATCACCGTGCGGGTGGTGCTGGAGCGGGGTGTCGCTTCGGCCACTGTTTGGACCTGTGACTTTTCTTACGATTACGTGAAGATCAACGCGAGTTATCGTAGTTAGTTTGCTTTCAACACCGTTCGCCCTTAAGTAGTAACTTAGCACGGGGTTATCGTGCTTAGCCCAGTAGGGTGGGCACCCTGTGCCCACGCGGCAGTTCAATGATTGATGGGCAACTTGTTGCCCACCCTACGACTTAAAGATTTTGGGCCTTCGTTTTTTCTTCCCCTGTGCGCCGCCTCGACCAGATGCAAGAAAGCGGAGGTTTAGGCGAGCACTGTTCGAGTTCCGCAGGGAGGCACGTTTTATGTGCCTCACTAGGGCGAGTTGCGCAGCCCCGCTTGCTTGCGGCTGATCGAGGGAACCCCGCAGGGGCGGCAAACCGGGGGGCGACTTCTTTGGGTTACTTTTCTTGGCAAGACAAGAAAGGTAACCAGCTGCCGGTCTACCACCGGCGAAGTTGCCTTTGATCTGGCTTGAAAATTTGAGAGAGTACGTTGAACAATTCCATAGAAAAAACCAAGCTTGTCGAAGTTGCCGCTGCGGTGCTGCAACGCCCAGACGGTTCCTTCCTGTTGGCCCAACGCCCCCCCGACAAAATCTGGGCCGGCTATTGGGAATTTCCCGGTGGCAAAATCGAACCCGGCGAAACGCCTTACCATGCATTGGTGCGCGAGCTGCGCGAAGAACTGGGCATAGCAGTCGAAACAGCTTACCCGTGGGTAACCCGCATCTTCACTTATCCTCATGCGACAGTGCGGCTGAATTTTTTTCGCGTAACTCAATGGAGCGGTGAGTTGCATCCGCATGAGGGGCAGCAGTTTGCGTGGCAGCGCCCCCTCTCCCTAGCCCTCTCCCCCGATGGGGCGAGGGGACGGGTTTTGGTTTCTCCCATTCTCCCTGCTAACGCCCCTATCCTGCGCGCGCTGGAATTGCCGTCGCTGTATGCCATCAGCAATGTGGCCGAACTGGGTGTGGAGGAATTCATGCGTCGGCTGGAAGGCGTATTGCACAACGGTTTGCGGCTGGTGCAGGTGCGCGAAAAACATTTGCCGCGCGCCAAGATGCGCGTATTGTCGCTGCGTGTGCTGGAGCTGGCGCATGCGCATGATGCAAAAGTTTTGATTAACAGCGATGTCGAGCTGGCCCAAGAAATCGGCGCGGACGGCGTGCATCTCACCAGCACGCAGCTCGCTGCATTGCGCAAACGCCCTGACCTTCCGTGGTGCGCGGCATCCTGCCACAACAAAGAAGAGCTGCAACGGGCCGGAGAGTTGGGTCTGGATTTCGTGGTGTTAAGCCCGGTGCTGCCGACCAAATCACATCCGGGTACGGCTCACCTCGGCTGGGAAGCATTCGGGGAAATTGCGGCCGGTTCGGCCATCCCGGTGTATGCCTTGGGTGGGCTGTGTCGCGACGATATGGAAACGGCGTGGCAGCATGGCGCGCACGGAATAGCCTTGTTGCGTCAGGCCTGGTGAGAAGCGTCCTCTTCCGTGCTGTCCTCATCCTGCGGGATACGGTAACTCTCCGCAGCCCACTGCCCGAGGTCTATCAATTTGCAGCGCTCGCTGCAAAACGGGCGGTAGCGGCTGTCGCTGTTCCATACCACTTCCTTGCCGCATTGCGGGCATGAAACTACGACCGGTTTATTCGCCATGACTATAAAGAGCAGAAGGTGAGGTCGAAAGCCACATCCTGTTCGTACAAGACGCTCTTGGCCGCATAATTGGCCGCAATGAAACGGATGTTGAGCACGTATTTGTTGGCGCTGACTTCCGGGATGCACGGCAGGTTGCTGTCCAGGCTGAGGCGCAGCAATTGTGCGACGCGGCCGCCCTGCATCTGCTGGAAGCTGCCCTGCTGGGCGGTGAAGTGGTACATTTTGCCGCTCTCGCGCATCAGCTTGAGGAGGATACCCAGGCTGTCGCGTATGGACAGCATGGGAGTCAGCCAGGCGTTGAGGTAATTGCGCCGCAGCATGGCATCCTGATGCAGCCAGTAGTGGTAGGAAGGCAGGTCAAATTCACATGTCCCCCCGGGGATGCAGGCGCGCTGCTTGATGCTCATCAACCATTCGTTCTCGCGCAAGTGCTGGCCTATCTTGCCGCTCATGCCAAACAAGCTGCTGCTGGCGCTCTCGATTTCATTAAGCACCGCATCCAGCGCCTCCTCCGAAATCCCAGGATTGCTATGCAAGGCGGAGAGCTGGCGCTTCTGGCGTTCCAGTTCCTGCAGCAAGTCAGACTTCAGGTCGGCGCGGCTGGCAACTTCGAGAATTTCGAACAGTACGTTCAGCGCGGCATGATGGTCGGCAGCGCTTGCCTTCTCGGTGAAATACGACATCCGGGCATAGAGATCCTCCAGGCGTAGCAAGGTGCGCATGCGCTCATTGAGAGGGAAGTCGTAACTGATCACAATGCCGGGATAAGGATGGTTATGCGTTTAATTTCGAGCCATATTTAACCATATTATTGTGAACCGCTGCATATCGTCAATCGCTTCCTGTGGCAAGAACCAGGTAACGCTGGTGCAACCGTTCCACTTGTTGGCGTAATGCTTCCATGTCGCCATCGTTTTGAATGATGTCATCGGCACGCCGCAACCGCTCGGCGCGCGCAATCTGCTGCGCCATGATGGCGCGCACTTCCGGCTCGCCCAGCCCGCTGCGCCGCATGGCGCGCGCAACCTGTACAGCTTCTGCGCAATCTACCACCAGTGTGCGCTGCACCAATTCACGATAATTCTGTGTCTCGAACAACAGTGGCACCACCAGCAGCAGGTAAGGGGATGCGCCGGCGTGGTCCGTATTGGACGCTTGGGCCAGTGCCAGCATCCGCGCGCGGATCAGCGGATGCAGGATGCCTTCAAGGCGTTGTTTGGCAGCAGGGGCGGAGAAAACCAGTTGGCGCATACGCTGCCTGTCCAGCGCTCCGCTGGCATCGATGTAAACATCGCCAAATGCCGCGCGAATCGCTGCAATGGCGCCGCCGCCGGACTGGGTGAGTTGGTGCGAGATTACATCGCTGTCAATGACCGTGACGCCGCAGTCCCTGAACAGCGCGGCGACCGTGCTCTTGCCGCTGCCGATGCCGCCGGTCAGGCCAATGCTAACGGTCATGGCGAACCGCCGCTCCTGATGATGAAACTCGCCATGCCCGTTTCCCTCACCCCATCCCTCTCCCAGAGGGCGAGGGGGGCAATGACTCGCTTCGCGACACTCACGTTAAAGCTCATGGTGCGGCAAGCAGATGCAGGTAGCTTTGCGTCAATGCCTGCCCCCAGAACAGCGCGATCAGACCGCCACCCGCGAGATAGGGGCCGAACGGGATGGGGATATTGCGGCCATGCCGTGCCACAACAATCAGCGTGATGCCAACCACCGCGCCCACCAGTGAGGAAAGCAGGATGACCAGCGGCAGCATCTGCCAGCCCAGCCACGCGCCGATTGCCGCCAGCAGCTTGAAGTCGCCATAGCCCATCCCCTCCTTGCCGGTGGTGAGCTTGAACAGCCAGTACACGGCCCACAGCACCAGATATCCCGCAACCGCACCGGCAACGGCACTGTGCAGGTCAACAAAGGTGGCGGGCAGGTTGAACAGCAACCCCAGCCACAGCAGCGGCAGGGTGATGGCGTCCGGCAGCAGTTGCGTGTCGAAATCGATAAAGGTCAGCGCCAGCAGCGCCCAGACAAGCAGCAGAGCGGCCGATGCAGCCATGCCGAAGCCGAAGTGCCATGCGACATAGCCGCTCAGCAGCCCGCTTGCCACCTCCACGATGGGGTAGCGTGCGGAGATGTGTGCGCCGCAACCCTTGCACTTGCCGCGCAACAGCAAGTAACTGATGACCGGAATATTCTCCAGCGCGCTGATCTTGTGGCCGCAGTGCGGGCAGGCTGAGCGCGGCACGACCAGATTGTAGGTGTCGGGTGCCGGGTGCCGGGTATCGGGTGAATTGCCAACCAACTCGCTATCCCCTGTCTCCTGCAACCCGTAACCTGTAACCTGATCCCTGAGTTCAGCGCATTGCAGTTGCCATTCGCGCTCCAGCATTTTCGGCAGGCGGTGGATCACCACATTCAGAAAACTGCCGACCATCAGGCCTAATACCGTCCATAAGCTGATGAATGCGAGCGGTGAGGATTGAAGAAGCTGGAATAATTCGGACATGTCGGCTGTTTCAGTGAAGACTAATCCGCTTGCGGGTTATGTCGGAGCTAAAACTGCCGACCATCAGGCCCAATACCGTCCATAAGCTGATGAATGCGGGCGGGGAGCTTTGCAGTAATTGGACAATAGAGGTCATGCTTGTCCATTAAGTAAACACGGCCTCATATCGGGGGGAAAATCACTGGCTGATTGTTTAACCAACCGCTTGCCCCATTTTGAAGATAGGCAGATACATTGCCACCACCATCCCGCCGATCAGCGTGCCCAGCACCACCATGATGACAGGTTCCATCAGGCTGGATAAAGCCGACACCGCATCATCCACCTCGGCCTCGAAGAAATCGGCGACCTTGCCCAGCATGCTGTCCAGCGAACCGGCTTCCTCGCCGATCGCCGTCATTTGCAACACCATGCTGGGAAACACCCCGGTATTCTGCATGGCCACTGTCAGGCTGCTGCCGGTGCTGACTTCGCGCTGTATCTGCTTGGTCGCGTCAAAATATACCGCGTTGCCGGCCGCGCCCGCCACCGAGTCGAACGCTTCCACCAGCGGCACTCCGGCGGCAAACATGGTGGACAGGGTGCGCGCCCAGCGCGCGATGGAGGCAATGCGTACCAACGGACCGAAAACCGGTATCTTGAGCAGGAGCCGATCCATCACCTGCTGCATTTTCTTGCTGCGCTTCCAGAAGTAGAAGAAGGTATAGAGGCCGCCGCCCACACCACCGAAAATTGCCCACCACCATTTGACGAAGAAGTCGGAAATTGCCATGATGATCAGTGTGGGAGCGGGCAGGTCTGCGCCAAAGTTGGCGAACAATTCCTTAAACGCCGGGATTACGAAAATCATGATGACTGCGGTAATAACAAAGGCCACCACGATAATGGAAACCGGGTAAAACAAGGCTGATTTGATTTTGCTTATGATAGCCTGGGTTTTTTCCTTGTAGGTCGCCAGGCGATCGAGCAAGGCATCCAGAATACCGGCCTGTTCACCGGCATCTATCAGGTTGCAATACAGATCGTCAAAATATAACGGGTATTTGCGGAATGCCTGTGACAGGCTGCTGCCGGTTTCCACGTCGGTTTTGATGTCGAGCAACAGGCGGGCGACGGCCGGGTTGCTGTGCCCTTTGCCCACTATGTCAAATGACTGTATCAGCGGCACGCCGGACTTCATCATGGTGGCAAGCTGGCGCGTAAACAGGGTGATATCTTTTTCGGTGACCTTGCCCCCCTCCCCGCTGCTTTTCTTGATCTTGCTGACAGTGATGCCCTGACGGCGCAGTTGCGCGGAAACCATTTCCTTGCCGGCGGCCCGCATCTCGCCCTTGACCAGTTTGCCGGTCTTGTCTTTGCCTTCCCAGGAGAAGCGGGGTTCTTTTTTCTTGTCGGCCTTCTTGTCCACTGCCATAGCATTTCCTTAATGACAAATTAGTTCCATCATGCCGAGCTTTGCGGGTATTGTAAAGTGGCTAATTTGTTGTTTGCTATTCATTTACCTTCTGGCGCAACGCAGGAAAAAGCTTCACCACCTTCACCACGCGATCCTGCGTCTGGATGATTTCAATCGGGTAATCCGCAATTTTCAGGCTGGTGCCCGCTTCCGGAATATCCTGCAGATGCTCCAGAATCAAGCCGTTCAGCGTCTTCGCGCCATTCAGCGGAAAATGCATGCCCAGCTTGCGGTTCAGATCGCGCAACGGCGTGCCGCCTTCCACCAGCAGGCTGCCGTCTTCCTGGCGCAGGAACTTGCCGGTTTGCGCAGGCGACAGCGTGGTGAAGTCGCCGACGATCTCCTCCAGAATATTTTCCAGCGTCACCAGGCCCAGCAGTTCACCGTATTCGTCCACCACCAGCCCCAGCCGCGTATGCCGTTCCTGGAAATGCTGCAGTTGCGACAATAACGCCGTATCGGAAGGAATGAAGTAAGGCTCGTGCAACAGCTCGCGCAACTCATCGCGGTCGAAATCCTCGCGCTGCACCAGGGCCAGGGTACGACGCACGTGCAGGATGCCCACAATGTTGTCGAGTGCCCCCTCGTACACCGGCAGCAGCGTGTGGTGGCAGGTCGCCAGCTGCTCGCGCAACACAGCGGGTTCAGCGTTCAGGTCGAGCGCCTCGATCTGGTTGCGCGGCACCATCACGTCGTTCACCGCAACCCGTTCCAGGTCCACCAGGTTGAGCAGCATCTTCTGGTGTTTGCGCGGCAGGAACTGCTCCGCCTCCAGCACCATCATGCGTACCTCTTCCAGGCTTACTTTCTGGTGGCTTCGATCGGTCTGCACCTTGATGCGCAACAGCCAAAGGAAGCCGCGAACTATCGCCGTGGCAATGGATACCACGGGGTGAAACAACTTGACGAGGAAAGACAGTATATAACTTGAAAACAGCGCCACGCGCTCCGGAAAGCTGGCGGCAATTACTTTCGGCATGATTTCGCTGAATACCAGGATGGTGAAGGTGATCGCCAGCGTGCCCGCAAGCAGCGCCGTGCTGTTATCGTGGCCAAACAGGCGCAACACAATGATCTCGGTGAGTGTCGCCGCCGCCACATTGAGCAATGTGTTGCCGAACAGGATAGAACCGAGCAGCTTGTCCGTCTGCGCCAGCAGCTTGGCAGTAAGCTTGGCGCTCTTGTTGCCTTTGCGCACCAGATGATTCAGCCGGTGGCGGTTCAGCGCCATCATGCTGGTTTCGGAAGAAGAGAAAAAACCGGAGCAAACCAGGATTACAACGAGGGCAAAAAACAGCGTACCCAATGAAAACTCGTCCAAAGCGGAAAGCCTTAACTAATGCGATGCGCCTAGTATCGGGGAGGTGAAGTGGAGTGTCAAGAAATCCGCCCCGCCAACTGCACTCAATTCCCGCCTTCGCCGGAATAACACTATTTTCGGTCTAATACCAATTCCAGGGAAAACAAGTTGTGCCCGGATCACCAAGATACAGGCGAGGCCGAATTGCAGGCATCATTGTTTTCATGCCACTGCCGCAGACCGTTTTCCTGAATAGTGAGACAGCCGTTACCTGCCTGTTTGCTTCCCGCGACGGGCGTGGCGGTAATGGTATAGGTCTGCTGCGTCCCACTCGTGGTAATGCTTAGCGTATATTTGCCATCATTGGTTAAACCAGTCGTACGGCCAAGCCCGCCAGTAGTGACTACTGGAGACGCCGTGCAATTATTGATGGCCGATGTCCCGTTATAAGTCATGGTGACACTCGACGTGTAGCAATTGGAATTGAGGTAAATCTTTTCCTGCAGGCTGGCCAAATCCAGCAATTCCGTTTGCGCCGCCGCGCGCGAGCCGCGTATCACATAGTTGCTGTAGCTCGGCATGGCAATGGCGGCGAGGATGCCGACGATGATCACGGCAATCATCAATTCAATCAGGCTAAATCCGCCGATGCGATCAGGCTTCATGGTTCACTCCCCCAACAGGTAAAAAGGCAAAACAAAATAAATTCGTTGTTAAAAAAGCGTGATGCCGCTTGGCGCGGCATCACGCAGTGGGTTGGTTACTGCCTGATCAATTCATGCCACGAGACGCGCCCGGTGCGCGCCTGCGAGCGGCTCTCGGTAGCGCCGGTCACGACCCCGCCGCCGGACGCCGCAATAATCTGAACCGTTTCGCAGCTTGCATCGGCACAGCCTGCGGCCCTGGTGCGGAAGGTTACGCTGCCACCGGGGTTGACGGTTCGGACAATGGTCGCCTGTCCGCCGCCGCTGTACGTGATGGTGGTGGTCGTCACATTCCCCGCCACCGTTCTTGTCACGCCGACCACCGTACCGCCACCACCACTCAGGTCACCGAGCTTCGGGTCGGTGGAACCGGCTGCAGGGGTGACAGGCGCGGAACTGGAGTTGTCCTGCGGCGGAGCCTTGATCCAGCCGGCATCGCCGTAGCACTTGCCATTTGGGTGATGCCAGAAGGTGGTGTATTCCGCGTACACATAAGTGTTGTAATCGGCTGACTTCACGCGCCAGCCGTATTCCGGCCTGCCAGGCACATTTTCCTCGATGGCAGTGTCCGGCGTGTTAGCCTTGATGACCTGGATGGTCAACGCCCCGTTATGGCGTACGCCGGTCGCGGTCAAGGGGGTGGTCGAAGCGGAGTACCCGTTGGTTCCCGGCCCATCTACTCCATTCGCGGGCGGGATCACCGGCTGGTACATGTTGCCGTCGTTCGCGCCGGCTGCTTTCTTGACACAGCCGGTCTGGGTGGGGTGCAGACCGGAACGCACGTCACCATTGCCCCACCAGTTCTTGGAGGTCAGCGCATCAATCGGCATGTTGATGACCAGGCTGCCGACATCGGCAAGGGTATAGGTGGGCAAGGCAGCCATGCCGGCCACGGTGTTCAGGTTGGCCGAGGTGACGAAGTCCCTGACCGGCGTATAACCGAAGTCCACGTTGTACTGGTAATCCGTCCTGCCGATGTTGATTTTCACCGCAGGGCTCAGGTACTGGTTCTGTGCGATCACCTTGAACTGCGGGCTGGCGGTCGGCACGGCGTTGTACAGATTGAGCGCCTCCACGCTGGCGTTCAGCATGTCCACGCCGGTCTTGTCGAACTTGTCGTCATACTGGTGGGTGTGCGACTTGCTTTGCCATGTCGTGATCGGGGAACAGGTCGTGGTGCGCGTACCCGCAATCGCATCCGATCCGCCGCTGAATGCAGACGCCGTCAGGGCGGGCGCGAAGTTGCTCCAGCCAGTGGCGGCGCTGCCGGCAGAGCCGTTGGCTGTGGCCACGGTGGTATAAGTGACGGTATTAAAATCCTGTAGCGTACCCAAGGTAACCGCATTGCCGTTGCTATAGGTTGATGTGTCCACGAGACACACTGTAGTGTTGGGTTCCGCAGCGCAAGTGGGTGTAACCGTGTTGCCGCCAACGTAAGCCTTGATGATGCCGCCAGTTCCAATTGCACTTGCCACCGCATTGGCTACCTCGCTCGGTTTTTTGTTTTTCCCCGGATCGATATTGGAAGTACTTGCTGCCACTCCTCCCACCTTGACCGAAGCACTACCGGACAAGTCATTATTGATACGCGGAGTACCGCTATTCCTGGTCTTGGACGTCGCCTCAGTGGCAAAACGAATCAACCCGGTCGGTCGCACCGCCGGTACTGCAGGCGAACCGGCTTGGGAGGTGCCGTCGGCGATGACGAAAGTTTTGCCGTTGTAGCTGGCTCCCGCAACGGGCGCCGAGACGGTTACCGTACTGCCCGACACGGTGGCGGTGTAGCCGCCCGTCACCTTGTTCTTGATGGTCGTGGCGTTGGTGGTCGTAGCCGTGCCATTGGTAATGTCGGTGGTGGTCAACGCGGGGAAGACGGCGATGCCATCCACTGATATGACGCCCAGCGTGGCGGGCAGGTTGGTGGTCTGGCCGGCAGTGCCGACCGTGATCGTGGCGGTGGCCTTGACGGCGGTTACGCCACCGGAGACGGAGGTCGTGCAATTATGATAGATGTCTTCGTCGAAGTGGCCGCCCGTCACGCCGAATCCCACATCCTGATAGGGAAAAGCGATATCCGGGTTCTGGTTGAACAGGGTGGTATTCAACGTCTGCAACTGCACCAGAATGGGCTGCGACTGCACCCCCATGGAAAGCCACCTGCCGACCGGAATGCCGTCCGTGCCGGGAATGGCGCAGAGGGTGCTTTCCGCGATTAAAGGATCGCTTAAATTACAAGCCGCAGGAATCGACGCATCTCCGGTGATGTATTTAATCCGGTCGCCACTGTTCAGCAGATGGTTCTCGTCCAAATCTAGGAACGGATTGTCCTTGCTGCCGCCCGTCAGATAATCCAGTTCCATCAGCCAGTTATCGCCCAGAATTGTGGAGTTGGTGCCGGATACAGGGTAGGGAATGTTCGGATTATGGCTGGTGAAATAGAAGCGTCCGCTCTCGATGTGGCTGCCCTCGCCGAGCACGCGCTCTCCGGCAGGCAAGGCGACCTTCCAGCCCTTGTGATTGGCGACACCGCTGCTCCAGTTTGGCGTGACAATGTTCTTGCTGCGGCGCACGCGGGTGGTTACCCCATTGAGGTTATAGGCTCGCTCTTCAAGGGTTGGGGTCATCACTTCGGTATTTGCGACCGGCGCGCCATCCCAGATGCCATAGGCATAATGGACAGACGTGTCGCCCAAATCGCCGGTGGATGGGATGGTCCAGGTTGAAGTGGCGGAGTCATAGGTGCCGGCCGTGCCGGTAAATATGGCGCCGGTGCCGAAGTTGATCATGTAGCCGGTGCTGTTCGGGCCAATTGCAACGCCGGGGGTCGAGGTGATCGGCTGCGCCGGACTGGTGGTCAGCAGCACGGTTGCCGTGGAGGCGGTCAGATCGAATTTCCACATTGTGCCGTTCAGGTCCCCCGCATAAACCAGATCAACCGAACCGTCGCCGTTGCTGTCTATTGCCCCCGGCGCGGACAGGCCATTGGGGCTGGCGGACGTTCCGTCGGCGCCGGCCTTGATCTTCTGGATCAGTTGGCCGGTATAGGCATTGATCACGTACAGGTAGGCCGCATAATCGCCGCCGCAGTTCGTGTAATTCGGCGTGGCATGGGTGCAGCCCGCGTAGTCGCCCTGCCCGTCGTTGTAGCCATTGCCGATGATGACCGCATCCACCCCCGCCACCTTGGCGATAGTCGGCGTGCCGTAGGTATAGCCAAGGTTGACATAGGCGTTCGCCATGGTCGGGTTGGCGTAATTCACCTTAGTAGGGGTGATTTCCCAGAGGATTTTGCTGGCTACGGCTGCTTCACTCGCGGCGATCAGTCCGGCGCTGCCGGTGATGTCCAGCGCGTACAACCCCCGCCCGCCGGCACCCAATCCGCCCACCAGGATGCGCTTGCTGCCGGAGCTGGTGACGGTGGCGATATTGATTCGCCCGTCCACGAAATAATCATGCGGATTGCTCACGCCGCCGTAGGGTTTCGCAAGGTTGATCATCTTGGAGAGCAGCATGGACGGCACGTAAGCCCAGCGTTCCGAGCCATCAGCCGTATTGAGGGCGTGCAACATGCCGTCATTGGCGCCGACGAAAATGGTGGGGTTGGTGGCATCGGCCACATAATAGGGGCGCAAATGAATGATGTCGCCCAATACCGATCCGCGTATCCGCAGGCTCTGAGGACCCTCGTTGGTGCGGTCGCCGCGCAGGAAATCCACGATGTTCGCGCCGGTCGCCGCGAAAAGATTGATGGTCGTGGGGAAAGTTGTATTCAGTTGCGCGGGGTTCAGGCTGGTATAACGGAACGGGATTTTGGTGCCGTCGTCCTTCATCGTGGCGATCAGTCGCCCGGTATCATAATTCTGGGCGTCAAGAATCTCTTGCATTCCGCCTCCCGCGCCGGCCCAGCGTCCGCCGGTCGCATCCACGATTCCCGCCGCGCTTACCGGCAAAGCATACAGGTTGCCGCTCCAGAATTCTCTTTCATATCCGGGGCGGTAAACCGTCTCGTTGCCGCTGGTCAGGTCGTAATTGGAAATTTCGTCCTGCGCGACATAACCGGTGGGCTGTGCCTGCGGGGTGAATGCGGTAAGCGCTATTGCCGGTTTGATAAAGGCGACCGCCATACCGAGCAGGGCGAACATGCCGATCCATTGCAAGGCCGCGCCTTGCAGTTTTTTTGTGAGAGTGCATTTGGTCATGATGGTCTCCTGGTGAATAGCTTGGGAACTCAGGTCGGCGGACAGTTTAGAACGCTGTAGTAGGACTGGACAAATTTGGTGGCGCCGCGCGCGCTGACGCCGCGCGCGGTAATGCGGTAGGTGTTCACTTTGTTGCAAATGGAAACGGGGACCCCGCCGATCAACACGCTCGAACCGCCCAGGATGTTGCCGACGGACATCAGTTCGATGATGTAACGCTGGTTGGTATTGGCAACCTGAATGGAGTTGCCGTCGCTCCATGTCATCGTCAACGGGTCGCCGGCAGCGCCAATCGGGTAGAGGTGGGGGATGGCCGGATCGTAGGTGGTGAATCCGGCATTGCTGAAATTGGTGCCGGTCGCCAGCCAGTTTTCTGCGGTGCTGATGGCGGTTTCGGTGTTGTTCATCGCGGCGTTTTCGAATTGCAGATTGCCCGCCAATTTATATTGCGTGTCGGAAGTTGTCATGGCGGTTACGCCCAGCAACATCACAAGAATCAGGATGATCAGGCTGACGATCAGGGTGGAGCCGCGTTCAGAGGACTGAGGACCGAGGACCGAGGACTGATGTGTTGTGCGCCGCAAAGCGGCGCGATCATACAAATGGCACGGTACAGCCGCGACGGCACTTCTGTCTTCTGTCTTCTGTTTTCTGATAAAACTACTAGCCATCTGACTAACCCGGCAAAAGACGCCGGCTAAGTCATTGGTTATGTCTTCTGATTGCATGATAGTCATTCTCAATTGCGCAACTGCACGACGGTCGTGAACAGTTGGCGGCGGAAACTGTCGCTTGTTGGCCGGGTATAGGTGATATCCCCCATCGGATAGCCAATAGTATTGATAGTGGTGTTGATATAACCAGTTTCCTCTTTGGAGTTGCGCGCCAGCAACCAGATGCGTACCGAGTTCACGTTGTCCCATCCGTTTTGCGTCGCAGCGGTAGAGGCGTCGGTCAGGTCTGGTGCGTCGCCTGCATTGTAGTATTGCGTGTTCAGGTCGGCGGTGGCGCTTCCGTATTGCACCTGCATCTGTTCGATGCCGCTCACCACCATCTCATCGGCAAAGCTGCCGTCGGGTTGCAAGGCGATGCGCCGCAACGCGGGAACCGTTGCATCGTTATCATCTCGGCCGATGTAATAGACATATTCCTGTAACGCAAAATCGGCTAGTGGCGTGCCTGCGATGGCCGGTGCCGCAACTCCCTGAAACACCACGCCGGCGGAATAGGTGGAGCGAAAGTACATGGTGTTGGCGACTAGTGTAGCTGTCGGCGCGCTGGCTACGCGGCGGATCACCAGTACGTCGCCACGTACATAAAGGCCGTTCATACAGTTGGCAGTAAAAGGGTTACTGTCGTTCGCCCCCCATATACCCTGGCGGATATTGCTCACAAAGGCGCCGCCGGCACCGCCATCAAGGCATTCGTTGGTGACGGCGATTGCCGTGGTCGGTGTGTTCGGTTCCGCCTGTGTATAGCCGCGGTATCCGGCATGGCGCAGTTCGCGTTTGAGGTGATCCAGCGCGTAGCGCCCGTTGCTTTGCAGCTCGGAGGTGCGATCGTTGGTTTTGGTGCTGCCTGAATTGCTGACCAGCACGCCGACCAATGCGGCGACGATCATCAGCCCGATGGTGATGGAGATCATCATCTCAATCAGGCTGAACCCTGCCATAGCCATGACGCGGTAGGGCAAGCGGGGAGCAATTTTGTGAGAGTGCGCATTCATGGCATCAGTTGCTTACGGTTCGTGTCGCGGTGTAGGAAAAAGTCTCACCGCTGCTCGTCTTGACGGAGCTTCTGTCTGTCCAGTTGATTACGATGCTGTATGTGCTGGGATTGCCCGCAGTGGTTTGGGTGATAGACCAGATCGGTTGCGGCAAAAGGCCGGTAATGGCAGTACCCCACTGACTGATATCCCAACTTGCCAAATTTGCGGAATTGCATGCCATCTGCGAACAATCGGCAGCAGCGACGTTAACCGCGCTAGTGGCCGCAACCGCATAGGTTCCGAGAACGGCTGTGGCCTTATTGGCTTCCATGCGTTCCGCCATGTCTGATGCCAAAAATACCGCTTGGGTACGGAAATGACTACCTTTATTAACCTTCATGGCGATAACCTGCAAACCAGCGGTGCCGAGCAGAGCGGTGGCGACGATGACCAGGGTCACCAAGATCTCAATCATGGAAAAACCATGTTGTGTTGTGGTCGAGGCGAACGGGTGTAAGTTGCGGCGCATTTGTTGACCCCTATGGTGTCTTGGATATGTTGCCAGTCGCGGCGATATTGGCGGTAATAGCTGTCGCCCCAGGCCATGTGCCGTTAAGAGTCAGCGTGGCAGCAGCAGTGCCTTGAGTGCCGTTCGGGCTGAAATAAATGGGCGCCGCGCTGCTGGTAAGGGTAAGGCGTGCATTGATTGCCGGGCGTACCGTAATTGGGTTCGGATTTGATCCGTCGCCAGGAGCGGTGTCGCATGCACCATTCTGATCTTCGTCATAACAAACCAGCCAGCCGTTTTGCCAGTTGATACCCGTTCCGCAAGCGGTATCGGTGCCGCGCACACAAACCAGCATGCGCCGATTGCGTTTTATCGCCTCGCTACGGGCGCGATTCAAATCACTGGTGAGCTGCGTCATGGCGGAAGTCAGGCGCGTGCTGTTGATTAAACTGAAAAACGAAGGCGTAGCAACAGCCGCCAGTATGCCGGCTATGACTACAACGATCATCAGCTCAATCGCATTTACACCAGCTTGCAGCCTTTTTGCGGACATTATCCACTCCATATTTATGTTGCGCGGACACTATAAGGAATGTTGTACAAAAGAGTAAAGCTACAACCGATAATCGGTCAGTGCGATGGAATTAACGGTAGATTGAGTTGGTATTTTCAGGATCACGGGTTTTGTCCTCATTTTCAGCCTTGCATCTGCCTTTCTCACTCTTCTAAAGAGTGCAATATGTTTCTGGCGGAAAGCACCAAATTCACAATGTGCAAGCATGTCCATGCAGGGCTGGCCAGAAAGTCCGGGAACCAAAAAACAAAGCCGGCTGGCGCCGGCTTTGTGAAGGAAGCTTGCTTCCGGCTTATTTTGCCAGGCCGGCGATAAACTCTGCCATCTCCTTGATTTCAGCGTCAGTCGCGCCCAGGCCTTTTGGCGGCATGGTGCCCAGTTTCCAGCCAAACGAACCACCCTTGGTGGCACTGGCAATTATTTTGCTGACTGCATCCTTATCGCCCTTGTATTTCGCGGAAACATCGTTATATGCCGGGCCAACGACTTTTTTGTCGACAGCGTGGCATGCGCCACACTTGGCTTTGCCCGATGCCGGCATATCTACCGCCAGTGCGGAACCTGCAACCATCAGACCTGCTGCTGCAACCATGCTTACGATAATAGATTTCATGTTCTCTCCATATATTAAAATAAAAATTGGGGGTTTAACTACCCGCCGGGCATTTTAAACACTTCCGCCTGGTTTGCAAGTGCGCATTCCCGATGGTAAGTCAATAACGCCCATCCCATGCCAGGCGTTGACAAGTGGCATAGTAACCACGCGCCTTGTAGGGAATATGAAACGCTGCCGTCTGTTGCTTTTATTGCTGGTCGGGGTGAGAGGATTCGAACCTCCGACTCCTGCGTCCCGAACGCAGTACTCTACCAGGCTGAGCTACACCCCGAATCTAAGAAAGTAGAAGCTGTTTAAAACGTGGCGAGCGCAGCCGGGTTGGGTGCGCCCGGAGCGCAGGAACCGGAGTGTACTCTAGTACATGAGGATTCCGAGCACCGCGCAAGCCCAAGTTGGCAAGCGCAGCAGTTTTAAACTGCTTCTAAAATTGCCGCGTGGCGGCAAAGTTGGCCAATTGTAACAGGGATTGCTTGTAATTCGTATCCGGTAAACCAACCAGCGCCGCGCATGCCGCATCCGACTCGCGCTGCGCCTGCTGCCGGGTGTATTCGAGCGCGCCGGTCTGCTTGATCACCTGCAACACGTCGGCAAAGCGCGCAATGTCGCCCTGTTCGATAGCCTGGCGCACTATGGCTACCTGGCTTGCATCACCATGCTGCATGGCATAAATCAGCGGCAAGGTAGGCTTGCCCTCGGACAAATCATCGCCCAGATTCTTGCCGGTTTCCTGCTCGTCACCGGAATAGTCCAGCACGTCATCCACCAATTGGAACGCGGTTCCCAAGTGCATGCCGTATTTCGCCGCAGCCTGCTCACCGGCCTCGTCCATCCGCGCCAGAATAGCACCCAGGCGCATGGCCGCTTCAAACAGCTTGGCCGTCTTGCAGTGGATCACATGCAAATAACTGGATGCATCCACACCCGCATCATGGCAGCTCAACAACTGGAGCACCTCGCCCTCGGCGATGGTATTGGTGGCATCCGCCAGAACTTGCATCACGCGCATGTCATTCACCTCCACCATCATCTGGAAAGCGCGCGAGTACAAAAAATCTCCGACCAGCACACTGGCCGCATTGCCGAACAGGGTGCTGGCCGTGGCGCGCCCGCGGCGCAGCTCGGATTCATCCACCACATCGTCATGCAGCAGCGTGGCGGTATGGATGAACTCGACCACTGCGGCCAGGTTGTGGTGATATTCCCCGGTGTAGCCGAACGCCTTGGCGGACATCACCACCAGCGCCGGGCGCAGCCTTTTGCCGCCGCTATTGATGATGTATTCGCTCACCTGGCTGACCAGCGCCACTTCGGAACGCAAACGGGCGCGGATCACCCTGTCCACGGCGGACATGTCCGGTGCGAGCAACTGCTTGATGGCTTCAAACGACACGGCGGTTCCTGAAAAAAAGCGGCGATGTTAGGGACTATGTGGATAAGGTGTCAAGTAAACGACAAACGAGATTTCGGGTAGTATTGTCGCACAAAAATTTCTCACTTAAAGTTCTGGCTCATGTATAACAAAATTTTTTCCGCCTCCATCTGGATTGCCGTCGCACTGCTCGGCGCTGCCGCGCTGGGCGGCATCGCCCTCAACCGGGGCGAACCCATCAATGCGCTGTGGTTCATCACCGCCGCGCTGTGCGTGCATGCCGTCGCCTATCGCTTCTATGCGGCCTGGATCGCGGCCAGGGTACTGGCCATTGACCCCACGCGCGCCACGCCCGCAGAGCGGTTGAATAACGGGCGCGACTACATCCCCACCAACCGCTGGATTGTGTTCGGCCATCACTTCGCCGCCATCGCCGGGCCCGGCCCCCTGGTTGGCCCGACGCTGGCCGCGCAGTTCGGCTACCTGCCCGGCACGCTGTGGATACTGATCGGCGCGGTGCTGGGCGGTTGCGTGCAGGACATGGTCACGCTGTTCTTTTCCACGCGGCGCAATGGCCGAAGTTTGGGACAAATGGCGCGCGATGAGCTCGGCGCCATCGGTGGCATCGCCGCACTGATCGCCACGTTGCTGATCATGATTATCCTGATTGCGGTGCTCGGCCTGGTGGTGGTGAATGCGATGAAGCACAGCCCGTGGGCGACCTCCACCGTCGCCGCCACCATCCCCATCGCCATGCTGGTCGGGTTGTACATGCGCGACATCCGCCCCGGCCGCGTGCTGGAAGGCTCGCTGCTCGGCGTCATCCTGTTGCTGCTGGCCGTGGCGGGCGGCAGTTGGCTGGATCACCAGCCGGGCTTGCGTGTACTGTTCGACCACCCCGGCCTGACGCTGGCATGGGCGGTAATCGCTTACGGTTTTGCCGCCGCCATCCTGCCGGTATGGCTGCTGCTGGCACCGCGCGATTACCTTTCCACCTTCATAAAACTTGGCACCGTGGTTTTGCTGGCGCTGGCCATCGTGTGGCTGCAACCGGCAGTGAAAATGCCCGCGTTCACCCAGTTCATAGACGGCAGCGGGCCGATCTTCGGCGGCAAACTGTTCCCCTTTGTGTTCATCACCATCGCCTGCGGCGCGGTCTCCGGCTTCCATGCGCTGATCGCTTCCGGCACCACGCCCAAGCTGCTGTCCAATGAGCGCGACATCCGCATGATCGGTTACGGCGGCATGGCGCTGGAATCCTTCGTCGCAATCATAGCGATGATCGCCGCCACTGTACTCGACCCCGGCGTGTTCTTCGCCATCAACTCACCCGCAGGCGTGGTGGGCAAGGAAGCTGCCGCAGCCGTGGCCAAGATTTCCTCGTGGGGCTTCCCGGTCACAGTGGAGCAAATGTCGCTGCTGGCACAGCAGATGGGCGAAGCCACGCTGTTCGCCCGCACCGGCGGCGCACCCTCGCTGGCAGTGGGCATGGCCAGCATCTTCGGCAGCGCCTTCGGCCAGGGTATGCTCGCGTTGTGGTACCACTTCGCCATCATGTTCGAGGCGATTTTCATTCTCACCACGCTGGATGCCGGCACCCGTGTCGGGCGCTTCATGCTGCAGGACATGCTGGGCAATATCTGGCAGCCGCTGGGGCGCACCTCGTGGTATCCCTCGGTACTGCTTACCAGCGGACTGGTGGTCGCGGCTTGGGGCTACTTTCTGTACATCGGCGTGATTGACCCCAACGGCGGCGTCAATATCCTGTGGCCGCTGTTCGGCATCTCCAATCAAATTCTGGCCGCCATCGCACTGTGCGTTGCCACCGGCATCCTGGTCAAATCAGACAAGCTGAAACACGCCTGGATCACCGGCCTGCCGCTCACCTGGCTGGTCATCGTCACCAGCAGTGCGGCGTGGGAAAAAATCACCAGCCCCGATGTGCGTATCGGCTTCCTCGCCGCCGCCAACGACCTCGCCGGCAAGCTCGCAAGCGGCGTCCTGCCGCCGGAGAAAGCCGCTTCCGCACCTACGCTGATTTTCAACCAGCGCCTCGATGCGGCACTGACCTTGTTTTTCGTCTGCCTGCTGTGGCTGATCGTGCTCGACATGCTGCGCATCTGCGCCCGCCACCTCAACGGCAAGCCTGTGCCACCGCTGTCCGAAGCACCGCATCTCGTCACGCAATTGGAGGAAGCATGGCAAAGAGATTGAATAACCTACTGCGCGGTCAATATGCTGCGTTGCGTGCTTACTCGACTCCTGAGCGTAGCGGTCGTAGCTTTAGCTACGGGAACCGCACGGCCTACCCCTTGCGGGTGCGCCTACCCTCCTCGGTATGTCTTCGTCGCTCGTTGCGCCGCGCCTTGCCTCTTGACCTGCCCGCTACGGTTCTTCGGTGGCTTTATGCAAACTGGAGAAAATTTTGGTACGCCCTGCGCCAACTCAGCGGCGATGATGCCTACGAACGCTATCTGGCACACCATTCTGCCTGCCACGCCAATACCGCGCCGCTGTCGCGCAAGAACTTTTTCCAGCACGAACAGCAACAAAAGTGGAGCGATATCAAGCGCTGCTGCTAACGTCTATCCGCAAAAACCACAAAGTTGCACATGCCCGCTTTTTCATGGATAATCCGCGCCCTTAATCAGCGCGTACAACCGCCGCGCCCAACTTTAGCAAGGAACAGAAAATGAAAGCCGACATCCATCCGAAATATGAAGAAATCGCCGTGAACTGCAGCTGCGGCAACACATTCAAGACCAAGTCCACCATGGGCAAACCGCTGCATGTGGAAGTCTGCTCGGAGTGCCATCCGTTCTACACCGGCACGCAGAAGATCGTGGACACCGCCGGCCGCATCGAGAAATTCAACCAGAAATACGCCAAGCCCGGTGCAAAAGCTGCCGCGTAATGGAGCTTGCAACAGGCAACAACTGAAAGGCAGCGCACGCTGCCTTTTTTGTTTCTGATTTAAAATGTAATAATTGAAGGCCACGCCCGGTATTCCGGATGCACGAGAATGACGGCAGTCGTTAACGGCGTCTGCTATTTCGTAAAGGTCAATCCGCAACATGAGAAGCCCGATAAAAGTCCTGCTTGCCTGCATGGCCCTGCTTGCCATGGCCGGCTGCGCGCAAAATCCGGTGAGCGGCCAGCAGGATTTCGTGATGATGTCCGAAGCGCAGGAAATAAAATTTGGCCGCAGCGCCAATGAAGAAGTGCGCAAGCAGTACGGGGTGTATAAATCAGAGGCGCTGCAGGAGTACGTCAACAGCGTGGGGCAGCAAATCGCGAAGAAGAGCCACCGCCCCAATCTCCGCTATCACTTCACGGTGCTGGATACACCGGAGGTAAATGCCTTTGCCTTGCCGGGCGGCTATGTCTACATTACCCGCGGTATTCTCGCCTACCTCAATTCCGAGGCCGAGCTGGCCGCCGTGCTCGGCCATGAAATCGGGCATGTGACGGCGCGCCACGGCGTGCGCCAGGCCAGCGCAGAGCTGGCCGCCAATATCGGCCTGACCATCGCTTCCATCCTCGCGCCGGAAATCAATACCGCCGCCGGGCAAAACCTGAGCAACATTTTGGGCGGCGCGCTGTTCGCCGGTTATGGCCGCGACCACGAACTGGAGGCCGATCGCCTCGGCGCGGAATACCTGGCGCGCACCGGATATGACCCTCATGCGATGATCAAGGTGATAGATGTCCTGAAGCACCAGGAATTGCTCGATGCCGAAATCGCCAGGCAGGAAGGACGCGAACCGCGCCGCTATCACGGCCTGTTTGCCACCCATCCGGACAATGACACGCGCCTGCAGCAGGTGGTGGGCGAATCCAGCCATCTCACCGTCACTAATCCCAAGGAGGGATACGCGAAGTTCCTGCAACAGATCGATGGCCTGATTTTCAACGAAAGCGGCGAGCAGGGCGTGGTGCGCAACAATAAATTCATGCACGTTGAACTGGGCATCGCGCTGAGTTTTCCGCAGGACTGGCGGGTGCAGAACCTGCCGGACAAGCTGCTCGCCGTCAGCCCGCAGGGCGACGCCGTAATCCAGTTGAAAATGGATGAGCAACCCTCGGGCACGCCTGCCAGCTATGCACGCCGCATGGCCGGTTTCGGTTCCGATAACATGGTCGAAACACTGGACATCAACGGGTTGCCCGCCGCCCTCGCCACGCTGCCCGCGGCAATGGCAGGCGTGATCTATTTTGACCAACGCGCCTTCATCATCCAGTGCAACGCCAAATCGCGTGCAGCCTTCGCATCACATCGCAACGGCATGCTGGACACCATCCACAGCTTTCACGCCCTGAGCGAGACGGAGCGCAGGCAGGCAAAACCGCTCGTCATCAGGCTCACCACTGCGCGTGCCGGCGACACCTACGCCAACCTGGCGCAGCATTCACCGCTCGGCAGGGCAGCGGAAAATTACCTGCGCCTGATCAATGGCAACTACCCGCAGGGCGAGCCCGTGCCGGGCCAGTACGTCAAGATCGTGGAATAAGTTGCCCGCATGTTTTCTTATCCGTCCGCCACGCACGAGCATCCCATCACGCAAACCAAGGCGCTGTTTCTTGCGTTGTTGTGCGCGGTATGGGTGGCCACCGGGCTGATCGGGCATGACCCGTGGAAGCCGGAAGATGCGCACAGCTTCGGGCTGGTCTATCACATCCTGCAAAGCGGCGATTGGCTGATTCCCACGCTCGCCGGTGAGCACTACCTGGACAAGCCGCCGCTGTTCTACATCACTGCCGCGGCATTCGCCAAACTGTTCTCCCCCTTGCTCGCGCTGCACGACGGCGCGCGCCTGGCGAGCGGTTTCTACACCGCGCTCACGCTGCTGTTCACCGGCTTGGCCGGGCGCGAACTGTTCGGCAGCGGACGCGGCTGGGCGGCGACCATCATCCTGATCGGCTGTCTCGGCATGCTGGTCACCGCGCACCAGCTTGTCACCGACCTCGCGCTGCTCACCGGCTGCGCCATCATGCAATACGGCTACAGCCTGAGCCACCGCCGCCCCCAGCGCGCGGGCGTGTTGCTCGGCACCGGGCTGGGCATCGGCTTCATGGCCAAGGGCTTCATCGCGCCCATGCTGTTCCTGTTCATCAGCGCCGCGCTGCTGCTGTTCCGCAACTGGCGCACCCGTCCCGTCTTCACCAGCCTCGGCATTGCCGCGTTGTGCGCCCTGCCCTGGCTCATCATCTGGCCCGCCCTGTTGTACCTGCGCTCGCCGCAACTGTTCGCGGAATGGGCATGGACGCTGAACATCGGGCGCTGGTTCAGCTACGCGCGCGGCGGCGATTACGATGAAACTTTTTACTACGTTAAAATCCTGCCGTGGTTCGCCTGGCCCGCCCTGCCGCTGGCCGCGTGGGCGGTGTGGCAGGCGCGCAGGAAAGTGCTGCACCAGTTTGAATTCCAGCTGCCGCTGGTAAGCTTCGCGGTGATGCTGGTCACGCTGAGCCTGGTGCCCAACATCAAGGACATCTTCGCGCTGCCCATGCTGCTGCCGCTTACCCTGCTCGCCGCCGCATCGCTCTCGACGCTGCGGCGCGGCGCGGCCAACGCACTGGACTGGTTCGGCATCATGACCTTCGGCCTGCTCGCCATCCTGATGTGGTGGGGCTGGGCCGGGCTGCTGCTGGACAACCACGCCAAGATCACGCAATGGCTGAAGGAATACCAGCCCGGCTTCGAGCCGACGGTGCATACCCCGACGTTCTGGATCGCAGTGATCGCCACCGTGCTGTGGCTGGTGCTGGTGTGGCGCGTGGGGCGCTCCATCAGGCGTTCGGTGACCAACTGGGCAGCGGGCGTCACCCTGATCTGGATACTCGCCATGACCCTGTGGCTGCCGTGGCTGGATAGCGGCAAGAGCTACCGCGGCATGGTTGTTTCCCTCAAGCACGCCCTGCCCAAGCAATATGACTGCATTGCAAGCCGGCATGTGGATGATACGCAGCGCGCCCTGCTGCAATACTTGGGCAATATCACCACGCGCCGCCATGCGCATGGCGCTTGCGGCTTGCTGCTGGTGCGAGGGACCCGGATGGCCCAGTCGGCGGAAGACGAAACGGAATGGAAGCAAATCTGGGAAGGCGGTCGCAGCAGCGACAAGAATGAGCGGTTCAGGTTGTATCAGAAGAGAGTTGGTAGTCGCTAGACGTTAGGTTGGGTGGAGCGCACAGCGCGTAACCCAACATCAAAGAAAAAACCGCCGGGGGTTGCCCGGCAGCAAGCTACCTTTCTTGTCTTGCCAAGAAAGGTAACCCAAAGAAGTCGCCCCCGGTTTGCCGCCCCTTCGGGGTGCCCTCGATCAGCCGCAAGCAAGCGGGGCTGCGCAACTCGCCCTAACAAGGCACACACAACGTGCCTTGTTGCGGAGCTCGAACAGTGCTCGCCTACCCCTCCGCTTCCTTGCGGCTGATCGAGGCGGCGCACAGGGGAAATGGGCACTCAGTAGCCTGGATGTAGCGTAGCGAAATCCGGGTTCTGGTTACAAGCACCCCCAGATTTCATTGCATCCCATCCGGGCTTGTATGATTCAACTCGCACCCATAGGGTGCCGGGGTGGAGGGACGATCCGGGCTATCTGCCGTTGTTGCGGACAGACTCAAGTAGCCATGTCCCCACCCTGTCTTCACTAACGTCGATTTGGGATGCAGC
>JACREC010000069.1 GCA_016218445.1 Nitrosomonadales bacterium
AATCTCCAGCAGCAGGAAAGCTGCCAGACTGCACGAAGGCGTGTACGCCGTTCAAGTCGGAGACACTATAAGAATCTCCGAATGCGGCATCAAATAAGGATTTCAGAGTCATTGGGTCATTTTTAACCGGACACTAGTGATTTACCCTATAAAAACACACGCCACAGAGATCACAGA
The DNA here is from genome assembly GCA_016218445.1 of Nitrosomonadales bacterium. Classification (GTDB taxonomy): domain Bacteria; phylum Pseudomonadota; class Gammaproteobacteria; order Burkholderiales; family Gallionellaceae; genus CAITJF01. The sequence continues at coordinate 178 of JACREC010000069.1, forward strand.
GGACACAGAGATAAACCTGCGCATTTCTCTGTGCTCTCTGTGTCCTCTGTGGCTTGAACTGTGATTTTAGCTTGTTCCGTACTCACGCAACTCTTACCGACCGCGCCCACCGGAACGGTGCAGCACAGGCGCTGCCCCGCGCCCTGCACCATGTTCGCCCGCTGGTTTGCCGCCGCCCGGCGCCTTGGGAGGTGCTGGCTGTGCGCCTGAGCGGCCTCGTGGCTGTCCGCCGCCCGCACGGGGTGCTGACTGGCCACGACCCTGGCCGCGTCCACCCTGACCCCGGTTCTGTCCGTTCAGGATAGGCTCGGCCTTGATGCGCGGGTCCGGTTCGAAACCGGGCACCTGCACGACCGGAACTTCGCTTTTGGTCAGGCGCTCGATGTCGTTCAGCAGCTTGCGTTCGTCAATGCACACCAGCGAGCTCGCTTCGCCTTCGCTGCCCGCGCGGCCGGTGCGGCCGATGCGATGCACGTAATCTTCCGGCACGTTGGGTAGTTCGAAATTGACCACATGAGGCAGCTCGATGATGTCTATGCCGCGCGCGGCGATGTCGGTCGCCACCAGCACTTGCAGCTCGCCGCTCTTGAATTCGGCCAGCGCGCGGGTGCGTGCCGCCTGGCTCTTGTTGCCATGGATGGCCAGCGCCGGGATGCCGTCCTTGCCGAGCTGTTCGGCCAGGCGGTTGGCGCCATGCTTGGTGCGCGTGAACACCAGCACCTGATGCCAGTTGTGTTCCTTGACGAGATGGGCGAGCAGTTCGCGCTTCCTCTCACGATCCACCGGATACACGCGCTGCGTGATCAATTCGGCGGTGGCATTCTGGCGCGCCACTTCGACCATCGCCGGTTTGTTGAGCAAGCCATCTGCCAGCAGCTTGATCTCGGCAGAGAACGTGGCGGAGAACAGCAGGTTCTGCCGCTGTTTGGGCAACAGCGCGAGGATTTTCTTGATGTCGCGGATGAAGCCCATGTCCAGCATGCGGTCGGCCTCGTCCAGCACCAGAATTTCGATATGGGACAGATCCACTGTCCGCTGCTGCACGTGATCCAGCAGGCGTCCCGGCGTGGCCACCAGGATATCCACGCGGCCGCGCAGTTTCTGGATTTGCGGATTGATGTTGACGCCGCCGAACATCATCATCGAATGCAGCTTGAGGTATTTGCCGTACTCGCGCACGCTTTCCTCGATCTGCGCGGCGAGCTCGCGCGTGGGGGCGAGGATCAGCGCACGGATGTGCGCCTTGCCGGTGGCGGGCTTCGCGGTGGTGGAAAGCCGTTGCAGGATGGGCAGTGTAAAACCGGCGGTCTTGCCGGTGCCGGTCTGCGCGCCTGCCAGCAGGTCGCGTCCGGACAGCACAACGGGGATGGCCTGCGCCTGGATCGGCGTGGGTTCGGTGTAACCGCGCTCGGTAACGGCGCGGACAATTTCTTTGGACAAGCCGAGAGCAGCAAAAGGCATATTAACTTTCTATTGGATTATATCGGCCTGTCACGCCAGGGCGCGCCAGTCTTAGGCAGAATGAGGTGGGAACTGCGAACCGGGATCGGCGGCGACAACAAGACTGAAACGGTGTCGCGGCGCGCATTGTAACAGAGTGCGAGGCCGCGCGGGATGAGAAAGGAGCATATGCAGCCAATCTGGCTCCTGCATTAACGACCCCGCAAATGAATAACGCAAACCCGCTGCCAGGTTTGCGCTATATCGCTCCGGGGAGATAACCCCGGCCAAACCGTCTGTTACTTATGATCCGGCTCGGGGGAATTCATGACGTTGCCGGCTGCCAGCCCGACAATGGCGATGCCGGCAATCACGCAGATCATGCCAACCTCCTTGCCGAATACAAACCCGCCGATGAGCCACAAGATAATGGCTGCGATTATTGCGATTACGAGGGTGCGCATTTTGGAATCCATTGCCGTAACCTTTCTTGTCAAATATTAATCAGACAAACCACATTCCGTAACCGAATGATAGCCGAATGTGGCGGGAAATGCTTGCCGCTAGATTTTTTCGGTGCTGTACACTACGCTCAACGCATGGGTCGCGCCGGGGGCGACGCTGACGACGTTCTCCGCCGCATTCACGCTTTCCACGCAGGCCATGCCGCGATAGCCGGTGTCGCTGCCGAAATCGCCCATCTTCGCGGCCTTTTCGATCCACGGATTCCACACTACGGTAGAGCGGCTGCCGCGCTTGGCGATGCGGATGCGGCGCCTCAGTCCGGCATCCTCGATCAGGCAGTCCTTTTCGGTATTCACGTACAGGCGATCCACTTCAGAGGTAATGGTGATCGCGCCGGCCTGGGTCTTGCGCTTCCAATCATCCACCTTGTCGAGATAAACGCAGTCTTCCAAGCCGGTGATGCGGACGTTGTCCACGTCGCTGATGGCAAAGTAGGTGTGCAGCGCTTCGCCGATTTTGAACGGCGCATTGCCGGTATTTTCGGTAATCAATTCCACTGCCAGCGTTTTGCCTGCTGTCACGATGAGCCGCACACGGCAGGCGTGCGGCCATTGCGCGGAGGGAATGGCGCTCTGCGGCAGCTCAAAAGCAATGCGCGTGCTGCCGTCCGGCAATGCAGTGCTTGCCGTCACTTGCCAGGGAACGGTGCGGGCAAAGCCATGTGCCGGGAAGCCGCTCGCGGTGGCGTGCGCGCCGAACCACGGCCAGCAGACCGGCACGCCGCCGCGTATGGATTTGCCGGGTGCCAGCTTCGCTGCCGGACTCAGCCAGATAAGCGGTGCTTCGCCGTTGGGCTGGAAGGCCAGAATGTGCGCGCCTTGCAGCGCGATGGTGGATTGCGCGTGGTGGTTGGCGATGCGCGCAACCGCCATGCCGTTCGCCTCTGCGGCGAACTCAAGCTGTCCGGCGATGGCGAATTTCTGGTTGAGGGTGATGATATCCGGCTGGCTCAATGTTTAGGGCACCTCGAAAAACCTACTGCGCAACTTGATTGCGGCGTTGCGCGGTACTCGCTTCCTCGCCTATCTACTTGATATGTCTCGTCGCTCCGTTCCGTGCGCCTTGCACTCAAGCCGCTCGCTACGGTTTTTCGAGGTGCCCACTCATTGAAGTGCAGGCCGTCCCCTCGCAACCCCGCCTGCCAGTTACGCCTTGATCAACTGGGTGCGTTGCATGAACATACGCACCAGGAAGAAGCCTATGGTTGCGACCACAGCGGTGACTGCGATGCTCGCCAGAACAGGGTACGCGCCTGTGCCTTTGATACCGCCTATCCACACATAACGCTCGAACAGCGTGCCCACGATGATGCAGACGGCAATTGCATTGATCGCGTTGACATTGTGGCGCGGGCCGGGAAAGCAGAATGCGGTGCACGGAATGATGAACTTCAGTACCAGTACGGACCACCAGATAAAGGAGTAATCGCCGTTTTGCATCCCCATCACACGGTCCGTTTCATCCGGGAGGTTGCCATACCAGATGGTCAGATATTGCGCATCAAAGGTATAGATCCACAGCTGCGTAAACGCAAACAACATTTGCGCAAGGTAGTTGTAGATGTAATCCGGAACCGGACGAACCAGTTTCTGGCGGCTGTTCAACACGTAAATCCACACCACCAGAAAAGCCAGGAACATCCCGAAGTTGCTGATGAACTGGTGCATCCCGTAAATCGCGCTGTGCCAATGCGGAACCAGCGTCATCTCGAAGTCCCACGCGACCATGGTGCTGTACAGCACGAAGAAGAACGGTATCCAGGTTGCAATCTGGTGAAAACGCTCCGCATCTTCCGGGCTGCGTTCACTCACTGTCTGGCGCTTGATGAATACCCAGTACAACGCCATCATGAACAACATGCCGATCACCTCGCGCGGGATCAACCAGTGCGAGCGATACCAGCCGGGCATGTGGAATTCCTTGGTGATGGGGTTGTCCCACCACGGGAAGGTATATGAACCCCCTGCCAGCAACACGACCAGCAGCACAAACGCCAACGGAAACAGCGCATACAAGGAAACCGCCAGGTGGCGCACTTCAAAACGCCATTGGGCATTTACCAGATGCAGCACTGAACTAAGGGCAACGCCACCCAATGCGAGCGACAGCACCACTACAAAACTAACGGTCAACACCGCCCAATTACTGTATGCCAACATATTCGCCGTCTCCTATTTTGCCTGTCCTGAGCCTGCCGAAGCGGCCTTGGCCATAGCCTGTCCAGCCTGGCCCTTTTGCAATACCTTGCGCATGTAGTTCACCACATGCCAACGCTCGGTCGCCGACAGGTCATTGGCATAGCTGGACATCACCGCGCCGCCTAAAGTCATGTAACCCCAGACATAGCCATCGGGAAACGCCTTGGTATCCAGCAAGCGGCCTGTGGTAGTCAAATCCCACGGCTTCAGGGTCAACTTGGCTCCCACCAGGCCATCACCCGTCCCCGATTGTCCATGGCAAGGGGTGCAATAAATCGCGAACAAACGGCCTCCCTGCGCGACAGATTTCTCATCAGCCGGAACGGGATTGGCCATTTTCATCGCAGCCTCCAGATCCTTGGCCATAACGGTCGTGCCGGGGACCGGCACGGAACGTTTGGGGAATGCCTTCATGCCCGGATTGGCCGCATCAACACTTTCTTGCGGCTTAACACTGATCTGGTTAGCCATGTCCTGCGACCATGGCCATGCCTGCGCCAGAGAGGGCGCGAGCAACAACGCAACCGCTAAGGATAACTTTCTCATTTCCCTGCCTCTTCCTGAATTTCCAACGCCTCATGATTGAGGAGCACGCCTTTGATTTTCGCAATCGCAGACTCGTCTGCTTTCACCAAAATTCCGATCTGATCCTCCGACACCTTCGCGCTATACAGCGGCGACCTCTTGGCCGGTAAACCCGCGCAAACCAGGAAGCCCAGGACTGAGATAAACACGCCGCCCAAAACAAACATCTCGAAGGTCAGCACGAAGTTGGGCGGGAACGGCACGATGGGTTTCCCGCCTTTTATCTGCGCGTAGAAATTTGCCTGCGCGCCGGAAATCAGGAAGAACCCCAGCAGACCGCCCAGCAACGCGCCAACCAGCGTGAACCATTGCACCTTGGCAGAGCGTTGGCCCAGGACGTCCTCCACCTCGTGGTGCTCGATGGGGGATTTCAACGTCAAATCATCAAAATCGAATCCCTTGATGTCGGCCGCACGCAACTCGTAAATCGCGGCTTCGGCATCTTCGAAGTTATTAAACAGCGCGAGTAAATGACGTTGGCTCATATCAGTGCGCTCCCTGCTCGGCAGTTTCACTCTTCTTCAGGTGCAGGCTGCGGTGATAAACCATTTCCTTCACTTCATACATGGACACGGATGGGAACACCTTGCAGAACACCATGAACAGCATGGTAAACCAGCCGAAGCTGCCGAACACCATGCCCCACTGGATCAGGCTTGGCCATTGGTCGTGATCCCATGTCCAAGGATAGTAACCGTGCGAGAAAGTCGGCGCAATGATCATCCAGCGTTCCAGCCACATGCCCAGATTCAACAGCAGCGACACTGCGAACAGCACCGGGATGTTGGTTTGGGCTCGTTTGAAGGCCAGAGTCAAAGGCACGATCGAGCCGCAGAAAATCATTCCCCACCAGAACGGAGCATAAGTCCCGGTTGCTTTCTGGATCAGAATATCCTTGGAGGCCTGGTCGTTGCTGTACCAGACCGAGGCGAATTCCACCGCGTTCAGGTAAGTCCATATCATCGAAATCGCGAAGGTCAGACGCACGATTTTCTTCAGGATGGACTTGGTCATGTATTCCTCAAACTTGAACACGTAGCGCAAGATGATGAACAGCGTGATGATCCCGGAGCAACCGGAATACAGCGCACCGGCCACGAAGTAAGGCGGGAATGAGGTGACATGCCAGCCGGGTTGTTGCGACATGGCAAAGTCGGATGCCACGATGGAGTGCACCGACACCGCCAGCGGACTCAGGAAACAGGCGATCGTCAAGTAAGTGACGCGGAAGTTGCGCCATTGGCGGTCAGTTCCTTCCCAACCCAGCGACAACAAGGTGTACAACTTCTTGCGCCATCCTTCGTGCATATTGTCGCGGCAGATCGCCAGATCGGGAATCATACCCACGTACAGGAACAGAATTGACGAGCTCAAATAAGTGAAGATCGCCATCGCGTCCCACAGCAGCGGGGACTGGAAGTTCGGCCAGATGCCGCGTTCGCTCGGGTAAGGCAGCGAGTAGTAGAACTGCCATAAACGGCCAATATGCACCATCACGAACAGCCCCGCCGTCATCAGCGAGAAAGTCGTCATCGCTTCGGCGAAGCGATAGATCGGCTTGCGCCAGTCGGCATGCATCAAGTGCAGGATCGCCGACAACAGCGTCCCGGAGTGGCTCATGCCGATCCAGAAGATGAAGGTGGAGATATACAGCCCCCACGCATAAGGGTTGTTCAGGTTGGCCACGCCCAAACCGGTCTGGTACTGATACACCTCGCAGCCTATACCCACCCCGAATGCTGCGAGCGCGCAGAACAGGATGACCCAATACAGCTTTCTCGGGTTTTCCAGGCTCTTCAGCACATCCTGGTTGATTTTCGCCCACGCTATGTCTTCGCGGATATCTTTCATTGTTATTCCCTAAAAAAGTTGCAGTAATTTTGCCAACTTAAACGTTAAACGGCACTTTCGCGTACACGCTCCAGATACATGACCGAGGGATAGGGACGCAGCTCTTCGAAAATGCGATAACCGCGCAACTCGCTCCCGCCCTCCTCTTTTTTGTCTTTGGTTTGTTCTTCCTTATCGAGCTCGACTTGCTGTGCTTTCCATTGTTTGTGCACCCTGGATTCAGGGTCAACCAGATTGCCGAAGGAAATCGCGCTGGCCGGACAGGCTTGCTGGCAAGCCGTTTGCACTTCTCCATCGCGCACGATGCGGCCTTCGCTCCTGGCAGCCCCCTTGGCGGCATGCAGGCGCTGCACACAGAAAGTGCATTTTTCCATCACGCCCTTGCCGCGTACCGTCACATCCGGATTAAGCTGCTGGTTCATTTCGGCAGGCCAGACATTGTCGTCAGTCGGATAGTCATACCAGTTAAAGTAGCGCACTTTGTAGGGACAGTTGGCCGAGCAATAGCGCGAACCGATACAGCGGTTATAGACCTGTGAATTCAAGCCATCTGCGGTATGGTTGGTTGCCGCCACCGGGCATACCGTTTCGCACGGGGCAGCCTCGCATTGCTGGCACATCATCGGCAGGAATTGCGCGCCCTGATCGGGAAAATCACGATCATCTTCATCCCAGTAACGCTCAATGCGCATCCAATGCATCGCTTGTCCATGCGCGTATTTTTCCTTGCCGACCACCGGCAAATTATTTTCCGCATAGCAAGCGACGCTACATGCATTACAACCGGTACAGGCATCCAGATCGATGCTCATTGCCCACTTGTACGGGTCATGCGGCTTGTCATCAACCGGGTGGAAGTGACGGAATTGTGACCAATTTTCCAGTAGATTGTTGACCGACATACTTAAACCTCCTCCGAAAGCTCAACTTTATCGCTGGACACGCGCACGGCAATTTTCTTGCCCATCTGCTTGCCGCCAACAAAACCTTCATCCTTGACCACGATGACGCGCTGCCCGGTCTTGCTGACCTTGACGCGGGTCTCGTGCAGCGCCAATTCACCGGTTTCCTTGTCGAACACCGCATCCAGAATCTGGAACGGGTTCACGCCATATCCCCTGGCATAACGGCCCAGCGCCTCGTGACCGCGGCCGAGCGGCACTGAAATCGCATCCGGATGTATCCCCGGAAACAAATAGGCTTGCGCTTTGATCGAGCCGTTTTTGCCGGTCACTTCGACGATATCGCCCTCTGCTATCCTCAGTTCGGCGGCCTTTTTGGGATGGATTTCCACCCAGGAATCCCACACGATAGTAGTCAATGGATCAGGCGATTCCTGCAACCAGGGCTGGTTGGTATGACGGCCATCCCGCAGGCTGGCGCTCACAGATGGAATCAGGTGCAGCGGATATTGCGCATTGATTGCGGCGGGTGCCGGCAGCGACAAACCCGCTGTTGCGGCATTGCCGGACAGTGCATGCGATGAACCGGCCAGCTTGATGATGCCTTTGCTCAGCGTCTCGTTCCAGAAGGTATCATCATCAGCAACACCGCCGCCCAGCGCACCCTTGTTCTGCAACACTGCGGTGCGCAAATAAGCATAGTAGTCATCAAACTTTTTGTATTCTTCGGCGCGACGCAGCTTGATCAAAGCCAGCAAAATATCGCCCATGCCACGGGTATTGGCATGCAGCTTTTCCATCAGCGGTTGCTGGATATTGATTTGCGCGCCTTCCGCCATATACTCGGGAACCTGCGTGCCCCAGTCTTCCAGCGCGGAATCGAGCGGCAACACCAAATCCGCTTGCATGGCGGTTTCATCCAGGTAGTGAGCAAACGCCACCTTGAAGCCCGCCTTGGCCAGGCTATCCTTGAACTTCATCGCACCCGGCGCGGTAAATACCGGATTGGCTGCGTAGCTGAACAGCACCTTGTACTTGCCCGCATTCAAACCATCGTTAAGCGTCTTCAGCGCGGCGGTATTACCTGTTGCCGGAGCCATTTGCGGGAACGGCACCACTGCAGCAGCTTCGACTGTCTTGCCCACGTTACCCAACACATGGTTAAGCAGATTGATCGCGGCGGCATTCTGCGAACCATGCGCATAACCTTCTGCCGCGCTGCCCGCCAGCACCAGGCTTGGTGAGCGCAATTTCAGCAGGGCAGCGATTTTGTCGATTTGCCCGGGCGGGACGCCGGTCTCCTTGCTGACAAGCGCCCTGTCATAGCCCCTCACCTTGGCTGCGATGTCGCCACTGGCAGTACCCAGCGCATTGATGATGCCCAGCGCCAGGATACCCTCCGTTCCCGGACGCACCACAACCCAGCGATCCGCATTGGCACCGGTCAAGGTCATCTTCGATTCCACCTGGATCAACACGCCACGCTGGCCATCCACGCCTTTACGGAACTGCGCATATTGCTGCGAGAAATGCACCGGAGAAACCCAGGCGCCGAGGAAGTCGGCACCGAAAGACAGCACCACCTTGGCTTTGTTGATGTTGAAGCGCGGCATTTCCACGCCATATGATTTCTTGTTGGCAGCGCGCAGCACAGCCGGCGCAATCGCTTCATACACGAAATGATTCTTGCAGCCGAAGCTGTCCAGATAATTGCCCAGCAACACCTTGAGATGACCGCTCACGCCGCCGGTCAAGAAAGCGATCTCTTCGCCGCTCACACCGTTCAGCTTTTCGGCGATCAGCGCATAGGCTTTTTCCCAGGTGATGGCTTCGCCTTGCCCACCCTTGCGCAACAACGGCTCGCGCACACGGTCAGGATTGTAGTGGTGTTGCACGCCTGCCTGTCCCAGGCCACATGTCTTGCCGCGATTGATCGCGGAATCGGGATTGCCCTCCAGCTTCAGTACGCGCCCTTCGCGTATGCGTCCGGTGATATTACAGCCCGCATCACACTGCGCGCAGGTCGAATTAAAGTACGTGCTGATACTGGGAATCATGTAGTCGTTCGTTTCAACATACGAAACTACAGTTTCCTTGCCATCCTCAACTGAAGTATTGCCGCAGCCGTTCAACGCAATCGCCACACCGCTCCAGCCCAGCACCTTCAGGAAATCACGCCGATCAAAACCGCTGTTCATCATCACAACCTCTCTGGAAGATTCTTGAAATGTCATGTCCGCCGGCTGCCCGGCCAAAAGTTTTATGGCTTATTTGTGGCACTGCCAGCAATCGTTAGGACCTTGCGCCTTGACCGCACCGCCAGAAGTATCGGCTGCCGGTTTCTGGAAGTTGTACCAGTAAGCCTGATTACCAATCGGCTTGCCACCCTCGGCGGTGACCGGATGATCTTTCTGGTGACAGCTGGCGCACCAACCCATGGCAAGTGACTTGCTGCGGCGTGCCACCGTCATTTCTTTTACATTGCCGTGGCAATAACCGCAAACCTCCTGAACCGGGCGGTTTAACTGAGAAATAAAACGTTCGATATGGCGCTCGTGACTGAAACGAACGAAGTCCGGAAGATCATGCACCTTCTTCCAGGGAATGGCTTTCTTGGCATCCCAGTACTCGAACAGCTTTTTAATGCGCGGTGTTTCGCGTACCGATGCGATGCTCTGGTGACAGCCGATACATTTTTGCAGCGGCGGAATGCCCGCAACCGCACTACGCCTGGCGTAGGTATGGCAATACATGCAGTCGATCTCCATGCCACCCTTGAGAGGGTCGCTATTGGTTGGGTCATTCGGATTGCGAAGGCCTGCATGGCGATTGTGGGGAAACTCGATGGGTTGCTCAATAGCCGGGCCCAGATCATCCTCGGTCATTGGCGCAGGTTGCGGGGCATCGACTGCATAACTGCCCACAGCAGCAAACAGTCCTATTAGCAAGGTAGACAAACGTAAAAAACGGTGCATCGTAAGGACTCCCCCGGCAAACAATTTAACCCACGTCAGCACGCAGCTAAACGTGATAAAAAATGAAACGGATTATTTTTGATGCGGCGTATCGCGTTAAAACTATCTTTTGTCTTTATTTTCGTACCAGCATAAAAGTTATTGGGCAGCGACGCAAACGAATAATGTCTAGTCTCAAAACCAAAGTCAACATCCAAACCGTCATTAATTTGACAAATAGCAGTAAATTCCATGCGCCGATGCGATCCAGGCGGCAGAGACTTGTTTACAGCGGCCCCACCAGAACAGGGGGCAACCAGCCAGCGGATAAGGGCTTAGCGCCAGCCCCGATTAGACGTTGAAGCGGAAGTGCATGACATCCCCATCCCGCACCACGTAGTCCTTGCCTTCCAGGCGCATCTTGCCTTTTTCCTTGGCGCCCGCCTCGCCCTTGCAGGCGATAAAGTCCTCGTAGCTGATGACTTCGGCGCGGATGAACCCATGCTCGAAATCATTGTGGATGACACCCGCCGCCTGTGGCGCGGTATCGCCGGCATGAATGGTCCAGGCACGCACTTCTTTCACTCCGGCGGTGAAGTAGGTCTGCAAGCCGAGCAGCTTGTAGGCTACACGGATCAGGCGGTTCAGGCCGGGTTCTTCAAGGCCGACGTCGGCCAGGAATTCTTTTTTGTCTGCATCGGAAAGTTCGGCGATCTCGGCTTCCAGCGCGGCGCAGATCGGCACCACCGGCGCGCCTTCCCTGGCGGCGTATTCTTCCAGCCGCGTCAGCAGCGGGTTGTTGCTGAAACCGTTTTCCGCCACGTTAGCGACATACATGGCGGGCTTGATCGTGAGCAGGCACAGCGGCTGGAGCAGCGCGAGCTGGCCTGCATCCAGCTTCAGCATGCGCGCCGGCTTGCCTTCGTTCAGATGGGCGGAGACTTGCTCCAGCAACAAGCCGAGCTTGGCGGCTTCCTTGTCTCCGGATCGCGATTGCTTGCTGTTGCGTTGCTGCGCTTTTTCCACCGTTTGCAAATCGGCCAGCGCCAGTTCGGTGTTGATGGTTTCGATGTCGGAAACCGGATCGACCTTGCCCGCCACATGCACCACGTTGTCGTCTTCGAAGCAGCGCACCACGTTCACGATGCCGTCGGTCTCGCGGATGTTGGCGAGAAACTGGTTGCCCAGCCCTTCACCCTTGCTTGCTCCCGCAACCAGTCCGGCGATGTCCACGAATTCGGTAATCGCATATTGCATGCGTTGCGGCTTGACGATTTCCGCCAGCGCATCCATGCGCGCATCCGGCACCTCGACGATGCCGACATTCGGCTCGATGGTGCAGAAGGGATAATTGGCAGCTTCAATGCCGGCATTGGTAAGGGCATTAAACAGCGTGGACTTGCCGACATTGGGCAGGCCGACGATACCGCATTTCAAGCTCATTCTTGCTCCTTCAAATACTTAAAAACATTTGCCACAGAGAACACAGAGCACACAGAGAGAATCAATTAGGACGACCATGCTGCTGAGGGTTTTCTCTGTGGTCTCTGTGTTCTCTGTGGCTTGAATTATGGTTTTTCGTTACGTGCTATGCAGCTTCAGCATCGCCGCTTCCAGCTTGCCTTCCACGATGAGCGATGCCACATCCTGCGCGCGCCGCATGGCATGTTCGATCAGCTCGGCTTCTTCGCGGCGCGGCGCGTTGAGCACATAGGCCGATACGTCGGCGTGCTCGCCGGGATGGCCGATGCCGAGACGCAAACGCCAGAAATCGCGGGTGCCGAGATGGGCGATGATGTCTTTCAGGCCATTATGCCCGCCATGCCCGCCGCCCAGCTTGAGCTTGGCGCTGCCGGGCGGCAGGTCAAGCTCGTCATGCACCACCAGAATTTGCTGCGGGACGATCTTGTAAAAATGCGCCTGCGCCACCACCGCCCGGCCGCTGACATTCATGAAGGTCTGCGGTTTGAGCAGGAAAAGTTCATGTCCATGCACTGCGCCGCGTGAGGTCAAACCGTGGAACTTGCTCTCCGCCTTGAAAGTAAACTGGTGCGCACGCGCGAACTCGTCCACCCACCAGAAACCGGCGTTGTGGCGCGTGCCATCATACTCACGTCCGGGATTACCCAAGCCAACGATTAGTTTTATTTCGCTCATCTCATGGTTCACACCATGAAAAAAACCCGCCATGCAACCGAAGAAAGCATGACGGGCTTTTTATCCTGCGGATTATACTGATTACTTCGCTGCGGGTTTTGCGGCAGGCTTGGCCGCAGCTTTCGCATCTGCGGCAGGTGCGGCAGCGGCAGTTGCAGCGGCAGTTGCAGCGGCAGCTTCAGCAGCGGCAGCCGCTGCTTCCGCTTCCGCTTCCACCGCGCCGCGCGGTATCTGGACGGTAGCCACCACGGCATCCCCGACATGCCCATGGCCGGCCACTGCAACGCCCTTGGGCAATTTGAGGTCGGACACATGGATGGAATGGCCCATCGCCAGGCTGGCAAGATCCACATCGATAAACCCGATCAGGTCAGCCGGCAGGCAAGTGATATTCAGGTCATTCATCACGTGGCTGATGATGCCTCCGTCCAACTTCACACCCGGTGCGATGTCGGCATTAATGAAGTGCAGCGGCACTTTCATGTGTATCTTCTTGTCCTTGGATACGCGCTGGAAGTCGATGTGCTGAACTTGCTGGCGAAACGGGTGCATGACGAAATTGCGCAGCAGCACTTGTTCTTTTTTGCCATCCAGGTCAAGCGTCAGCACGGAGGCGTGGAAGGCTTCCTTGCGCAGGCTGTGGTACAGGTTGTTTTGGTCGAGATCGATCAGTGTTGGCTCGCCTTCGCCATAAACAATGCCGGGTACACGGCCTGCCTTGCGCAGACGGCGGCTCGCACCCGTTCCTTGCGCCTTGCGGGATGTTGCACTTACTTCGATTTTCATTTTATTTCTCCGCTTCAAATTTGGAACCGCCCGCGACCAGGCGATTCCGGGTTAACAACCACCTCATGGTGGCCGCTTAAAACTTCTTATCGTGCTATCGCTACCAGCTACCGGCTACTAGCTACCAGCTCCCTGTCAATCAACAAACAACGAGCTGACCGACTCTTCCGTATTGATGCGGCGCATGGTCTCGGCCATCAGCTCCGCCACGCTCAACTGGCGGATGCGTTTGCAGTTGCGCGCTTCTTCGCGTAATGGAATGGTATCGGTCACCACCAATTCGTCCAGCGCTGAATTCTCGATGCGCCCGATCGCAGGTCCCGACAGCACCGGGTGCGTGCAGTATGCCAGCACACGATCTGCGCCCTTTTCCTTGAGCGCCTCGGCAGCCTCGCACAAGGTGTTGGCGGTATCCACCATATCGTCCATGATCAAACAGGTGCGGCCCACCACATCACCGATGATATTCATCACCTTTGCCACGTTCGGCTTGGGGCGGCGCTTGTCAATAATCGCCAGGTCCGCGTCCATCTGTTTTGCCAGCGCACGGGCACGTACCACGCCGCCCACGTCCGGCGATACCACGATCAGATTCGGGTAATTGCGCTTCCACACATCCGACAGCAGGATCGGGCTGGCATAAATGTTGTCCACCGGGATGTCGAAAAAACCCTGAATCTGATCCGAGTGTAAATCCATGGTCAGCACGCGGTCCACACCCACGCCGGTCAGCATGTTCGCCACCACCTTGGCGGTAATTGCCACACGCGCGGAACGCGGGCGGCGATCCTGCCTGGCATACCCCAAATACGGCAGCGCGGCAGTGATCCGTCCGGCTGAAGCGCGTTTCAACGCATCCACCATCACCAGCACTTCCATCAACGTGTCATTGGTCGGGGCGCAAGTCGATTGCAGCACAAACACATCCTTGCCGCGCACGTTCTCGAGAATCTCGACCATCACCTCGCCGTCGGAGAAACGGCCGACCACAGCCCGCCCGAGGCGGATATCAAGATGCCGCGCCACATCTTCTGCAAGCTTGGGGTTGGCATTGCCGGTGAATACCATCAAGTTGTCGTAGGACACGTGCACCCCTCAAGGCAGAATTAAAGTGGGCGCAAGCGCCCACGTAAAAAACAACCAGCAAAACTGGCTGGGGAGGTAGGGATCGAACCTACGAATGCCGGAATCAAAATCCGGTGCCTTACCACTTGGCGACTCCCCAAGAAACTTAACGGACATGGCGGCAGCGCCACCCCTAATCATGAAGCTTCCATGCCCGTCTCCCTCTCTCCTAACTCTCTCCCGCTTGCGGGAGAGAGGGACGCGGTCTCGCTACGCGAGTCTTTCGTTAATCGGCGGCAAAATCCCGCAGCGGATGGTGCGGCAAGCCGTGCGCCACGATGCCGCGCATGTCCGGCGGCAAATGCTCCAGCACAGCCTGCGCTTGCCCTGCGCTGGCAAATTCGGCAAAAACGCATGCGCCGGAGCCGGTCATCCGCGCCTCGGCAAACTGGCCCAGCCAGGAAAGGTGCCGCGCCACTTCCGGATACAAACTGCATACTACCGGCTGCAAATCGTTCCGCAATGCCCGTAGCAAAAGGTCGCGAATTCTGAGGGAAATCGTGTCCCGTGTCAATTCAGGATGCGCAAAAATCTGCGCCGTGGCGACATGCACGGGCGGGAACAGCACCACATACCAGGCGTCCGGCAGGGGATAGGCCTGCAACTGTTCGCCCACGCCCTCGGCAAAGGCGTTTTCGCCGAACACGAACACCGGCACATCCGCGCCCAGGGACAACCCTATCTGCATCAGCCGTTCGCGCGACAAACCCAGTTGCCACAGGCGATTCAGCGCCAACAATGTAGTGGCCGCATCAGAGCTGCCGCCGCCCAAGCCGCCGCCCAGCGGGATGCGCTTTTCCAGCGCGATGTCCACACCCAGCGGACAGCCGCATTCCTGCTGCAGCAGGCGCGCGGCGCGCACGCACAAGTCCTGCTCCTGCGGCACACCATCCAGTGCGCTGACGCGGCGCACCACTCCGTCTTCACGCAAGGTGAAATGCAGCGTGTCGCCGAAATCAATGAAGCGGAACAGGGTTTGCAGCAGGTGGTAGCCGTCGGCACGCCGGCCGACTACATGCAGAAATAAATTCAGCTTGGCCGGCGCCGGGCAAGTTAGTGTGACTGTATTTCCCATTCGTCGATCAGCAATTGGATTTCCACTTCCTCGCGTTGCAGGTTCATGCGCAGCGGCAGGCTGTCCGGCGTTTGCGCCGCATAACGGGTGTAGCGTATCGCCCACCCGTCCTGGCGCAGCATACTCACCTGCCCGTTCGCGTCGTGTTCGGTGCCCGCCTTACTCTCCGGCGCAGGCAGCGCCAGCACCCAGTAGCGCAGGCCATCCAGCGGCAAACGCCAGCCCAACACCCGCAGCGTCAGCTCTTCCGTATCTTGCGCGTTGTAATGCTTATCCGCTGTATCCAGCACCACGCCTTGCGCGTTGCGGTCAATGCGCGCCATGGTCTGTCCAAGCGGGGTGAACAGCAAAATTTCATCCCCCCCGCCACGATGCAACCAGCGTACACCGGCGGAAGACCGCTCGCCATCATGCCTGACGGCAAGCCGCCCGGTCAGGGCAAATACAGCCTGTTCCGCCTGCGCAGGACGCACAACCGGCCGGGATGCGGGCGGCGCTGACGCGCAGCCA
This sequence comes from Nitrosomonadales bacterium, assembly GCA_016218445.1. Taxonomy (GTDB): domain Bacteria; phylum Pseudomonadota; class Gammaproteobacteria; order Burkholderiales; family Gallionellaceae; genus CAITJF01. Next base: position 16,286 of record JACREC010000069.1, read on the forward strand.
ACCAGCACTCCGGCACTCAGCCAGCAAGGAAGCAGAAAAAACAGTCTGCGCATCAGGGCAGGAATCGCTTCACTGTTTCCTGCAATACCGCGTTTTCAGGGTGCGATTTCAGCGCATCGTCCCATACTTTTTTCGCCTCACCTTTTTCGCCCTGCACCCACAACACCTCGCCCAGATGCGCGGCGATTTCCGGATCAGGATTGGCGTTGTAGGCACGACGCAGGAATTCCAGGCTCTTGGGGATGTTGCCGAGGCGGTAATGCCCCCAGCCTACGCTGTCGATGATGGCAACATCATCCGGGGCAAGCTGGTTGGCCTTCTCCACCAGTTGCATTCCCTCCTGCACGCGCTCGTTGCGGTCCAGCAGGCTGTAGCCCAGCGCGTTGTAGGCTTGCGCGTTGTCAGGCCTGGCCTGGATCGCTTTGCGCATCAGTTGCTCAAAAACTTCATGCTTGCCGATCTGGTCTGCCAGCATTCCCGCCCCATACAACAGGTCGGGATGGTTGGGCAGTTTTTCCAACCCTTGCATCAACACCTGGTAAGCCGCTTCGGGTTGCTTTGCTTCGCGCAGGATCTGCGCTTCGATCGACATCAGTTGCACGCGCTGCTGGTTGTTCTGGGCAACGGTCTGGTGCAGGTAATCGCGCGCCTCCTCCAGCTTACCCGTCTTGTAGAGCAGATAGGCCGCACGCAGGCGTGCAGCATAGGCATACTCGCCATCCAGCACCTTGCGGTAGTTTTGCAGAGCCTTTTCCTCGTTCTTCTGCGCCTCACCCAACTGGCCAAGGTAGTAATACACCGTACTCTCGTCCTTCTTGCCCTTGACGAGCGCCTGCCGCAACCCGTTCTCCGCCAGCTCCAGCTCGCCCATTTGCAGGGACAACATTGCCACCGCAAACGCCAATTCGGCGTTCTCCGGGCGTGCATTGAGCAGGCGCTGGAATTCCTTGCGCGATTCGGCATACTGTTTTTGCTCCAGCAACATACGGGCGTAATACAAGCGTGCATCGTTAGCCTCCGGATAGGCCGCCAGATACTTTTTCAGTAGCGCCAACGCCGCCTGTGGTGACTCATGCTGCAGTAGCTGCGCTTCAAGTTGCACAGTCATCTCCCACTCCGGCCGCAAGGCACGCGCCTGGCGCACCTCATCCAGGGCCACTTCACGTTTGCCTGCGGCTTCTGCCGCCTGCGCCAGCACCAGGTGCGCCTCAGCCACGCGCGGATAAGGTTGCGCCAGTCCATGCAGCAGATCGAAGACAGCAATCTTGTCGGGATACTGCGCAAGAAAGGGATAAATCTTCATGAGTGCATGCCCGACCCTGTCCGGATAGGCCGCCAGCATATCCGCAAGATACGGGCGCGCCTCATCCAGTCTGCCCCCGTTTATCAGCATCATGGACAGCATCTGTTTCGCCTCCAGCGATGCGGGCTCCAATTCCAGCCATAGCTTGAATGCCTCCACCGCCTTGTTCATCTCGCGTGCATCGTAAGCCAAATGCGCGGCGCGGCTTGCTACACGGGGATCGCGCGTGGAATCGGCCAGTTTCATGTAAATCTGTGCGGCCATCTCCGGTATGCCGCGCTGGCTTGCCACGTCGCCCAACAAGAATTCGTAGAGCATCTGCCCGGTCAACTCCAGCTTGGGCAAGTCCAGCCTGGGCAAGTCCAATGGCTTTTCCGCCTGGGGTTCCGGTTTTACCACCTGTTCTACGGCTGGCTGTGGCGCGTGAGCGCAGGCCGCCAGCAACAGGGAAAGAATAATCGCGCTACGTCTGAAGATCATCATATTGGCAGTTCTATAAATTGGTATGTGTTGTACAAGGCGGTGTTCGACTCAAGCACCGGCAAAAAATTCAACCTTTCAAAACAGTATGGGGCATTAACTTTTTAAGGGTGCCCATATTAGGTTATATTGTGCCCTTATCACAACCCGCAAACACAATAGCGCATGTCCGACGCAGCACCGCCAACCCTGTCCGCACGCAACCTGAGCCGCCGTTTCGGCCAGCGCGAGGTTATCCATGATGTGTCGCTGGAACTCAGGCGCGGCGAGGTGCTTGGCCTGCTCGGCCACAACGGTGCGGGCAAGAGCACCACGCTGCAAATGCTCACCGGCGCGCTGTTGCCGCATTCGGGGCAAATTGAAATATGCGGCTTCGACCTGGCCCGTCAGCCCGCACAAGCCAAAGCCCGGATTGGCTTTCTACCCGAAACACCCCCGTTGTACCGTGAAATGCAGGTGGATAGTTACCTGAAATTTGCCGCCAAACTGCACCGTGTGCCGCGTACGCAGATCGCCGATGCCTTGGCTGAAACCAAACGCCGCTGCGGCTTGCAGGACAGCGGCAAAAAAATCATCGGAACCCTTTCCAAAGGCTACCAGCAGCGCGTCGGCATCGCGCAGGCGCTGATCCACCAGCCGGAGGTAATCATCCTCGACGAGCCTACCGTCGGCCTCGACCCGACACAGATCCGCGACATCCGCGCACTGATACGCGAGCTGGGCGACGCGCACAGCGTCATCCTTTCCACCCACCTGCTGGGCGAAGTGGAAAGCATTTGCGACCGCGTCGAGATCATGCACCATGGCCGCATTATTTACGGCGACAGCAGCGCCAGGATGCAGCAATACGGCCATCAGCCCGGCTTCATCGTCACCCTGCTGGCAGCGCCTGAGCTTGCTGAACTGCAAGCCATCACCGGGGTGCAGCAAGTGGAACCACTCTCCGCCACGCAATTCCGCATCCTGCACACGGCCGACACCGACCCCGGAACCGCGCTGCTCGCGTTCGCCGCGCAACGCGGCTGGCAAGCAAAGCAGCTGGTGCCGCTGCAAGCGCGGCTGGAAGACGTATTCGTGCAAATCACCGAAAACCAATGATCCTCACCATCGCCCGCAAGGAGTTCCGCAGTCTGTTCGCCACACCTTCGACCTGGCTGATTCTGGGCGCGCTGCAATTCATCTTTGCCTGGTTCTTTCTGGCGCGTCTGGATGCCTTCCTGCAAGTGCAGACACAACTGGCGCAGCTCGCCAATGCGCCCGGCGCCACCCAGGCCGTGGCCGCACCGCTGTTCGGCACCATCGCGCTGATCATGCTGATGCTGGTGCCGGTATTCACCATGCGCCTGATCGCCGAGGAACGGCGCAACCAGACCCTGACGCTGCTGCTGACCGCACCGGTTTCCAGCAGGCACATTGTGCTGGGCAAGTACCTCGGCCTGCTGCTGTTCCTGCTGCTGATCATCGCGGATTGTGCACTGATGGTGCTGGTGCTGGCCGCAGGCACGCAACTGGACACCGGCCTGCTGCTCAGCAACGCGCTGGGGCTGCTGCTGCTCACTGCCGGTTACGCCGCGCTGGGACTGTATGTTTCTTCCCTCACCGCGCAACCGGTGGTCGCCGCCATCGCCACGCTGGCCGCGTTGTTCGGGCTTTGGCTGGTGGAAATCAGCGCGCTGGATAGCGACAATGCCTGGCGCACGCTTGCTCCGACCGGCCATTTCCAGAGCTTCAACACCGGCCTGCTGAACAGCGCCGACCTGGTTTATTTCGTGCTGTTCAGCGCAGCCTTTTTATTGCTGGCGATACGGCGTGTGCATAACAACCGTATGTATGGCTGACATGAGATCAAAAGCAATTCAAGCCACAGAGTACACAGAGAACACAGAGCCGATTCTGGTTTGTTTTCCATTGGGTACGCGAGTGGCTTGTGATACTTCCGCCGTTTTTCTCTGTGACCTCTGTGGTCTCTGTGGCAAATGAATAAATTGCTGCTGAAAAACCTCGCCTTCGCCGCGCTGTTGCTCGCCGCCACGGTCGCGCTGTACCAGCTTGCCGCGCGCCATCCCGCGCAGTGGGACATGACGCAAAGCGCCAGCAACAGTCTGGAAACCAGCAGCGTGGACGTGCTGAAGCAACTGCCGGGCGGGGTAAAACTCACGGTGTATGCCACCGGGCAGGATGCCCAACTGGGCGACATACGCAAGCTGATCCGCGATTTCGTCGCGCTATACCAGCGCTACAAACCGGACGTCAAACTCAGCTTTGTCGATCCGGTGAAACAGCCGGAGGAAGCGCGCAAAGTCAACATCCAGGCCAACGGCGAGATGCTGGTGGAATACGGCGGGCGCAGCGAGCACCTCACCCTGCTGAGCGAACAGGCGCTCACCAGCGCGCTGCTGCGCCTGGCGCACAGCAAGGACAAACTGCTGATGCACCTGGACGGGCATGGCGAACGCAGACTGGAAGGCATCGCCAACCATGATCTCGGCGAATTCGGCAAGAAGCTGCAACAGAACGGCTTCCGCCTCGGCAGCCTGAATCTCACGCTGGCGCAGGGTGTGCCAAGCAACACCAGCACGCTGATCATCACCCAGCCGCAGCTCGACCTGCTGCCGGGCGAAGTGGACAAGCTGCTGCGCTACATCGCCGATGGCGGCAACCTGCTGTGGCTGGTGGATGCCGAGCCGCTGCACGGGCTGGAACGCCTCGCCGAAAACCTGGGGCTGCTGCTCACCCCCGGCATCGTGATTGATCCGGCCGCCGAAGAGATGCGCGCCCCGGCGACTTGGGCGCTGGGTGCGGGTTATCCGCCGCATGCCGTCACGCACAATTTCAACTTGATCACTGTCTTCCCTAACGCACGCGCCATCGGCTGGGAGGAAAGCGCGGAATGGCAACACACCATGCTGGTAGAGGCTGCACCGCGCGGCTGGGTGAGCAACCGCACACCGCAAAACAAGCCGCGCTTTGATAAAAACAACGATGTGCCCGGCCCGGTGACCATCGCGCTCGCCCTGCAACGCAACATCAATGACCGCGAACAGCGCATCATCATCGTCGGCAGCGGCTCATTCCTCGCCAACGCCTACTCCGGCAATGGCGGCAATCTCGATCTTGGCGTCAACATGGTGAACTGGCTGAGCAACGAAGAAAAACTCATCACCATCCAGCCGCGCGCGGTGAAAGACGGCGCGGTCAGCTTGAGCAAAACCCGGCTTGCCATCATCAGCGGCGGCTTGCTGATTGCCCTGCCGATGCTGCTGGTGCTGGTGGGCGGAGTAATGTGGTGGCGCAGGAGACAATAAATCAGCCACGGATGAACACGGATTCACACAGAACCAAACCGGGGGTTACCTGTACATTAACAACTTAGGCCATATCGGTGGTATGGTAACGAACCTATGAAAGAAATCCTGCAATACCTGAAAAAGCATGGTGAGCGGCTCGATACGGAAATCGCTGAAGCTACAGGTATCTCACTTGCTAACGTGCACCTCCATTTGTCAGAGCTTGCTGCCAACGGAGAGATTATGGCGTGCCATTTGATCAGGTTCGAGAAGGGCAAGAAAATCGAAGGAATCAGTTGCCGGTTAGCCGGATATATTCCTCCAGCAGCGCCGGGCAGAAAATCGAAGGCACAGTTGAAGTTATCCTAGCTTTCCGCCCCTTCACTCGCTCGGAGAATCTGCTAAACTTCAAATTACTGCATGGTGCAGTAATCAAACCAGAGGGAGATATAAACATGAACAGAAAAGAACTTATAGATGCATTAGCCAGCGAAACTGGCAGCACCAAGGCTGACGCTGACCGTAACATCGCCGCACTGACCGAAATTATCACCGCCACCCTCAAGAAGGGTGACAACGTTGCCTTGGTTGGCTTCGGCACATTTGAAGTACGCAAGCGTGCGGCGCGCATTGGCCGTAACCCTCAGACCGGAGCCGAATTGAAAATAAAGGCGGCCAAGGTTCCGGCATTCAAGGCCGGTGCTGCGCTAAAGGCTGCGGTCAACGGCGCGAAGAAATAATTATTCCAATTCGCAACCGCCAGGGCATCTAGGCGGTTGCGTTTCTGAAGGTCGGCTTTCTGGCGGTATTGTGCCGAGGCACGACATGCCGCAACGTGCCAGAAGCGGTCGTTGCCAGGCAGTATTTTGACGGTGATCGAAGGTTCCTGTTTCACCCAGACATTGTTTTCTGTACTTGCTCATACTGGAAATAGCCTATGCCTCTGTGTCGGGAGATATAAGGCGGTGTAAAGTATCGGCAGCGTGAAGGGGGCCAAATAAACAATGGATGACATTGAAAAAGAACTAACTCTAAGTAATTGCTGGAGGTGTGGCGGGTACGTCGACCATGATTCGAAGCTCTGTATCGAGTGCGGAGGTTACAATCGCAGACTGAATCCAAAGTACGTTGAGGCCATGCGAAACACACGCATCGAACAACTGCTTAATGGAGAGATTCAAGGAACATATTTCAGTAAAGAGTATGTCATCGTTGATACCGTCAAGATGACATATAGTCAATACCAGTCCCCGGAAGTCCAGAAAGAAATTGCAAAGAAAAGATCTAAAGCTTACGCAAAAGAAAGAACGGCCAAGCTAGAGTCTGCTCGTAAGAAAGGCACTCACACTAAAAAGCAGTGGATCGCACTTCTAGAAGAATTTGAATATAGATGCTTGAGGTGCGGCAATGTTCCAGATGAAGGACTAACGAAAGATCACATACAGATGATTTCGCGTGACGGATCGGACGCCATTGAAAATATTCAGCCGCTTTGCCGACAATGCAATAGTGCTCAGGAACAATTTAATTGGGTTGTATGGAGACGTGCCAATGGATTTGGCTTGGGTACTAACTGCTTTAGCTGGATGCGCCGGATTGGAAAATAAACGTTATTGAAAAGCTTCGAATGGATTCTTCAGCACTAGCAAAGGCCGAAGTGTCTGAGCTGCTTAGCGGTGCCCAGATTTATCTCTTCGAGCGCACCAATTTCGAATTAGAACGTCCGCTGTGTGTCGACAGCCCCCAGCCGCCAGCGTCAGTTAACGGGTGGCCTGAATAAATTGCTACGCTTAACCCCATACCAGAATAATTGCCATGCCCGAACTCCCGGAAGTCGAAACCACCTTGCGCGGCCTTGAACCGCATCTGACCGGGCAGCGCATCGCCGGCGTGGCGATCCGCCACCCGCAGTTGCGCTGGCCCATTCCGAAAAACTTGGACAAGCTGCTGCGCGGCCAGACCATTCACTCGCTTGGGCGCCGCGCAAAATATCTGCTGCTGAATTGCGGCAACGGCACGCTGATTCTGCACCTCGGCATGTCCGGCAGCCTGCGTATCCTGCCTGCCGATACTCCCGCAAACACGCATGACCACTTTGACCTGCTGCTGGCAAACGGCCTGCTGATGCGGCTGCGCGACCCGCGCCGCTTCGGTGCGGTGCTGTGGCATGAGGGTGATCCCGCGCAACACCCGTTGCTGGCGCATCTCGGCGTGGAACCTCTGGAAAAAGAATTTGATGCGGCCTATCTGCACCGCGCCACGCGCAAACGCAGCGCGGCAATCAAGCTGGTCATCATGGATAATCATGTGGTCGTTGGCGTGGGCAACATCTACGCCAACGAAGCATTGTTCCGCGCCGGCATCCGCCCGCAACTGGCAGCAAACCGGTTAAGCCTTGCACGTTGCGCGCGGCTGGTGCAAACCGTGCGCGAGACCTTGAGCGAAGCGATACAGCTGGGCGGCAGCAGCCTGCGCGACTACGTGGACAGCAACGGCAATCCCGGTTATTTCCAGCAGCACTACTGGGTGTATGGCCGTGCGGGCGAGCCCTGCCGCGTCTGCGGCACGCCCATCAAACAAATCCGGCAGGGGCAACGGTCGAGCTTTTACTGTATGCACTGCCAGAAGCGCGCGTAGGTTGGGCTAGCGGCCAGCCGCGTAGCCCAGCAAATGTTGGCGAACTCTGTTGGGTTACGGCTTGGTGGCCTATTGGAGGTGCCTCTAAAAATTTGTCACACCGGCCATCCCTCATCTCAACCTTACACCCGCAAGGGGTACGCCGGTGGGTGCCCCGTTGCTACGCAACGACCCTTCCGCAGTCCCGGAGGGAGAAGGAGCGATCGCCTCCTCTCCCGCTTGCGGGAGAGGATTGAGGAGAGGGTGCCGGTGTCCAGCCTATTGAAATGGGGTAAGCAGGCAACCCGCGAAGCGGATGCTCGCAAAATACTGGATTCCGGCCTTCGCCGGAATGGCGGAATCTGAATTTTTAGAGGCGCTCTGGGCCTACTTAACTTGATACTGCCTAACCCTTCGCCGCCATCAGGCGCTCATACTTGGCCTGTAGCTGCTCCTTGCTTTCCACATGGGCAGGGTCTTTGGGGATGCAATCCACCGGGCAGACCTCCACGCATTGCGGGGTGTCGTAGTGGCCTACGCATTCGGTGCATTTGTCGGGGTCGATGATATAAATTTCATCTCCTTGCGAAATGGCGTCGTTCGGGCATTCCGGCTCGCACACGTCACAGTTGATGCATTCATCGGTAATAATCAGTGCCATGCTCTTCTCCTGTAAATCAAGTTAATTTTTTCTCAATCAATTTTGCCGCCACCGAGGGCGAGACGAATTTGCTCACGTCGCCGCCGAAGCGCGCAACTTCGCGCACCATGGAGGCGGAGATGAAAGTGTACTGCTCCGCCGGCGTCAAGAATACGGTTTCGACGTCGGGATGCATGCTGCGGTTCATCCCGGCCATCTGGAACTCGTATTCAAAATCCGACACCGCGCGCAAGCCGCGCAACACCACGCGTGCATGCTGTGCGCGCACATAATCCATCAACAAGCCGGAAAATGACTCCACACGCACATTGGCAAAACCCGCAAAGATCTCGCGCGCCATGCCCACGCGCTCCTCTAGGGTGAACAGCGTGGCGCTGCGGCTTTCCGCCACTGCCACCACGACCTCATCAAACAGCCCGGCAGCGCGGCGCACCACGTCCTCATGCCCGCGCGTAAGGGGATCAAAGGTGCCGGGATAAATGACTTTAATCTTTTTCATAAATCTTGCACCTTTTGCAGCAATTGAAAGTACACCTTGCCCGCCCTTGCGCGCTTCACCACTTCCCACACCGCATCCGGCTCGAATGCCTCGCCGGTTTCGGCATACACCAAGCCGTCCTCTGCCAGCCTGTCCGCCAGCAACGGCAGCACTTTGGGCAAATAGCCGCTCTGGAACGGGGGATCAAGAAAGATTACGTCGTAGCGCCCGCTTTCCTGCCGCCGCGCAAATCCCAGTCCGTCTTCGCAGCGCAGCATTATATTGGAACAGGCCAGCTTCCTGCAATTTTCCTGCAAGGCGCGAAACGCCGCACGGTTGTTTTCCACCATCACCACCTCGGACGCCCCGCGCGAGGCCGCCTCGAACCCCAGCGCCCCGCTGCCGGCAAACAAGTCCAGACAGCACCTGCCGCTGAGGTCTTGCCCCAGCCAGTTGAACAGGGTCTCGCGCACGCGATCCGGCGTGGGGCGCAAACCTGACACATCGGGAAACTCGATCCAGCGATGGCGATATGTGCCGCCGATAATTCTTACCCGGTTTATTGCCCGTGCTCCATTTTGTCGCCCGGCTCTTTACCATCCGGAGCACCGACAATCACGGTCGCCATCGCGTCCGGGTTTATGCGCCGCCTGAAGGCGTCGTGAATTTGCGCGACCGTGACCTTGTCAACCTTGCCGGTAAAGTCGTCGAGGTAAGTCAGGGGCAGCCCATAAAACCCGATGACGCTGAGGTATTCCAGTATCTTCCTGTTGCTGTCTATGCGCAGCGGGAAGCCGCCGATGATGTTCTGTTTGGCGGCCTGCAGTTCCTTTGCGGTCGGCCCCTTGGCGATGAACTCGCGCAACGTGGCGCGCACCAGTTGCAGAGCCTCGTCGGCCTGCTCTTTCCTGGTTTGCAGCCCGATCTGAAAAACACCCGGCTGCCGCGTCGGCACGAAATAGCTGTAAATGTTATAAGCCATGCCGCGCTTTTCGCGGACTTCGTTCATCAGGCGCGACACGAAACCGCCACCGCCGAGAATATAGTTGCCCACGTAGAGCGGAAAGTAATCAGGGTCGTTGCGCGCCATGCCGGGCACGCCGATCAGGATATGGCTCTGCGTGGCCGGATGCGCAATGCGCTGCTCGCTGGCATTGATCTGCATGGTCACCGGCGGGATGCTTCCCGCATCCCCGCCTTGCGGCAATTGCCCGGTAAGCTGTTGCGCAATGGCTTCGGCTTCGGCGCGCGTCACATCGCCCATGATGGAAATCACAGCGGCCTGGGCGAAATAATGGGCGCGATAGAATGCCTCAAGGTCGGTGCGCTGGATTGTTTCCACGCTGGCCACTTCTGCCGTCAAACCGTAAGGATGGGTGCCGAATACAGCCTTGCTGAAGGCTTTTTCCGCAATGTGTTCCGGCTTGGTCTCGGCTTCCTTCAGGGATGCAATCAAGCGCGTTTTTTCACGCGCCAGCACATTCTCCGGGAACAGCGGACGTTGCAGCACGCGCGCCAGGATGTTCAGCGCCTGGTCGCGCTCCGCCGCACTGCTCAAAGTGCGCAGCGACATCCCGGAACGGTCGGCATCGAAGCGCCCGCCCATTTGCGCACCGATGTCGGCCAGCTTGCGCGCAATATCGTCCTCGCTCATGCCTTCTGCACCGAGATCGAGCAAGCCATGCGTCAGCCCGGCAAGGCCGGTTTTTTCCGCCGTGTCAAAGCTGCTGCCTGCGGCAAAATCCACTGCCACGTCCAGTATCGGCAAATCATGGTTTTCCACAAAATACACCTGCGCACCGCTCGGCGCCTGCCAGTGCTGGATTTGCGGGGTGGCGAAAACAGAGCTTACGCCCGATAAAAGCAACGCAATGACAACTAAAATTTTAGTGCGCATGTGAAGCCCCTTCTGCCTTGCGCTTTGGTTTTCCTGAAAGAGGTTGCGGGTCAAGCACAGCGACAGTCAGGTTGTCGTCCTTCAGAAATTCGCGCGCCACTTCCTGCACCTGTTGCGCCGTCACCGCCTGCAGTTTCTGCAGCATCAGCGGGATGGCCTTATAGGTCAGCCCGATGCTTTCCAGTTGCCCGATCTGCATCGCCTGGTAGAACACCGAATCACGCTTGTACACTTCGCTGGCGGTCACCTGCGCCTTGACACGTTTCAACTCGTCCTCGCCCACACCATCCTGCGCCAACTGTGCAACCTGCGCGCGCAAGCCAGCTTCCAGTTCGGCTACGCTCTTGCCTTCGCTGGGTGTGCCTTCCAGCGTGAACATGCCCGGCCCGCGTGAGGTGGAGTCATAACCCGCGCCTGCGCTGCTGGCAAGCTGCTGCTCGCGCACCAGCGCCTTGTTCAATCGCGCCGACTCGTTGCCGTCGAGCACCCCGGCCAGCACTTCCAGTGCATAAGGTTGCCAATCCTGCGCCGGATCGCGCAGCACCGGCGCATGGTAGGCCATCACCAGGCGCGGCAATTGCGCCGGAGCCTTGACCACGATGCGTTTCACCCCGAGCTGAGGCGGCTCGCTGAAATTCCTGCGTGCAGGCAACTTGCGCACCGGGATGCCGCCGTAGTAGCGTTGTGCCAGCGCAAATACCTCGCTTGCCTTGACGTCCCCCGCCACCACCAGCGTAGCATTATTGGGTGCATACCAGAGCCCATACCATGCCCTCGCATCGCCTGCGCTCATCGCCAGCAAGTCGTTCATCCAGCCGATCACCGGGTGATGGTAGGGATGTTCCTGATAGGCCGCCGCCATCAATTCTTCGGACAGCAGGGCTTGCGGTTCGTCGTCGGTACGCATGCGCCGCTCTTCCATGATGACTTTAATCTCCTTGCCGAATTCGGCATCGGATAGCCGCAGGTTATGCATGCGGTCGGATTCGAGTTGCATGGCAAGCGGCAGCCTGGATTTGTGCAATTGCTGGAAATAGGCGGTGTAATCAGAACTGGTGAAGGCATTCTCGCGCCCGCCCGCCGCGGCGATGCGCCTGGAGAACTCACCCGCTGGCACGCTCCTGGTGCCCTTGAACATCATATGCTCCAGCACGTGGGCAACGCCGGTAGTACCGGTGCGTTCGTCCATGCTGCCCGCGCGGTACCAGACCTGTTGCACCACCACCGGGGCACGGTGATCTTCCTTGACGATCACCTTGAGGCCGTTGCGCAGCGTCTGCTCGAACACCTCCGCATGGGCCGTAACGGCAGGGAACAGAGCCATGAATACCAGATACTTCAATAATCTTGCGCGCATTTATATAGCCCAAACCAACTCAATCAGCATAGAATAAGGACGGCGGCAAAAGCCGCCGCGACAGGCGCGCATTATGCGCTATTTTGTTGTCTTCCGACCACCGACACCATGTTTGGTTTCCTGAAAAAAGCCCCTACTGACAACACGGCTGAGCAAACCGTATCCGGTCAACGCGGCCAACCCGTATCCGAAAAGCGCGGCTGGCTCAACCGACTGAAGAGCGGGCTGGCGCGCACCGGCAGCCAATTGACCGACCTGTTCAGTCGCGGCGGCAAGATAGACGATGAGCTGTATGAGGAACTGGAAACCATCCTGATCACCGCCGATGTCGGCATGGATGCCACCCGTTTTCTGCTGGCCGAGCTGCGCCACCAGGTCAAGGCGCAGCATCTCACCGAGGCAGGCCAACTCAGGGAAGCACTGGCGCAGTGCCTGCTCAAGCTGCTCAAACCGCTGGCCCAGGCGCTGGATACCGGCACGCACCAACCCTGCATCATCATGCTGGCCGGAGTGAACGGCGCGGGCAAGACCACCTCCATCGGCAAGCTGGCAAAATATTTTCAGGGACAGGGCAAGTCGGTGCTGCTGGCGGCGGGTGACACCTTCCGCGCCGCCGCGCGTGAACAGTTGATGGAATGGGGCGCGCGCAACAACGTCACCGTCATCGCCCAGCAGAGCGGCGACCCCGCCGCCGTGATTTACGATGCGATGCAGGCGGCCATGGCACGCAAGATTGACGTGGTGCTGGCGGATACCGCCGGGCGCTTGTCCACCCAGGCGCACCTGATGGAAGAAATCAAAAAGGTCAAACGCGTCATCGCCAAGGCGTTACCGGATGCGCCGCATGAAGTCTTGCTGGTGCTGGACGCCAACACCGGACAGAACGCGCTGAGCCAGGTCAAGGCATTCGACGCGGCGCTGGGCGTCACCGGACTGGTGCTCACCAAGCTGGACGGCACCGCCAAGGGCGGGGTGATTGCCGCCATCGCCAAGGCGCATCCCATCCCGGTGCGTTTCATCGGCGTGGGCGAAGGGCTGGATGATTTGCGCCCGTTCGTGGCGGAAGATTTCGTAGTTGCGCTGCTAGGATTGGATGAATGAGAGAACCCTTTAACCACGGAAGACACGGAAACACCCGTACCCTCTTATGTACAGGATTGTCTACTTTTGCTTTTGCTTTTGCTTTTGCTTTTTCCGTGTCATCCGTGTTTTCCGTGGTTCCGGTTTAGCTTTTGAAATGATTAAGTTCAACCAAGTCTACAAGCGCTACCGCGGCGGTTACGAGGCGCTGAAAAATGTCAGCTTCGAAATCGCCGAAGGCGAGATGGTGTTCCTCACCGGCCATTCCGGCGCGGGCAAGAGCACCCTGCTCAATCTCATCGCCGCCATCGAGCGGCCCAACAGCGGCAGCGTAGTGGTCAAGGGGCAGAACGTCGGCTCGCTCAAGGGCGCAGCACTGCCCTATTTGCGCCGCAACCTCGGGCTGGTTTTCCAGGATCACAAATTGTTGTTCGACCGCAGCGTGTTCGACAACGTAATGTTGCCGCTGCAAATCTGCGGCTTCGACCACCGCGAAAGCGCCAAGCGGGTGCGCGCCGCACTCGACAAGGTAGGCCTGCTTCCGCGCGAAAAAGCCAACCCCATCGCGCTGTCCGGCGGGGAACAACAGCGCCTGTGCATCGCCCGCGCCATCGTCAACCGCCCCTCCATCCTGCTGGCGGACGAACCGACCGGCAACCTCGATACGGACTATGCCGCCGACATCATGGGCATCTTCAAGTCGTTCCATCAGGTCGGCGTCACCCTGTTGATCGCCAGCCATGACGCGGGCATCCTGCGTCAGTTCGGGGCGCGCATGTTGACGCTGAAGCAGGGGGAATTGCAGCAATGAAAAACTGGCTGATCCAGCATGTCCGCGTGCTGCTGTTTACCCTGCGCCGCCTCCGCGCCACACCGGGATCCAGCCTGCTGAACATTCTGGTCATCGGCATCGCGCTCAGCCTGCCGGCAGGCATGTATGTGCTGTTGCAGAATGTGCAGAACCTGGCCGAACAGGTGGCCGGCACACCGCAGATCAGCGTGTTCCTGAGCATGGACGCCAGCCGGGACGACATCGCCCGCATCGGCAGGCAATTGAAACAGCACGAGGCGGTCGGACAGGTCGAATTCGTGCCGCGTGAGCAGGCGCTGGAGCAGATCAAACGCACCACCGGGCTGACGGACGTAATCGGCGGGCTGACGCAAAATCCGCTGCCGGATGCCTTTGTTGTTTACCCGAAAAAATTGGGTTCACAGGCGCTGGAAACCCTGCGCGACGAATTGCAGAAATGGCCCAAGCTGGAGCATGTGCAACTGGATTCGGCCTGGGCGCGCAAGCTGGAAGCGCTGCTCAAGTTCGGCCGGCTGGCGGCGCTGATTCTCGCCGTGCTGCTCAGCTTCGCGCTGGTGGCCGTTACTTTCAACACCATCCGCCTGCAAATCCTCACTCAGCGCGATGAGATCGAGGTGTCCAAACTGATCGGCGCCACCAATGCCTTCATCCGCCGGCCCTTCCTGTATTTCGGCCTGCTGCAGGGCCTGCTGGGCGGCGGGGCGGCGTGGCTCATCATCATGACCAGCCTGTACCTGCTCAACGGCAGCCTTGCCGGGCTGGTGCAACTGTATGCCAGCAGTTTCACCCTGCGCCCTCCCTCCGCAGGCAACACCCTCGCCCTGCTGGGTTTCTCCGCCTACCTCGGCTGGCTGGGCGCCTGGCTGTCGGTGGCGCAACACCTGTGGCAGATTGAGCCGCGTTAAGAACTAAACGCCCGGCGCGGGAATCTTTTTTTACTCTGGCACTCGAACCGCCAGAGTGCTAGTATTCCCCCATAAGGAGGTTGCAACCATGAATCATGCCCTGGCATTACCGATACCCTCTGCCGTTGGCAGCCTGGAAAGCTATATTCAGACAGTAAACCGTTTCCCCATGCTGACGCAGGAGGAAGAGTTGGGGTTGGCCACCCGCTTCCGTCAAGACAACGATTTGGAGGCGGCGCGCCAGCTCATCGTATCGCACCTGCGCCTGGTGGTCAGTGTAGCGCGCGGCTATGCCGGTTACGGCCTGCCGCAGGCAGACTTGATACAAGAGGGCAATATCGGGCTGATGAAGGCAGTCAAGCGCTACGATCCGGAACGCGGCGTGCGTTTGGTGTCGTTCGCGCTGCACTGGATACGCGCTGAAATTCACGAATACGTCCTGCGCAACTGGCGCCTGGTCAAGATTGCCACTACCAAGGCGCAGCGCAAGCTGTTCTTCAACCTGCGCAGCATGAAGCAGGGATCGGCATCGCTGAAGCCACAGGAAGTGCAAGCCATTGCGCGCAAACTGAACGTCAGCGCCAGCGACGTGGTAGAAATGGAAGCCCGTTTCAATGGCCATGAAGTGGCACTGGAACCCGGGGCGAATGACGAAGATGACAGTTATGCGCCGATTGCCTATCTGGCCGCTACTGCGGAAGACGAACCTTCCCGCCTGCTGGAACGGAAGCAACTGGAAACGCTGAACAGCGCAGGCTTGGCACATGCACTGGCAGGCCTGGATGAACGCAGCCGCCGCATCATCGAGGCGCGCTGGCTGCGTGAAGATGCCACTGCCACGCTGCACGAACTGGCAGACGAGTTCGGAGTATCAGCCGAACGCATACGCCAGATCGAGCAAAAGGCCATGGCAAAAATGCAGACCGCGCTGCTGTCTGCCAGCTAAGAGGCAGGCAGGAAAAACAAAAAGCCGCAGGATTTTCCTGCGGCTTTTTTCATTTCACCACCCTGAGGCGCGGCTTGGTTGGCTGAGGGTTGTCGGGCGGCTTGCCACCCCCCCTATCATCAGCAGTTGGTGTCGGCGCAGATTCCTGTCCCTGGAATACCAGTCCCTGACCTGTTTCCTTGGCAAAGATACCGATCACCGCAGCCATCGGCACGATAATCTCATGCGGTACGCCGCCAAACCTTCCGCCACAGGTAATCTCGTCGTTGCCCAAGAGCAGGTTTTTCACCGCATCCATGCCCAGATTGAGCACAATCTCGCCATCCTTGACGAAAGCCGTCGGCACTCGCGTTGCCTCGTCCACCCGCACCGCCAGATAGGGGGTCAGGCCGCTATCGGCACACCATTCGTAAATTGCGCGTATCAGATAGGGCTTGGTGGACAAATCACTCACGGGTGCCTCTCAAAATCCAGATTTCATCCCAACTGCTGCGTTGCTCGAAAATTTTCTTGCTTACATATACACCATATGCGGCGCTACGAAAATTTTCTCGCGCCTTGCTGACGATTCCGCACGGGCTGCTTTTGCCCGCAGCGGATCGGCGTCCCCTTGTGGGGCATTTGAGCGAACTCTGAATTTTTAGAAGCACCCTCACTACTTGCGCATCGCTTTTTCCGCGGGCGTCATCGCCTCGATATAGGCCGGGCGCGAAAACAGCCGCTCGGCATATTTCATCAGCGGTGCAGCATCCTTGTCGAGCTGGATGCCATAATGATCCAGCCGCCACAGCAGCGGCGCGATGGCCACGTCGAGCATGGAAAACTCATCACCCAGCATGTATTTCTGCTTGGCAAATACCGGGGCAATCTGCGTCAAATTGTCGCGCACCGCATGACGCGCCTTGTCGGCGACTTTCTGTGCGCCATGCTCGATCGCGTCAATATGGCAGAACAACTCATTCTCGAAACGGTACAGGAATAACCGCGCGCGCGCGCGCATTACCGGATCGGCCGGCATCAGTTGCGGGTGCGGGAAGCGCTCATCGATATATTCGTTGATGATATTGGCCTCATACAATACCAGGTCGCGCTCCACCAACACCGGCACTTTGTTATAGGGGTTCACCACCGCAAGATCTTCCGGCTTGTTGAGCATGTCCACATCAATGACCTGAAAGTCCATGCCTTTTTCAAACAAGACGATGCGGCAACGTTGGCTGAACGGGTCTGTTGTTCCCGAGTAAAGCGTCATCATAGCGCGGCTCACTCCTTAATCAGGTGGTTGCGACGCATCGCCCCACACACCAGTATAAATCCAACCTCCACCGCGCTGATTGGGACGGCGGCTGGCGCCGGCATGGTGCCGGAACCGTAATTGCTATTAAAAACCATTACATATCTCCCTATATTATTTTCTTTACAGTACCAACCACATCGTAAGGGATAGGCGCGGCAATAAAAAGCGGATGATGTCCAGTTTGAAAAATAAAGTCAACTCTACAAAACCGGACGAGCGCTAATTCACCCTGCAACTGGCTAATTGGAACGAATGCCATATTTCTTGTCAAATTTGTTCGGCGCGCCTATACAACAAGATTTCGCGGACATTTGTTGACTTGGGACGAGCGCCTGCTTTAGAGTGGTAACCGTTATTCAATATGGGGAGACATCAATGAGCATTCGTTATCTGGTTATGTTGGCAGCAGGTTTGGTTTTTGCTGATAATGCACTCGCCGAGAACGGTGAGGTACTGGCGAAGAATAACAATTGTCTGACTTGTCACGCAGTTGACAAGAAGGTGCTTGGCCCGTCTTTCAAGGAAGTCGCCGCAAAATACAAGGATGACAAGGGCGCGCAAGCCGCACTGGAAAAGAAAGTGCGGAGCGGCGGTGCGGGTGCATGGGGCAAAATGCCAATGCCGGCCACGGCGATGTCGGTAAGCGACGGTGACATCAAGGGTATCGTACAGTGGGTGCTGTCGCTTAAGTAAACATCCGCATTCGGGGTATTGTTATCGCTGGATGGCCGTTCCTCGAAACTCGCCACAAGCGGCTCGTTTTCCCGCCTTCGCGGGAATGACGCATGGTTTGTCTAGTGGAAATCTGGAAGTATCTCTTTTTTTACCACCCCGCCAACTGCTTTTTCCAGGATCAGTGAATCAGGAATATAGTCGCTAACCCCAGGAAAATAAAAAAGCCGCCGCTATCGGTGATGGCGGTGATCATCACGCTGGAGCCGATGGCAGGGTCGCGCCCCATTTTTTGCATGACGAGCGGGATAGCCATACCAACGAGAGCCCCCACCAGAAGATTGAGCAGCATCGCACCGGTCATCACGACACCGAGCGCTGCGCTGTGATACAGGAAATAGGCGAACAATCCGGCAATACTACCCCACAGCAGGCCATTAAATCCGCCAACCGCCAGTTCCTTGAGCAGCAGCCTGCGCGCGTTGCCCTGGGTGATTTGCCCCATGGCCAGCGAGCGGATGATAATGGTGGTGGTTTGATTCGCCGAGTTGCCGGCAATGCCTGCGACGATGGGCATCAGCGTGGCCAGCGCGACAAATTTTTCTATCGTGCCTTCAAAGCTGCCGATCACCCGCGAGGCGAAGAACGCGGTGCAAAGATTCAGTGCTAGCCACACCCAGCGGTTTTGCGCGCTCTTCCATACCGAGGCAAAAATATCTTCCTCTTCGCGCAAACCGGCCAGGTTCAAAACGTCGCTTTCCGATTCGTTGCGGATGAAGTCCAGCACCACGTTCACCGTCACGCGCCCGACCAGTTTGCCGTCCTCATCCACCACCGGCGCGGAAACCAGGTCATAGCGCTCAAACGCCTGCGCGGCCTGTTCGGCCTTATCGTCCGGGCGCAGGGTGATGGTGTCGGTCAGCATCAGGCTGCCGACGATCTTTTCCGGTTCGTTGACAACGATGAGATTGATCGGCAGCACGCCTTTGAAGCGGTCATCGCGGTCCACCACGAACACCTGGTCGGTGTGATCGGGCAGTTCGTCAAAACGGCGCAGATAGCGTGATACCACTTCCAGCGTGATGTCCTTGCGGATATGGATCATGCTGAAATCCATCAGCGCGCCGACCGCATCTTCCGGGTACGACATCGCCGCGCGCAACTGCTCGCGCTCCTCGATGGACAGCGACTTGAACACATCGCGCATCACCGCCTGCGGTAAGTCCGGCGCCAGGTCGGCGATCTCGTCGGTATCGAGCTGTTCCGCCGCCTCGCGCAACTCCTCGCGGCTCATGGTGGCGATCAGCGATTCGCGTACCGCATCGGAAACCTCGATCAGTATCTCGCCGTCGCGCTCGGCCTTGACCAGGTCCCACACCAGCAAACGCTGCTCGATGGGCAATGCTTCCAGGATGTAGGCGATGTCGGCTGTATGCAGGGTGCCCAGCTTCTCGTGCAGCTCTGCCAGATGCCGTTTGTGCAACAACTTGTCCACCAACTCGTGGCGGTCCGCGCGCGGAATTTCCTGCTGGTGCGCCACAGTCTCAACCAGCGCGTGCTTGTCCAGCAGGTGTTGCACCTGTTGCAAGTAATCCTGCACGTTTTCCGTGTAATGAGGTTCGTGGTCTTCGGTCATGGCGCGGTCATGCTGGGCTCATTCAGAGGCTCCTTAAATTGGCGGCTATTGTAAAGAAATTAACGCGCGGCTGCGCGGCAAATTTGGCCGGCTTCGGGGGCTGGGTTGCTCAGGGAATTCCCGCGTCACTCATGCGCCCGAGAATGATCTCGGTTTTGCGCAGCAGGCCGCGCGCTTCGCGGTGTTTGTCGTAATAGCGCGGGTTGGGCACCATCGCGGCAAGCCTGGCGGCTTGGTCTGCGGAGAGTTGCGCCGCGCTGACGTGAAAGTAATGCCGCGCCGCCGCTTCCGCGCCGAACACGCCGTTGCCCCATTCGATCACGTTCAAATAAATCTCAAAAATACGCTGCTTATCCATCACCTTTTCCAGCATCACGGTAATGGTGGCTTCCTCCAGTTTGCGCCACGGCGTGCGCTTGCCGGAGAGAAACAGATTTTTCGCCAGTTGCTGGCTGATGGTGGAACCTCCCGCCACGATCTTGCCCTTCTTCAGGTTCTTCTCATAAGCCTTCTGGATGCCCTCCCAGTCGAAGCCTTCGTGATCCACGAACTTGGCGTCCTCTGCGGCGATCAGTGCGCGCTTGAGGTTGCTGGAAATCTTCGCGTAGGGCACCCACTGGTGCTGCAGCCCGGCATCTGGATTCTTGTCCTGCATGGCTTCGAGCCGGCTTTCCATGAAGGCGCTGGATGCCGGGTTGTGATCCACCCACCACCAAACGTGCGCGAAAATCCATGCCTGATAGAACAGTATAAGAACAAATAGCAGCGCGAGAATGCGCCACATCCAGCGCCAAAGTTTTTTCATTGTTGCTTGCGCAGCTGCTCTATGACCGGACGGGTGTCCGGGCGCACGCCGCGCCACAGGAAAAATGATTCGGCGGCTTGTTCCACCAGCATGCCGAGGCCGTCTGACACGATGGCTGCGCCCTGTTCGCGGGCGAATTTCATGAAAGGCGTTTTCTTGCCATACATCATGTCGTAAGCCAGAGCATGGGGGGCGAAGATGCCGTTTGGCAGCGGCGGCATTTCATCGGACAGTCCGCTAGAAGTGGCGTTGATGACAATATCAAATGATTTACCGGCAAGTTCTTCATAACTACAACTGGATACAACGAATCGCTTGGCAAGATCATGTGCCTTGTCTACCGTGCGATTGGTGATCGTGATACTTGCGCCAGTGAGGCGTAATGGCGATATCACTCCCCTGGCTGCGCCACCAGCACCTATGAGCAGCACTCGCTTATCGCGTAAATACACTCCAAGGTTGTCTTGTATATCATGTATTAGTCCGATGCCATCGGTGTTGTGGAGATGAACACCATCGCTCTTAAATTCAAGAGTGTTTGCAGCGTGGGCATGAACGACATCAAATGACAGATGTTGTTTCCGATTCGCCAATTGATAGGCGCTTTGCTTGAACGGTACGGTGACGTTGCAGCCTTTGTAGCCCTCATTGCGTAGCCGTTCAACCGTCGCGGCAAAGCCATCCAGCGGCGCAAGAACGGCTTCATAGCTGATGTCCTGCCCGGTCTGTTGCCCGAACAGTTTATGTATCAGCGGCGATTTGCTGTGGGCGATGGGGTTGCCGATGACGGCGTAACGGTCAGTCATTTTTGGGTGCGCGTATAAATCAATGCGCACATTGTAAAGAAAATCAGCCGACTTTTCGTGGATTCAGCAACCCTGCCGCAAGAGCCCCCGTTACCGCCATTGCCCACACCACCGTTGCGCCGCTCGGTAAATCAAACCGGGCGGACAACAGCAGGCCGATGGCATAACCGGCAACACCAACCGCAAAGGCATAGTGCGCGCGGCGGTGGCGGATGCGATACGTGGCGAGTGCCGGAACAATCAGGCTGGCGAACACCAGATACACGCCGACCAATTGCACCGAGGCGGTGACGGCCAATGCGAACAGCGCGTAGAAACCCAGGTTGCGGGTTTTTAATTTGGTCCATTGCCACAGCGCGAGCAATACGGCGGTCAATAAAGCGGTGGCGATCAATTGATAGGTGCTTACCCAGAGGATTTGCCCGACCAGCAAATCCTTGAGATGTTCGCCCGCGTGTACGTCGCGGCTCATCAGCAGGATGCCGCCGCTGGCGGCGAGCACGAAGGCCATGCCGATGCAGGCTTCCTTGACTTCGGACAAGTGATGTTCGATCAGCGCGAGCAGTGCCGCACCGCACAGCGCGCTGGCGGCGGCGATGAACTGCACCAGCAGCGGCTGCCCGGTTAAATCCAGCAGTGCGGCGATGACGATACCCAGCCCTGCAATTTGCGCGATGGCAAGATCGGCGAAAATCACACCGCGCTCCAATACCTTCATGCCGAGCGGGATGTGCGTGGCCAGCACCAGCAGGCCCGCGACGAGCGCGGGCAGCAGGATGTTGAGTTCGATAGTATTCATTTCAACCCCTCCAGCAAACGTTGAATGGTGTCATCGAACAGCGTGAATAAATCGGTTGCCTGCGGTGTGCCGCCCACGGTATAGGGCAACATCACTGCGGGGACGTGCGCACGTTGTGCAATCCATTCCGATGGTCGCCCATCCTGGTAGGCTGCGCGCAATACCATGCGTGCAGGATGTTGTTGTAATTCATTCAGCACACTGCCCAGATATGCCGCGCTGGGTTCCAGGCCGGGCTTGGGTTCCAGCTCGGCGACTTGTTTTAGTCCCAGCCAGTTATTCAGGTAGGGGAATCCTTTGTGCTGCACGATGACGGGTACGCCTTTTAACGAAACCGCCTGTTTTTCCCAGCGTGCGATAGCCACACGCCACTGCTGATTGAACGCGGTGTATTGCTGTTGGTAAAGTTGTGTGTTGGCCGGATCAAGCTGGATCAGGCGTTTGCTGAGGGCTTCCGCAATCGGCAGGAAGTTGCGCGCATCGGTCTGAATGTGCGGATTGCCCGACGCATGCACATCGCCCTCGGCGCGATCCAGTCGCGTCGGAACTTCCAGCCTGGACACATATTGCGCAGCTTCAAAATTGCCGCTGCTGCCGGGTTGAATGGCGCTGTTGCCGGATTCGCGCAGCACTACCGGCATCCAGCCGATTTCCAGTTCCGCACCGGTGCACACCAGCAGTTGTGCGCGGCGCGCCCTGGCGATCAGGCTGGGGCGTGCTTCCACGCGATGCGGGTCTTGCAACGCGCCGGTGGCGGTGTAAATGCTGGCCTGATTGCCCGCAAGTTGTTGGGTGAGGGCTGCCCATTCCGGTTCGCAGGCGAATACGTTGAGTGCGGCGTGGACGTTGCCGCTGATGAGCAACAACAGAAAAGCGTAGAGAATTTTTCTGGCTACGGCATAACCCTCGCTTAGGCGAGGATTAGCCTTCACCGAAACTACACGTTGTTTCGTTTTCATGGTTTCCCCTTTTGGATTTGTATATCAATACTGGTGTGCACCGTGCGCTCCCAGACTCATGATGTATTGCAGGAATAGCTGGTTATCCGGCAACCCTTGCCGCGAGTTGTCGCGTGCCAGTTGCAGGCGCAGGCGGGAAAATTCGCTTGGGTTGTAATCCACCATCCAGGTGAGGCGAGAAGGGTTAAATGCGTAGTTGCCGATGACGTTGCCCGCATTCAACGCACCTACGCTGGCAATGCCCGGATCGAGTTGGTCATAGCGCAAGCCGGTGCGCCAGTTCGGCATGAACTGGTACACACTTTGCAGGTACCAGCCGCTTTGCGTGACGGCGTAGCTGTCGGTAGTGGCAAGGTTATAAGTCAGCAAGCCGCTTTCATTGCGGCGGAAATATTCACCCTGCAGCTTGAGGTAGCGCTCGCGGATGTTGCCGTTGGGCGCGTATTTCCACACGAAATCCAGCCCGGCGGTGCGGCTGTCGCCGCTGAAGCGGTTGCTCACGCCGCCCGCCGTACTAAGCAAATCCGGCACCCCGGTGCTTACAGCATTCACGCGCCTGGTCTCATGCAGCGACAGCCCCGCGCGCCAGCTGTGTTCGATGCCGATGTCGTCGCCGACGTGCGCGAACAGAACACCTGCACCTGCGCCATTTTTGTTCTGCCGATCCGTTCCCGGAAAGCCGCGCCCGCGGCCCAACTCGCCGCCGACCTCGACAAACATATCGGTCGGTGCGAGCCACTTCAGCTGCAAGCCGTCTTCGCCGATCTGGTTATCCCACAGCACGCGATACACCAGCGGCTGGTCAACGAAATCCCAGGCATGGGCGTGTTGCTCGTTGAGGTAGCCGAGGCCGGAGAAGAAGCGCCCCATTTTCAGGTTGATGCCGTTACCCAGCACGCTGCTTTGCACAAAAGCATTCTCCACGCTGATGCCGCCCGCCGGAGCCAGCGCGAACGTGGCTACGCCGCGAAACTGCGGATCGATATTGGCGGAGATGCCCAACTCCGATTCCTTGAGCGACAAGCCTTGCGTATAGCCCGGGTTGTTGGCACTCATCGCAAAGCCGGTTGCGGCAACCGCAGTATCCTGTTTGAACTGCCCGTATGTGCCGGACAGAATCAGCGACACGGCGGGGTTAAAACCGCTCTCGCTGCTTGCGCCGGTACCGCTGCGGGTGGGTTGTTGTGCGGCAGTTTGAGCCTGTGGCGCAACGCTTTCCGCCTGCCGGCTGTTTGCTTCGGCTTGTTGCAAACGCTGTTCCAACTGCGTGATGCGTTGCTCATAGTTTTGCTTCAATTGTTGAATCTGCTCGCGGATGGCTTGCAGATCGGCATCGGTTGCGGCGAGCGCATTGAGCGGGTTGGCCAGTAGCACGGCAAGCGCCACACACCAATAAAAATAGCGGGACATGATTTACTCCTCAAAAGCATGACAAAACCTCGCACACTGAAGGCGGGGAAATTGAATGGGCTTATGCGGAGTAAGGAGGAGCGCGCGCCGCGAAAGGGACAGACGCGACGGAAAAGAAGGGATAAGTGTAGTTTTGTTCTACGCCGTCCATATTCTGGCTTTGCGTAAAACTGACGATACTGCTGCCGATGGCGCTGCTGATCTGCGCATAGGCATCGCAGAGGTCGCAGTGCTTATCGTATGCCGGCGATTGATCACCCGATTGCGACTGCTCGGTCAGCACATGCGTAATGCCATGCGTCAGCCCGCCGAGCTGCGCGAACAGCAGGGCGAATACCAACAGCAGTTTCAGGAGCAAGGATTGCATACGCATGGGTGCGACCTTAACAAAGAAGTTCGGGCGAGGCAAGGCGGTGTCTTCCGCCAATACATATTGCACTGATGATGTTCTTGCAAGAACTCACAAGGAGATTTTAACCCAAGGCCATAGTGAGGGCGCTCGGTGTTGAACCAGACTAGGTAATCGAGCAATTTATCGTTGAACAGA
>JACREC010000066.1 GCA_016218445.1 Nitrosomonadales bacterium
GGCCAGGATATCAATCGAATTATGGACAGGCTAAATCATCGGCCCAGAAAAACGCTAAACTGGGAAACACCTTTCGAGGTCATGATGCAGGCTTGTTGTACGGGTGTTGCACTTGGTAGTTGAATCCGCGCTTTTTTTAATCACCTCGCAAATTCAGCCACTCACAAGGGCGGTTTTTCTCCCCATCTCTTCACCAACTCATGCGCTACCCCCAGATGATCGAGGATGCGCGCCACCACGAAATCCACGATGTCCTGCACACTCTGTGGATGATGATAGAAGCCGGGGTTAGGCGGAAGAATGACCGCACCTGCATGTGAAAGTTTGAGCATATTCTCCAAGTGGATGGCGGAGAACGGCGTTTCGCGCGGTACCAGAATCAGCGGGCGTTTTTCCTTGAGCATGACATCCGCCGCGCGGGCGATCAGGTCGTCGCTGATGCCGTTGGCGATCTTGCCCAGCGTGCCCATGGTGCAGGGGCAGACCACCATCGCGTCGCCGGGGTTGGAGCCGGAGGCCATCGGCGCGTACCAATCATCGCGTCCGAACACGTGCAACTCGCCGCTGAATTTTCCCAACCGTTCAACCAACATTTTTTCCGCGTCCTGCGCGCGATTGGGCAGCACGAAATCCAGTTCCTGTTTGGCGACGATCTGCGCAGCTTGTGTATACACCAGATGTACGCGCTGCCCGCTTTGCAGCAGGCATTCGAGCAGGCGCATGGCGTAAGGCAATCCTGAAGCACCCGTTAATGCGAGAGTGATGGTCTTCATGCTAAAAGTCAAAATCCGGAACCACGGAAAACACGGATGACACGGAAAAAGCGTGAACCCACACGCACTGACCCAAAGCTTTTTGGTTTTGATTCTTCCGTGTCATCCGTGTTTTCCGTGGTTAATATGTTTTCAGAATTTAAGCTTTTACTAGCTTAGTGTCTGGCTCACTCAGATAGTATGCGGCGATCAGCCCGTTCACGGTGCCGAACAGCAGCGCCGCAGTAGCGAAGATGGGCACGAGGTAGATCAATCCGGTGTGCGGGATGAGCCAGAAATACACCAGCAGTAATTGTCCGGCGATGTGGGCGGCGGCGGCGAGGATGCTGTGGGTGACGGGGCCGAACCAGCGGGTGGGCAGGTGCTGGCTCGCGGCCAGTATGGCGAGGCTGCACAGCGCGCCGCTGAGGCTGAGGAAAAACCCGGGCGCGAGGAAATTGCCCAGCAACAGGCTGCCCGCCACTACGCGCAGCAGCGACACCCATGCCGCCGTGCGCCAGCCGTAGCGCGCCAGCACGATGAGGGTGACGATGTTGGCCAGCCCCGGCTTTACTCCCGGCAACGGCGAGGGGATGGCGGCTTCCAGCACCGACAGGCCGAGCGCCAGCGCCGCCATGCGCGCGATGTGGTGGTCTTCTTTGGTTGTGGCGAGCTTGATGGTTGAGGCTGTCATGTTTTCACAAGGACTGAGGTGCAATAACCAGCGACTTGGCTGGCGTTTGTTGCCAGCCTAGTCGAATGGCTAGTAGTTTTATCAGGACTGAGGACTGAGTAAAACCCGTTACTCAGTTTTTGCTCAGTCCTCAGACCATAGTCCTCAGTCCTGATTTTAATAGTTGAGGCTGTCATAATTTTTTCTTCTGCCGCCTAGCTCGACGCTCACCTGGTTGGGCAGGCAGATGGCGATTTCGCCCGCCTGCTTCAGCCATCCCTGGCGCACGCAGTACTGGCGCGGGCTGGGGTCGGCGGCGATGCGCGCCTGCCGGTTATGGATGGCGATCTGGCTGATGCCGAGCGGCCCCGGCACGGCGATGAGCTGGTCGCGCGACAGGTGCACCTCGCGGAACACCTTGCCGCCGCTGCGGATGACGGCCTTGTCCGCCGCCCCGTCTTGCCACAGGGTGGCGGCGAGGGATGCGGTGAGCAGTGCGCCGAGCAACAGCGTGAGCCAGTCGCCGCTCTTGATGTGTTCGATGGGCAGGCGCAGGTTCATCAGGTTGTCAGCTCGCGGTGGCGCACCAGCACTTGCTGTTGCGCTTCGAAATGGCGCGCCAGTTTTTCCGCCAGATACACCGAGCGGTGTTGCCCGCCGGTGCAGCCGATGGCGATGGTGAGATAGCTGCGGTTGTCGGCCACGAAGCAGGGCAGCCAGTTTTCAATAAAGCCGCGTATGTCATCGTACATTTTTTGCACGTTGGGGATGCGTTCGAGGAATTCGATCACCGCCGCATCGCGTCCGCTGAACGGGCGCAGCACCGGATCGTAATGCGGGTTGGGCAGGCAGCGTATGTCGAACACAAAATCGGCGTCGAGCGGGATGCCGTTCTTGTAGCCGAATGACTGGAACAGCAGGGTGAGGCGCGCGCGGTCAACCCGGATGAAATCCTTGACCCAGGCACGCAGCGCATTGGCGCCGAGTTCGCTGGTGTCAATGCGGTGGCCGATGCCGGCGATATCGGCGAGCAACCCGCGCTCGCGCTGGATGCATTCCGGCAGGGTAAGGCGATCATCGCTCAGCGGGTGGCGGCGGCGCGTTTCGGAAAAGCGTTTCACCAGCGTGTCGGTTTGCGCGTCGAGGAACAGCAGGTGGACATCCACGCCGCGCTGTTTGAGTTGCCCGATGTAGTGCGGCAATTGTTGCACGCTGCCGCTGCTGCGCACGTCTATGCTGACGGCGATGCGTGCATAGCCGGCCTGGCGCAGGTTATCCGTGAGGGCGGGCAGCAGTTCGGCGGGCAGGTTGTCCACGCAATAGTAGCCGCTGTCCTCCAGCACATGGAGTGCGACGCTCTTGCCGGAACCGGATAGACCGCTGATCAGAAATAGCTGCATGAATTATCCTGGCTAGACGTAAGACGTAAGTTGATAGTTGGTGTTGCCCGCTACGCGGGTTTTAATTGTTAACTTACGTCTTAAGTCTGACTTTAACAAGCTATTGTTCCCGCATGTGCCGCTCGTGGCGGCTGAGAAATTCCTGCGTGCCGTCGATGCCGCGCTGTTGCATGACGAAGGTGCGTGCCGCCGCTTCTGTCAGCACCGCAAGGTTGCGCCCGGTCATTACCGGGATGCTGACCGTGTTGATTTTCACGCCGAGAATTTCCTGGTAACTCGCGTTGATCGGCAGCCGCTCCAGTTTTGACATATCGCCGCCGGGCGGGCGTTGCAGGTGCACGATCAGATTCAGGTTTTTCTTGCGCCGCACCGCTGTCTCGCCGAACATGGTGCGGATGTTGAGTACGCCCAGCCCGCGCACTTCGAGGAAGTTGCGCAACAGTTCCGGGCAGCGCCCTTCCAGCGTTTCCGGGGAGATGCGGTACAGTTCGACAACGTCGTCCGCCACCAGGCCGTTGCCGCGCGTGATGAGTTCCAGTCCCAGCTCGCTTTTGCCTACGCCGCTGTCCCCGGTGATCAGCACACCGACACCCAGCACGTCGAGAAATATGCCGTGGCGCGTGGTGGATTCCGCCAGTGCCTTGACCAGGTAGTGGCGGACCAGCCACATCAGGTGCACGCTGGGCAGCGGGGAGCGGAACAGCGGGGTGTGCGTGCGATTGGCGTAATCTGTCAGCGCCTGCGGGATATCCTCGGTGCACGCCACAATCAGGCATAGCGTGCCGCTGCGTTCAAGTTGTGCCAGCGCCTCACTGAAGGCGGAGGGCGACAGTGTGTGCAGGTAGTCGAGTTCGGTGCTGCTCAACACCTGCACCCAGTTCGGATGGACCAGGTTGAGGTGGCCGATCAATCCCTTGTTTGAGGCATTGACCAGTTCGCTGTCGAGAATCCTGTCGGCGCCACCCTCACCGGCGACCCAACTCAAGGACAGTCGCTCCTGC
This sequence comes from Nitrosomonadales bacterium, assembly GCA_016218445.1. Taxonomy (GTDB): domain Bacteria; phylum Pseudomonadota; class Gammaproteobacteria; order Burkholderiales; family Gallionellaceae; genus CAITJF01. Next base: position 3,827 of record JACREC010000066.1, read on the forward strand.
TTGTCCTCGAAGAGTTGCCGGATGTTGACTTGAGCCATGTTTGTTATCCTGAAAGGGCAGTTGGAAGTCGTAAGACGTAAGTTGGTAGTTGGCGTTGTCGCTTCGCGGTTTTAACTTATGGCTTACGTCTTACGTCTAAGGTGGTCATGGTTAGGCCTTCCAGTTGGCAAACAGTTGGTGGATGGCCGCCGGGTCGTTACTGTTTTGCAATTGTTCGCGGAAAGATTTGTCGCTGAACATTTGCGCCAGTTCGCCGAGCAGTTGCAGGTGCAGGTCGGTGGCGCGTTCCGGCACCAATAGCACGAAAATGAGATTGACCGCTTGCCCGTCCGGCGCGTCGAAGGGAATCGGCGCCTGTGTCTTGACGAAGGCGGCAACGGCGTCGCGCAGGCCCTTGATACGGCCGTGCGGAATGGCCACGCCTTGCCCGAGGCCGGTGGAGCCGAGCTTTTCGCGCGCGAACAGGCTGTCGAACACCTGGCTGCGCGCGATTTGCCGGGTGTTTTCAAACAATATCCCGACCCGCTCGAAAACCCGCTTCTTGCTGGAGGAATCGGCGTCCAGTATGACGTTTTCGGCGGGCAGGATTTTGCTGATCAGGTTCATAGTCTCAACCATGTCTGGAAAAAAGGGGCAACGGCCAGCCGCACCGTTGTCACTCTTGTTCTGTTGCGGGATGCTTGCCGGAATCATCGTGGCGTCGCGTGGCGTGTTTTTCCTTGTGCTTGAGGATCTGGCGGTCGAGTTTCTCAATCAGGTTGTCGATGGCGACATACAGGTTGGCGTCATCACATTCCACAAAAACCGTCTTGCCGCTCAGGTGGACGTTGGCTTCCGCCTTTTGTTTCAGTTTTTCCACCGAAAGGACGACGTCCACGTCAATCACATGGTCGAAATGGCGTTTGACTTTGCCGAGTTTGCTTAGCACATGCTCGCGGATGGCGGGGGTGATTTCCAGATGGTGTCCGCTGAGGTTGAGGTTCATGGCTTGCTCCTTATGGTTAGAGTGATTTACGAAGATTGGCCGGGAGGATATGCAGCAATTCCCGGTATTTTGCCACGGTACGCCTGGCAACCAGTATGCCCTGCTGTGCCATGATTCCAGACATGCTGCTGTCGCTCAGGGGATGCTGCGCATTTTCCTGGCTGACCAGCTGCTTGATGAGCGCACGGATCGCCGTGGAGGAACACGTGCCGCCGGTATCGGTCGCGACCCCGCTGCCGAAGAAATATTTGAGCTCGAAAATGCCGCGCGGGGTGAGCATGAATTTCTGCGTGGTTACGCGCGAAATGGTGGATTCGTGCAATTCGAGCTGATCGGCAATTTCACGCAGCACCAGCGGACGCATGGCAATCTCGCCGTAATCGAGGAAATGGCGCTGGCGGTCAACAATGGCCTGCGAAACGCGCAGGATGGTATCGAAGCGCTGTTGCAGGTTTTTGATGAACCAGCGCGCTTCCTGTAACTGGCCGGAAAGCTGTTGCGCATTTTTTTCGCCGCGCTGTTGCAGGATGCTGGCATACATCTGGTTGACGCGCAGGCGCGGCATGGCCTCCACGTTCAGCCGCGCACGCCAGTTTCCCTGGTGGCGTTCCACTATCACATCCGGCACCACATAATCTGCGGTGCGCTGTTCGAATTCCGCGCCGGGCTTGGGCTTGAGCTGGATGATCAGGGCTTGTGCGGTGCGCAGCGCGGCGTCATCGCAATGCAGCGCTTTCTTGAGCCTGGTGAAGTCGCGTGCCGCCAGCAGGCTGAGGTGCTGCGTTGCGATGCGTAGCGCCAGGTCGCGGCACGGGGTGTCTTCCGGCAGCGCCTTGAGTTGCAGGGCCAGGCATTCGCCCAGGTCGCGCGCGCCGATGCCGGGTTCGTCCAGGTTCTGCAATTGCGTCAGCGCCGTTTCCAGGTCGTCCAGTGTGACATCGAGTTGTTGCGGCAGCAGCTCGGCGATTTCTTCCAGCGGTTGCGCCAGGTAGCCGTTCTCGTCCAGCGCATCAATCAACAGCCCGATGATTCTTTTGTCACGCTCATCAAGCTGGCTCATGTTGAGTTGCCAGATGAGATGCTCGCGCAGGCTGGGAGTGTCCGCCACTATTTCGGCATGGGTGTCCGCTTCGTCATCAGACGTGCCTCCCGCAGAAAACGAGGGTTCGTTCCACTCATCCTTTGGCCATTCTTCCCCGGCCTGTTGCGGCGCTTCGTTTTTCGTTGAGGTATCTTCCGTAGCGGTGGAAGTGGAGGCTGATGCAGCGTCGCCGTGCGCGTAAGGCAGCGTGGGGTCGTCGTCCTCACGTTCGAGCAGGGGGTTTTCTTCCAGCAGGCGCGCCACTTCCTGGTTGACCTCCAAAGTGGAGAATTGCAACAGGCGGATGGCCTGCTGCAACTGGGGGGTAAGCGCCAGTTGCTGGGATTGCCTGAGTTGTAGTGCCTGTTTCATTACTCGGTTTACGGATGGGGACGGCGCATGGTGTGGGTTGTTTATAGAGGGGCGCTATAGTTTGAAGTGCTCACCAAGATATACTTTCCTTACGCCCTCATTATAAATGATTTCGTCAGGCTTGCCCTCCGCCATTACCGAGCCGGCGTTGATGATGTAGGCGCGGTCGCAGATGCCCAGCGTCTCGCGCACGTTGTGGTCGGTGATCAGCACGCCGATGTTGCGTTCCTTGAGAAAGCGGATGATCTTCTGGATATCCAGCACGGCAATCGGGTCCACCCCGGCGAACGGCTCGTCCAGCAGGATGAAACGCGGATCGGTGGCCAGTGCGCGCGCGATCTCGACGCGCCGCCGTTCGCCCCCGGACAGGCTGATGGCAGGATTGTCGCGGATATGGCTGATGTGCAGGTCTTCCAGCAATTCATCCTGCCGTGCCACGAGTTCATCCTCCGGGCAGCCTTGCAGTTCCAGCACGGCCTGGATGTTCTGCGCCACGGTAAGGCGGCGGAAGATGGAAGCTTCCTGCGGCAAATAGCCCAGACCCAGACGCGCGCGGCGGTGTATCGGCAGGTGGGTGATATTCTTCTGGTCAATGGAAATGTCGCCGCCGTCTGTGGCTACCAGTCCGACTATCATGTAGAAGCAGGTGGTTTTGCCTGCGCCGTTGGGGCCCAGCAACCCGACCACCTCGCCGCTTTGCAGCGACAGGGAAACATCATGCACCACGGTGCGGGAGCGGTAGCGTTTCTTCAGTGAGACGGCGCGCAATTCGCTCATTGGTAGCATCTAAAGTGAGACTCGCGTAGCGAGCCATTACCCCCCTCTCCCGCTGCACCCGCAAGGGGTACACCACAAGGGTAGGCAAATCCGTTTCCAGTCGAAGACTGGACGGAGTTTGCACCGCCGTGGTTGTAAGGGGCTGAAGCCCCAACAACACACGCAGGCGGGGGAAGGTTGGGATGGGGGGAAACGATCATAGCCATTCGATGTTTCATCATTTAGGGTGGCGAGTTGCCTTGATCGTCAGGCCGTGTCAGCGTGTCTGCCGGTTGTATCGGCAGCGGTTCCGCTGCCGGGCCGGTTACGGCGTTCCTGTTTTTGGGCTGGATGATGGCGTGCACCCGCCCTTTGTCCTGCGCTTCAGCAGGTTTGCCGGACGCACCGTGCACCTGGAAAATTTCCGTTCTGGAGTTGTAGGTAATGTGCTCGCCGCGCACTTCATCCTGCTCCCGTTTCATGTGCGCATGGCCAAACAAGTCCGAGGTTTCATTTTTGGCGTCATATTCAATACGCTCTCCATAGCCTTCCACATATTCGTCCAAACCTTCGCGTTTTTGACGGAAACTGGCGAGTTGCCCGGTTGCCGTTCCGTGCGCGAAGCCATCCTTGTCCTGCGTTACGACAATCCTGTCGCCGCGGATGGTCAGCGTGCCCTGGGTGATTTGCACGTTGCCTTCGAATGTGCTGATCTGCCTGGCATCGTCAATATTGACCCGGTCGGCTTCCAGATGCATGGGCTTGTCACGGTCGGCGCGCTCGGCGTAACTGGCCGGGGCGTGGCAGGCCAGGGCTATGCAAAGCAGGGTGGCGTATTTAACCGGCGATTTTTTAATGTCTTGCGGGGGCATGTTGGCTTCTAACGTGTGAGAGCAGTTTAACTACGCGCGCCTTGTTGTCGAATTGCATCCCCACCGCATGCACGGTGTTGTATGCGTCCACCATGGTAATGGGGCGGTCGGTGTCCGCCAGGTCGCGGTCCGGAATGACATGCAGGTAAGTGGTGGTGAACGTCATCTCGCTTTGCGTGGCGCTGGCGGCACGCACGAGTTTCACCTCGTCGCGCAGGAACACCTCCTCGCCTTTGCTCGACACTTCGCCCTGCCTGGCAGACGTATAAACAGGCGGCCGCCCCGCATTAAAGCTGCTTAATTGCGGCTCGTCCAGGCGGGTGCTGTCATCGTCGGGATAATGCACCATTTTCTGTGCGGACATGAGGAAGCGCGGCACACCCTGCTCATTCAGTGCGGTGGCGGAAAATTTGCTGATGATGAAATCCGCATCGTGGCGCTTGCTGCTGTCGGGCTTGGGCGGCATGGGTTGCACCTGCTGGTTCAGCCAATAAGTTGCCGCCAGCAGCAACAGCAGCGGCAACAGGGCCGACCACTCGCGCAGCCGTTGCAGTGGGGTTGTCATTTTAAATAGGGCGCCAATTGTGAAGCGAGCGTGCCCTGCGCCGACATCAATAGTTCGCACACTTCACGCACTGCGCCGTGTCCCCCGCTGCGCATGGTGACGTAATGGGCGCGGTCGCGCACCACCTGCGGCGCATCCGGCACGCTGATGGACAGCCCCGCATGGCGCATCACCGGCAGGTCCACCACATCATCGCCCATGAAGGCAGCGGCGGCAGGCGGCAGCTGGAGCCGGGCCAGCAGTTTCTGCATGGTATCCAGCTTGTCGTTTACACCCTGATACAAGTGGGTGATGCCCAGGTTGTGCGCGCGCAGTTCGACGCAACGCGAAGTTCGTCCGGAGATGAAAGCCAGTTCCACACCGGATGCCTTGAGCATTTTCAGGCCTTGCCCATCCAGCGAGTTGAAGCGCTTGAATTCTTCCCCGGAGTCGGACAAATAAAGCCCGCCGTCGGTCATGACGCCATCCACGTCGAAGGCGATCAGGCGGACGGATTGGGCCTGGGCCGGCAGCATCAAATCACTTTCGCGCGCAGCAAATCATGCACGTTCAGCGCGCCGACCAGTTTGTTGCCGGCATCCACCACCAGCATCTGGTTGATGTTGTGCCGTTCCATTATCTGCGCCACTTCTGCCGCCAGCGCGTCCGGGGCTATGGTGCGCGGATTGCGCGACATGACGGTATTGATCGGGGTGGTGTTGAAATCGAGCCGCTTTTCCAGCGTGCGGCGCAAGTCGCCATCGGTATAAATGCCCAGCACGCGCTGCGCATCATCCACGATGGCGGTCATGCCCAGGCGCTTGCGCGAGATCTCCAGCACTGCATCGGAGAGCAGGGCATCGTGCCTGATGGCGGGAATTCCTTCACCGGTGTGCATGATGTCGCGCACATGAGTGAGCAGGCGGCGGCCCAGGTTGCCGCCGGGATGCGAGCGGGCGAAATCTTCCTCGCCGAACCCTTTCGCATCCAGCAACGCCACGGCGAGCGCGTCACCCATGGCCAGCGCAGCCGTGGTGCTGGCAGTGGGAGCCAGCCCCATCGGGCAAGCCTCTTTGTCCACGGCGGTGTTGAGGTGCGCATCTGCCGCCAGCGCCAGGCTGGATTGCGGATTGCCGGTCAGGCTGATCAGCCGCGCGCCCTGGCGTTTGATGACCGGCACGATGGTGAGCAGTTCCTCGCTTTCGCCGGAATACGACAGCGCGATAAACACATCCCCGGCGGTGATCATGCCGAGATCGCCGTGGCTGGCCTCGGCAGGGTGCACGAAATACGCCGGTGTGCCGGTGCTGGACAGGGTGGAGGCGATCTTGCGCGCGATATGGCCGGATTTGCCCATGCCGCTGACGATCACCCGTCCTTCGCAGGACAGGATGATGTTGAGCGCACGCAGGAAAGTTTCGTCAATGCGCTGCGCAAGCGCCAGTACGGCGGCGGATTCGATGCTCAATACCTCGCGTGCCAGATCGAGCGCGCGAGGGGCGGCAGAGAGGGCTTGGTTCATGGCGCGGGATTATAGCAGTGAGCTCCGGTGCCGTGAAATTTTGAAAGAGTGCGCTACTTAGGGCATTATCCGGCCATGGAAGGTTTACTGATTAAAATAAACCTGAAAAAATCAATTAGCCACAGAGAACACAGAGTTCACAGAGGGGAAACTATTGGTTGCCGTAAATGTTGGCTTCACCCATCAGCCGAAAAACTTTTGGCCGGGCACCCGGGTGAACCGGAAAAATATGTGGCGCTCGCTTCATCTCTGTGTTCTCTGTGGCTTGAATTGCGGTTTTTAGGATAACGCATGACTAACTCGCTGCATCTCCTTCTGATCCTGCTCGCCGTCGCCGTGGGCGTGGTGGTGCTGTGCCGCATCCTGCGCCTGCCGGCGATGCTGGGCTATCTCATCGTCGGCATCCTGATCGGGCCGCATGCGCTGGGCTGGATACCCGATGCGCCGGAGACGCGCC
>JACREC010000073.1 GCA_016218445.1 Nitrosomonadales bacterium
AATCTCCAGCAGCAGGAAAGCTGCCAGACTGCACGAAGGCGTGTACGCCGTTCAAGTCGGAGACACTATAAGAATCTCCGAATGCGGCATCAAATAAGGATTTCAGAGTCATTGGGTCATTTTTAACCGGACACTAGTGATAGTCCTTCATGGATATTCGCGAATTTTTCATACAATTTCAAGATTATTTGGCTCCAAAGCTAGATGTATACGAGCAGGCGATCTATTTGTACATCTTTCGGCATAGCCGTTTGCTAGGGTTGGATGAGGTGACGGTTGCCTTTAGATCCGCTCGTGTTCGTATGGCATGCGGCACTGGCGCAAAAGGCATTCCAATGGCAGATGTTACGGCTTACACAAAGCTCTCATCTCTTCAAGAGAAGGGCTGTCTGGAAATTGTGCGCACAACTCACACTGGGCAGTTGCTACGGTTGCGCCTTCCCTCTGAAATTACCGGAGTGATTCCATCTGCACCTGCTGTAGTTGAAACCGACTTAGAGGCAATAGACTTTTTTAACGTGCCGGAAAATCGGATATTGCTTCTCAAGCGCGAAAATTACCGTTGTTTCTACACGCTTAAAAAATTGGATGAAAGCAACTTTGTTGTTGAGCATGTAGTTTCACGCCCTACTGGGAACAACAGTTATCGTAACTTGGTAGCAGCCTCCCGCGAAGCAAACAATAAGAAAGGCGCAACGTCTGCAGAAGATTTTCTGCGCCGCCTTTTTAGAGATGGCTTGCTTAACGAAGAAGAATTCAAAGATCGGCTTCATCATCTTGAGCTACTCAAGGCAGGTGAGCTTAAGCCTCCTGTTTTTTGACAATCAGCGGAAGGCGCTACGCTTTGCCACCCTTGATAAATAGTGAAAGGGCGTATTGCCGTACGCCCCTACGATAAATGCCATCTACCTTGGCCGACTGGCTTTCCTATCTCGAATCCCTGCACCCCAAGACCATCGCGCTCGGCCTGGAGCGGGTGGCGCAACTCAAGCAGCGGCTGAACCTCCGGCCTGGTTTCCCCATCATCGTGGTTGGCGGCACCAACGGCAAAGGTTCGGTGTGCGCGATGCTGGAAAGCATGTTGCACGCCGCCGGATACCGCGTCGGCTGCTACACCTCGCCGCATCTGCTGGATTACAACGAGCGTGTGCGCATCGCAAAAAAGCAGGCAAGTGATGCTGAGTTGTGCGCGGCATTTGAGAAAATCGAGCGGGCGCGCAGACAACAATTGACAGATTTCAAGCTAGAGTCCCCTCCCCCTTGCAGGGGGGGGGCTAGGGAGGGGGTAGAAGCGCAGCATCCCCACCGTGCCTACCCCCATCCTAACCTTCCCCCTGCAAGGGGGAAGGAACTGTCGGCGGAGTCTGTTGAAGTACTCTGGACCTATGTCGAGTTCGGCACGCTGGCGGCGATGCAGTGCTTCATCGAGCACAAGGTGGAGGTCGCGATCCTCGAGGTGGGGCTGGGCGGCAGGCTGGATGCGGTGAACGTGTTCGACAACGATTGTGCGGTGGTCACCAATGTGGACATAGACCACACCGATTATCTGGGTGACACGCGCGAAAAAATCGCCTATGAAAAGGCGGGAATTTTTCGCGCGGGCAGGGTGGCGATTTGTGCCGATGCGGATGTGCCACAGGCGATTACAGATCATGCTGAGAAAATTGGCGCGCAACTCTGGCGGATCGGGCGGGAGTTTGGTTTTACGACACACCAAGGGCAGTGGGACTACCGCAGCGCAGTCGGTGCGCGCAATTCCATGCCCTATCCCGCCCTGCGCGGGGCATTCCAGTTGCACAACGCCAGCGCGGCGCTGGCGGCGCTGGATGCGCTCAGGGAAAAATTGCCGGTGGGCATGGAAGCGGTGCGGCGCGGGCTGGTCGAAATTGCACTACCGGGGCGTTTCCAGGTGGTGCCGGGCAAGCCGATGCCGATGCTGATTCTGGATGTGGCGCACAATCCCCACGCGGCGCGCTCGCTGGCGCAGAACCTGGCCAGTTTGCCGCCCTGTCCGCGCACTTACGCGGTGTTCGCCATGCTCAAGGACAAGGATATGGCCGGGGTGGCGCGCGCGCTCAAGGATCAGGTGGATGTGTGGCTGGTGGCGGGCATCAGCGCGCCGCGCGGGGCAACCGCCGCTGAGCTGGCCCAGGTGCTGCATGCCGAAGAGGTGAAGGGGGCAATACTGACATTTGCCACGGCAACGGATGCCTTGCAGCATGCCTGCAATGAGGCCACCGAAAATGATAGAATTGCGGCCTTTGGTTCATTCTATACGGTAGCGGAAGTGATGCGCGCGCGCGGCTTACGCTACGGTTGATTTTTGCGGGAACACGCGATGGCAAAACAGTTGACGGATGACGAGGCCAGCCTGAAGCGGAAGGCAAGACGCAGATTGATCGGCGCTGTGGCGCTCACCATCGCCATCGTGGTGTTGCTGCCCATGCTGCTGGATAGCGAACCCAGACCGGTGGGGCGGGACATCGAGTTGCGCATTCCCGATAAAGACAAGGTCGGCGAGTTCGCGCCCAGAATTGGTTTGCCGTCCGCGAGCGCGCCTGCCGCTGCGCTTCCCGCTGCCACCCCTGCTCCCGCTCCCGTAATTGCCGATACAGCCATCGCTGCATCGCAAGTGGTTGCTGCATCGAAAGCATCAGAAAGCAAGCCTGCTGAACAAGCACAGGCTGAGCCGCAGCAAAGTTTTGTGGTGCAGATCGGCGCATTTACCAAGACCGAATCCGCGCATTACTTGCAGAAAAAATTGAGCAAGGAGGGCTTTAAGGTTTATACCGAAAAGGCGGGTGACAAGACTCGTGTACGCGCCGGGCCTTATGCCACGCGCGAAGCTGCGGACAAGGTGATCCGCAAGCTTGAGGCGCAGGGACTGCATCCGGTAGTCATACCGGAGCAATAATGACCTGGTTTGATTACACCGTCATCGCGATTGTTGCATTGTCGATATTGCTTGGATGGTGGCGCGGTCTGGTGTATGAAGTATTGGCGCTGCTTGGCTGGGTGGTCGCGTGGGTGGTGGCGCGCCTGTTTGCCGCCAAAGCCGCGCCTTACATACCTGCCGCGCTGGGTGCGGAAGCCGCCAGAACTGCCGTGGCCTTTACCGCACTGTTCATCAGCATCTTGATTGTCGGCGGCATCGTGGCATGGCTGCTGTCGAAACTGGTCAAGTGGGTTGGACTAGGCTGGCTGGATGGCTTGCTCGGTGCGCTGTTCGGCATGTTGCGCGGTGTGCTGGTGGTATTGGCGCTGGTGTTGCTGGCAGGGCTGACCGGCTTGCCGAAGGAACCATCCTGGCGCAATGCAGCGATGAGCAAACCGTTGGAAAATGTTGCGCTGGCGGCCAAAGGCTGGTTGCCGGAGAGTGTGGCGCAACGCGTGCATTATTGAATTCAAGATTGAATACCGGGACTAAATCATGTGTGGCATTCTAGGCGTCGTTGCGCATTCACCGGCCAACCAGATTTTGTATGACGGCTTGCTGGTGCTGCAGCACCGCGGGCAGGATGCGGCGGGCATTGCGACCCTGGATGGCAACACCTTCCATATGCACAAGGGCAATGGGCTGGTGCGCGACGTGTTCCGCACCCGCAACATGCGCGCGTTGCAGGGCAATGCGGGCATCGCGCATGTGCGCTACCCCACCGCCGGTTCCGCCATCGACCATAACGAGGCGCAGCCGTTCTATGTCAATTCTCCGTTCGGCATCGTGCTTGGCCATAACGGCAACCTGACCAACACCAGGCAGTTGCAGGAAGAACTATTTCTGGAAGACCGGCGCCATGTGAACACCAATTCCGACTCGGAAGTGCTGCTCAACGTCTTGGCGCACGAATTGCAGGAAAAGGCCAAAAAATATCGCCTCGACGTCCAGACCATTTTTGCCGCCGTATCCGGCGTGCACCGCCGCTGCCATGGCGCTTACGCAGTGGTGGCGATGATTGCTGGTTATGGCCTGCTGGCGTTCCGCGACAGTTATGGCATCCGCCCGCTGGTAGTGGGCAGCCATCAAACCGAACAAGGCACGGAATATCTGGTGGCGTCGGAAAGCGTGGCGCTGGATACGCTGGGCTTCAAGCTGCTGCGCGACATCGCACCGGGTGAGGCGGTGTTCATTGACTTCGACGGCAACTTTCACAGCCAGCAGTGTGCGAAGAATCCCACGCTCAACCCTTGCATTTTCGAGTATGTCTATCTGGCGCGCCCCGATTCGGTGATTGACGGTATTTCGGTGTATGAAACGCGCCTGAATATGGGCGAAAACCTGGCTGACAAGATTGCGCGCATCTGGCCGCAGGCGGATATTGACGTGGTCATTCCCATTCCGGATTCCAGCCGCCCCAGCGCCTTGCAGCTTGCCAACCGCCTTGGCATCCCGTTCCGCGAGGGCTTCGTGAAAAACCGCTACATCGGCCGCACCTTCATTATGCCGGGGCAGGAGATGCGCAAGAAATCGGTGCGGCAGAAACTGAATGCAATCGGCATGGAATTCAAAAACAAGAACGTGCTGCTGGTGGATGACTCCATCGTGCGCGGCACCACCAGCCGCGAGATCGTGCAGATGGCGCGCGATGCCGGGGCGCGCAAGGTGTATTTCGCCTCCGCCGCGCCGCCGGTACGCTTTCCCAATGTGTACGGCATTGACATGCCGTCGCGCCGCGAGCTGATCGCCACCGGGCGCAGCGATGAGGAAATCTGCCGCGAAATCGGTGCGGACAGGCTGGTCTATCAAGACCTGGACAGCCTCAAGGCGGCGGTAAGCAAGGCCAATCCGGCCATACAGTATTTTGAGGCATCATGCTTCGACGGCGACTACATCACCGGCGACATCACGCCCGAGTATCTTGATGAGATCGAGACGGCGCGCGAAAATGGAAATGCCAACAAGAGCCATGATGTCAACCAGCTCGATCTCGACCTGGCGACCGGCGAAGGTTGACAATATCGGAAGGCAGATGATAACTTGCAACCTGCGCCGATTTGAGGAACAGCTTGCGGGCGCGTAATAAATACAGCTAAAGCGCGGGAAACCCGGTTTAGCGCAAGCTATCCGGGTTTTTTACATTATCGTAAGCGTCGCGTAGCGACTCCTCATCACTCTCTCCCACTTGTGGGGGAGAGATGGAGAGGGGGAACGGACAAGGTGTCAGCGACGTTAATCATCCGGCGTGGTGCTGACACCATGACCGTTAAGGGGCAATGCATGTCGGAACCATCCTACCAACCGGAAACACTTGCCGTGCATGCAGGCACGGTGCGCAGCCAGTTCACCGAGCACAGCGAGGCGATGTTTCTCACTTCCAGCTTCGTGTTCGACAATGCCGCACAAGCCGCCGCGCGCTTCATCGGCGAAGAGCCGGGCAACATCTACTCGCGCTTCACCAACCCCACCGTCACCATGTTCGAGGAGCGCCTGGCTGCCATGGAAGGTGCGGAACAGTGCGTGGCGACTGCATCCGGCATGTCGGCGATACTGGCCTGTTGCATGGGCTTGCTGAAGAGCGGCGACCACATCGTTGCCTCGCGCAGTATTTTCGGCGCGACGGTGAACCTGTTCGGCGGCATCCTGAAAAAATTCGGCGTGGAAACGACGTTCGTTTCCGCCACCGATGTCAGCGAATGGAGCGCTGCCGTGCGCCCGCAAACGAAATTATTCTTTCTGGAAACACCGTCCAATCCGCTGACCGAAGTGTCCGACATCGCGGCGATTGCAGCGGTGGCGAAGAAGTGCGGCGCATTGCTGGCGGTGGACAACTGCTTCTGCACGCCCATCCTGCAACGCCCGCTGGAACTGGGCGCGGACATCGTGATCCACTCGGCCACCAAGTACCTTGATGGGCAGGGGCGGGTGCTGGGCGGTGCGGTGCTGGGCAGCAAGAAGAATATGGAAGGCGTGTACCAGTTTCTGCGCACGGCTGGCCCGACCATGAGCGCGTTCAACGCATGGATATTCCTGAAAGGTCTGGAAACGTTGAAAATCCGCATGGACGCTCACAGCGCCAATGCGCTGCAACTAGCGCGCTGGCTGGAAGCGCAGCCGAATGTGGCGCGCGTGTATTACCCCGGCCTGGCGTCGCATCCGCAGCACCAGTTGGCGATGCAGCAACAAAAGACCGGCGGCGGCATCGTGTCGTTCGAAGTGAAGGGTGGCAGGGAAGCGGCATGGCGTGTGGTTGACAGCACACAACTGGTTTCCATTACCGCCAACCTGGGCGACACCAAGACCACGCTTACCCATCCGGCCACCACCACGCATGTGCGCATCACGCCGGAAGCGCGCGCGGCAGCGGGCATTACCGAAGGCCTGCTGCGCATTGCCATGGGGCTGGAAGCGGTGAGCGACATCCAAGCTGATCTGGCGCGTGGCTTGGGTAACTAACATGGAACGGGAAAACAATTCGAGCCACAGAGGTCACAGAGCACACAGAGAACGACGATGGGTTTATGGGGTTGCTTTCCTCTGTGAACTCTGTGTTCTCTGTGGCTAAAGGGGGTTCAAAAAATGGACATCCTCGCCGCACAAGTCGGTGGCGCACTCAAAGCGCACGGTCTCAAGCTGGCGACGGCGGAGTCCTGCACCGGCGGCGGTGTGGCGCATGCCATTACCGATGTGGCGGGCAGCTCAACATGGTTTGAGCGCGGCTTTATTGCTTATTCCAACCAAGCCAAACAACAGATGCTGGGGGTGAGTGAAGCGACACTCAATCAACACGGCGCGGTGTCTGAGGCGACGGTGCGCGAGATGGTGGCGGGCGCATTGCAACACAGTACCGCACAGGTTGCACTGGCGGTGAGCGGCATCGCCGGGCCGGATGGCGGCACAGCGGACAAGCCGGTAGGTACGGTATGGTTTGCGTGGGGTATCAAACACGGCGCGGCCCATGCGCGGCGGCACCAGATTAACGGAAACCGCGCCGAAGTGCGCGCCCAGTCGGTGCATATCGCATTGCAGGGAGTGGTGGACTTGCTGAACCAATTGACCGAAACGGCCTAAAAACAACAAAAAGAACGAACGTTCTGTACAAGTGCGAATTGATATGCCACAATCCTGCATCACTATTGAAAGGGGATCGAAATGGATGACAACAAAACCAAGGCACTCGCGGCGGCGCTGAGCCAGATTGAGAAACAGTTCGGCAAAGGCTCCATCATGCGCCTCGGCGAACATGACGTGGCGCGCGACATACAAGTCGTGTCCACCGGATCGTTGGGGTTGGATATTGCGCTGGGTGTGGGCGGCTTGCCGCGTGGACGCGTGGTGGAAATCTACGGCCCGGAATCATCCGGCAAGACTACGCTGGCTTTGCAGGTCATCGCCGAAATGCAGAAGCTGGGCGGCACGGCGGCATTTATCGACGCGGAACATGCGCTTGATCCGCTATACGCACAGAAGCTCGGCGTGAAGGTGGAAGACCTGCTGATTTCGCAGCCGGACAACGGCGAACAGGCGCTGGAAATCACCGACATGCTGGTGCGTTCCGCTTCGGTGGATGTGGTGGTGATCGATTCGGTTGCCGCGCTGACCCCCAAGGCAGAGATCGAAGGCGAGATGGGCGATGCGCAAATGGGCTTGCACGCGCGCCTGATGTCGCAGGCGCTGCGTAAATTGACCGGCAACATCAATCGTTCCAACACACTGGTGATTTTCATCAACCAGATCCGCATGAAGATCGGCGTGATGTTCGGCAACCCGGAAACCACCACCGGCGGCAACGCGCTCAAGTTCTACGCCTCGGTGCGCCTCGACATTCGCCGCATCGGTGCGATCAAGAAGGGCGACGAAGTGATCGGCAACGAGACGCGCGTCAAGGTGGTGAAGAACAAGGTCGCCCCGCCGTTCCGCGAAGCGTTATTCGATATTTTGTACGGCGAAGGCATCTCGCGCGAAGGCGAGATCATCGACCTCGGCGTGCAGCACAAACTGGTGGAAAAAGCCGGTGCCTGGTACGCCTACAAGGGCGAAAAGATCGGCCAGGGCAAGGACAACGCACGCGAGTATTTGCGCGAGCATCCGGAAGTCGCACGGGAGATCGAAAACAAGGTGCGTGAAGCAGTCGGCGTGGCGCTGCTCGAACCCGTTGTAAAAACCACTGCGAAAGCCGCCGACAGGGCAAGCGCAAAAGCGGGCGTGAAAGCCTCCGAATAACTTTTGATGGAACCACTGATAAGGCTACTGATGAAACTTCTAGCCATCTGGCTAAGCTGCAAAAGCCGCAGCAAGCCATTGGTTATAGCCATTCCGCTGAGCCCCAAAGTGCTGGGCAAGCGGCTGGTTATAGCCATTCCGCTAGGTAGCCAAACAGCTTTGCATAGCCAATCGACTAGGCAACAAGTTGCAAGTCGCTGGTTAACGGCAACCAAGCGGTTGGTTATGGCCGGGTGCACGGGTGAGGAAAAAGCCTGAGCCAAGTTTACGCGCGCGCGCCCTGCAATACCTGGCACGGCGCGAATACAGTCGCGCCGAGTTGCGCGGCAAGTTGTTGCCGCATGTGCAAGCCGACGAAGATTTCGAGCAGGTGTCTCCGGTAAATCTGGATGCGCTATTGGACGATCTGACCGCGCGCGGCTGGTTGTCAGATGCACGCGCCGCCACGCAATTGGTACACGCCAAACGCAGCCGTTTCGGCACGCAACGCATCACGCATGAGTTGCGGCAAAGAGGTATCGCCGAGGAGTTGATCAGCGCTGCGTTGCCCGCTTTAAAAGAAAGCGAACTGGAAGCAGTGCGCGAAGTATGGCAAAAAAAATTCGGTACGCTGCCGCAAGATGCCAGGGAAAAAGCCAGGCAGATGCGTTTCCTGCAATCGCGTGGCTTTGGGTTTGACGTGATTTTTCAAGTGTTGCGTAGTGAGTCTGACATTGAATAGCGGCCAGCGCCGATGGCGATGGCCGTTTGATTAGCTATTTACTTTGGGGTGTAATGTCGTTAGGATGTACGCGTACACACATAGGAGGCGCATTATGGCCATGACGAAGATATTCAAAAACGGCAATTCACAGGCAGTCCGCATCCCCGCGGAGTTTGCTTACGCACGTAGCGATCTGGACGTTGAAATAGAACGTATCGGTGACGAGATACGGATACGCCCGGCATGCCGCAGCCTGGATCAGCTATTGCCAAAATTTGCGGCCTTCTCTGCGGATTTCATGGCGGATGGGCGCGGTGATAATCAAGAATCCAAGCGGGATGTGCTATGACACCCAAGTACATGTTGGACACCAACATGTGCATCTACCTGATGAAGCACCATCCGCCGGAAGTCGCTGCGCGATTTGCCCAGTGCTACGTTGGCGAGGTAGTGATTTCCGCCATTACACTGGCTGAGTTGGAATACGGTGTGGCCTGCTCCGGCAACAAAGCATCTCGGAACCGGAAAGCGCTCGCTGCCCTGCTGGAAGACATCGCTGTCGCTCCCTTTGACCTGAAAGCGGCAGGGGCTTATGGCCCAATCCGTTTAGCTACCCGGGACAGGAAGCGTGACGCGCTGGACAAGCTGATCGCGGCTCATGCAGTTGTGCTCGATGTGGTGCTCGTAACTAATAACGAAGCTGACTTTGTCGGTTATCCCGGTTTATGCGTCGAAAATTGGGTGAGCAATCATTGATACATTTTTCCGCAATCGCGTGGTTTTTCGCTGGAAACAATCTGCAAGATATTGCGCGTGGCGGAAACGGGGGATTGACGATGCCCGATATATTGCAGAACTTGGCGAGCTCTATGTCGCCTAAATTGCGTTGAACTAAACCGCTAACGCGGTGGCGCTCCGATTCCACTGCTCCACTCACCCTTTGCTGCAATATTTTTTTATTTCCTGGTTGCGCTCATCAGGTAATGCTCTCCGTTTGCGCGCTTCGATGCGCTTCAGAAATACGCCCATCACTTCGCGGTAACCGCGTCTAAATGTCTGTGCTGGTTGCACTTATTTCTGACGGTGATTTATATTACCAGCGGGGGAAAAGCGGACCTTAATACTCGGGATTAACATTAATTTTTACCCGATTTTTTTAATCCTCTTGTCAATATTTTGAACTTCTTTATAATCCGCCGTTCACAGAAAAAACGAGCGATGGAGTCGTCTGACTCACCTCACTCAAGATATTTGGCTCCTGTCGCAGTGCGGCTGAGGATTCCGGTGTGGGAACAAGATATTAAGGTACTTATTATGGCGAGCATGCCGGCAGCAGCAACAAACAGTCAACCGACTTCACCGGCTGACAAGAAGCGCGACGCAGCGAAGCAAAACCTGATTACGATTTCTATCATGGGCAAGGCCTATGAGGTGCCGGCCGATGCAACCATCATGGGCGCCATCGAATATGCCGGGCACCAGATCATCCGCGGCGCCGGTTGCCGCGAGGGCTATTGCGGCGCCTGCGCCACCATCTACCGCCTGCCCGGCGACTACAAGATACGCACCGGCCTCGCCTGCATGACTCTGGTCGAGGAGGGCATGTCGCTGACCCAGATACCCTACGTTCCGGGCGAAAAGGCGATCTACGACATCGAGGAACTCAAGCCCAACGTCAGCGCCATCGAGCAGATGTACCCGTCGGTTTTCCGTTGCGTCGCCTGCAATACCTGCACCAGGTCTTGTCCGCAGGGGCTTCAGGTCATGGATTACGTCCAGGCCGCCAAACGGGGTGACATTGCGACAGTGATGGACCTGTCCTTCGACTGTGTTGTCTGCGGGCTGTGCATGCTGCGTTGCCCCGCCGAGATCACGCAACCCCTGATGGCTATCATGGCGAAGCGTTTGTATGGCCGCTATCTGCGCAAGGACAGCCCGGAACTGGCGGTGCGGGTCAAGGCCGTGGAGGAGGGTGCCTATGATGATGAATATGCCGAATTGATGGCGATGAGCCGCGAGGCCTTGTCGAAACGTTACTACGCCCGCGATTCGGAATAACCAGCACACGGAATTAGAGAGGATTCAAGATGTATCCAGAGTATATGGCGGAGTCGCTCCGCAAAGTGGCTCAAACTCGCCCCAGACGTTTGGAACTGGCCCGGAAGCCGGACCCCGTCTACCCGCCCATGAACGCGGAGGAGCGTCGTGCCGTGCTGGAGGGCTTCCACCCCGATTTCGAGCCCAGTGCCCGCCGTACGGTGCGCGTCGGCCCCAATCGGGACGAGTCGTTGACCACCGAGGTGGCCGACCTGCTGGAGTCCCATTCCTGGCTGCGCAGCGATCAGGTGAATCTTGACAGCCCGGATTTCGAGACTGACCTCCTGATCATCGGCGGCGGCGGCGCAGGCTGCAATGCTGCCCTGGTTGCCATGAAGGAACACGGAATGCGCTCGATAATCGCCACCAAGCTGCGCATGGGCGATTCCAACAGCATGATGTCACAGGGCGGCATGCAAGCCGCCGTGTCACGCACCGACTCGCCGACCCGGCACTATCTGGATGCCATCGGCGGCGGCCATTTCGAGAACAAGCCGGAGCTGGTCAGGGCGCTTACCGAGGACGGTCCCGGAGTGGTCAAGTGGCTGGAAGACCTGGGTGTGGTGTGGGACAAGGAAGAAGACGGCTCGATGAAGGTCATGCACGGCGGCGGTACCTCGCGCAAGCGCATGCTGTCATGCCGCGACTACACCGGCGCGATGATCATGCGCACGCTGATGGACGAGGTGCGCAACCACCCCGACATGATTGAGGTGAAGGAGTTCATGCCGGCCGTGGAGTTGATCATGGACAACAAGGGCCGTTGCGCCGGCGCGATTCTCTACAGCATGGACAGCGAGGAGTTCTTCACGGTCAAGGCCAAGTCCACCGTGATCGCCACCGGTGGCTATGGCCGCCTGCACATCCGCGGTTTCGATACTACCAACCACTATGGGGCGACCGGTGACGGGCTGGTGATGGCTTATCGCGCCGGTGCCAAGCTGATGTACATGGACTCGGTCCAGTACCACCCGACGGGTGTTTCGTTTCCCGAACAGATCGCCGGTTTCCTGGTCACCGAGGCGATCCGCGGCGCGGGCGGCCAGCCGCTGAACAAGGAAGGCGAACTGTTCGTCTTTCCGCGCGAGCCGCGCGACGTCGAGGCAGCAGCCATCATCCGCGAATGCGCGCAGAACGGCGGCGGCATCCCGACGCCTTCCGGGCGCGTCGGCGTGTGGCTGGATTCGCCGCTGATCGACATGCTGCACGGCGAAGGCTACACCGACAAGCACTTCCCGGCCATGTATCGCCAGTTCATCCGCTATGGCATCGACATCGCCAAGCTGCCGATGCTGATCTACCCGTCGCTGCACTACCAGAACGGCGGCATCGAAATCAATGAGCGTTGCGAGACAGACATCCCCGGCCTCTACGTGGCTGGCGAGGCCAGCGGCGGCCTGCACGGCCGCAACCGGCTGATGGGCAATTCGGTGCTCGACTACAACGTGTTCGGGCGGAGAGCCGGCCGGTATGCCGGCGAGTACGCCAGGACGGTCAAACTCGGCAAGCTTAGCCTGGCTCATCTCGATGCCTACGAGAAGGAGCTGGCGGATGCCGGCGTGCAAACCAGTCTGGTGACTCCGACCCTGTTGCCGTCTTATGCGCCCGAGGATGTCAAAAAGCGCCAGTTGCTGCGCGGCGACAACACGCTGCCCGGCTCTTCGGTGCTGCAAAACCGGCTGCATGATGAAGCCCCTAGCCATTCGACTAGGCCGTCAATAAACGACAGCCAAGCCGCTGGTTATGATGAAAGGTCCGGCGCCTGAGGCGCCGGAGTCAGACCGATGCCCCATATTGATGACAGAGTGATCGAACTGGCTCGTACCGCGCTCAGTTTCGAGTTCGGCGAGGAGCACTTCTACCGCCATGCCGCCGAGATGACCCGGAACCCCCGAGGCAAAGCCATGTTCCTGCGTCTGGCTGAGGAAGAGCCGGGGCACATGCATGATATGCACAGGTTGTTCATCGCCATCATCGGCAAGGATGAGTGGCAACGTCTTGCCGCCGAAGAAGCGGCGAATGCTTCCCCGTCGAAAGTGGTCGCCGAGATGGAAGCTGCCGTTGCCCATCGCGGTATGATAGCAGTCGCCGACGACACCCAGGCATTGCGCATGGCCATGGAGCTGGAACGGCGGGTCATCCACCTGCTTAAGGATATGGCTGACCACACCCATGACCCGGCCATTATCGAACTGATAGGCAAGATGATCCTGGAGGAATGCTCCCAATACGATGCCCTTCAGGCACAGCTGGACAGCGTGCTGAACGTCGGGTTATGGCTGGACGTCCCCGAGTTCCGCATGGACGGGAAATATTAAATGGACACTACCTTGCGTATAACTTCGGCCCGTGCCGGAAGCGACTTTGTCGCCAGGATCGAAAAGGTCAGCGGCCAGAAGTTGCTGGCCTGTTACCAGTGCGGCAAGTGCTCTGCCGGCTGCCCGATGGCGGCCTACATGGATGTGCTGCCCAACCAGATCATCCGCCTGGCCCAACTGGGAATGCAGGAACAATTGCTGGCAGCGCGCTCCATCTGGATGTGTGTGTCCTGCCTGACCTGCAATTCGCGTTGCCCGAAAGACATAAAAATCGCCGAGGTCATCGAATCGCTGCGTATGACAGCTCTGCGCGACGGCCAGCGTAACGACCACCTTAATATCATGGAATTGTCTCCCGAGGCGCGGGCTGTGTTACCGCCTATCGCCACCATCAGCGCCATGCGTAAACTGACCTCCTGATGGGAAATGAGAACAAACCGATGAAGCTCGTTTATTACCCCGGCTGCACGCTGAAGAACCAGGCGACTAACTTCGATGTGTCCACGGTTTCGTCCATGGCGAAACTGGACGTGGAGGTCGAGGAGATGGCTCAATGGAATTGCTGCGGCACGGTGCATGCGCTGGACTCCGACAACGTCATGAACCGGGTGGCGCCGATAACCAACCTGATTCGCGTCAAGGAAGCCAATGCCAGTGAATTCATGACTTCCTGCGCGATGTGTTACAACACGCTCAAGCGCGCCAACATTGACGTGAAGCAGCGCGCCGATGCGCTGGAAACCATCAACGACTTCCTGTCCCTCGAAAAAACTAAATATGAAGGTGATGTTGATGTCCTTCATCTGCTCGAGTACCTGCGTGACCGTGTCGGTTTCGACAAACTGGCCGAGAGGGTGACAAAACCGCTCAAAGGTCTGCGCGTGGCCTGCTACTACGGTTGTCTGCTGGTGCGCCCGAAGGAGGTTGCCTTCGACGATGTCGAGAATCCGATGGTCATGGAAAATCTGGTTCGCGCCCTCGGCGCCACGCCAGTGGATTTTTCATACAAGACCGAATGCTGCGGCGCCTACCAGACGGTTGACAAGCCGGAGGTCATTGCCGGCCGCACCGACAAGATCATGGGCTCGGCGCACGAGGAGCAGGCCGATCTGGTGGTGGTAAGCTGCCCGCTGTGTGCCTTCAACCTTGACTTCCGGCAGGATGACGCGAAGCGCCTCAATCCGGACTTCCACAATATGCCGGTGCTCTACTTCACCCAGTTGATGGCGCTGGCGTTCGGTTGCGACGAGTCGGCGCTGCGTTTCGATCTCCAGCATATCGATCCGCTGCCAGCCTTGGCGGCTCGCGGACTGGGCTAAGGAGGAAGGTATGTTTTTCAACGACCTCAAACAGACTCGCGGCAAGATCTACATCAGCAATGATTGGTGCAAGGGATGCGGCTTCTGCGTGCAATTTTGCCCCAAAGGGGTGCTGGATACGTCTCCCGAGTACAACGCCAAGGGCTATCATCCGCCCTATGTGAAAAATCCTGATGCCTGCCACGATTGCATGTTTTGCCAGATGATCTGCCCGGAGTTTTCCATCTACGTGATAAAGGAAGAAGCAACCAATAAAGGAGAAACAAATAAGTGAAAACCGTCACCGCAGATCCCAAAGGGGTCGACTCCGGCCCGCATTTCATGGATGGCGACCATGCGCTCGCCGAAGGCGCGCTGGCAGCAGGCTGCCGGTTCTTTGCCGGCTATCCCATCACGCCCTCCACAGAAACTGCGGAGCGTTTCGCCGAGCGGGCGCCGGAGGTGGGAGCGCTGTTCATCCAGATGGAGGACGAGCTCGCCTCCATCGCCGCCCTGATCGGCGCGGCATGGGCTGGACAAAAATGCATGACCGTTACCTGCGGCCCCGGCTTTTCACTGATGGTGGAAAACCTCGGCCTGGCTGCCATGACCGAAACCCCGATGGTGATCGCCAACGTGCAGCGCGGCGGACCGTCCACCGGTCTGCCCACGCTGACCGCCCAGCAGGACATGATGCAGGCAAAATGGGGGCCGCATGGCGACAACGCCATCATCGCCCTGTCGCCGGACAGCCCGCAGGAATGTTTTGACCTCACCGTCGAGGCCTTCAATCTGTCGGAATATTACCGGGTGCCGGTCATCATCCTGACCGACGAAACCGTCGGCCACATGCACGAAAAGGTGGTCATCCCGCCAGCCGACCAGATCAAGGTGGTACCGCGCAACAACTACAGCGGCCCCAAGGAGGACTGCCGTCCCTACAAGTTCGACAGCCAGGGCGGCCATCCCATGGTGCGTGCGGGCGATGGGTACAACTTCCACATCACCGGCCTGACTCACAATGAGAAGGGGTATCCGGTCATGACCGTTGAGCAGAGCAAAAAGGTCGTGACTCACTTGATGGAAAAGATCAACGGCAATGCCGACGACATCATCCGCCTCGACGAGGATCAGGTCGACGGCGCCGATGTGGTGGTGGTGTCGTATGGCATCACTTCCCGGATCGCCGTCAAGGCCATTCAGGATGCGCGCAAGGAAGGTATCAAGGTTGGCTCGTTGCGCCTGATCACCATCTGGCCATTCTGCGAGAAACGCATTCGTGAAATATCCGCCAAGGTTAAGGCCATCGTGGTACCCGAGATCAACTATGGTCAGATGGTACTCGAAGTGGAACGTAGCGCCGCCGGCCGCTGCAAGGTAATCAGTGTCAATCACTGTGGCGGTGCGGTGCATGATCCGCAGGTAATCCTGGACGCCATCAGAAAGGCAATCCAATGAGCACTGAAATCGGAAAATTCAAGGCAGGCAGTCCCATGTCCGACACCCTGCGCATGGACCGGATGCCGCATATCTGGTGTCCCGGCTGCGGCATCGGCTCCGAGGTGAATTCCTTTGCAGATGCCGTCAAGCGTAGCGGCATCGACCCCAAGAAGCTGGTCGTGGTGTCGGGCATCGGCTGCACCGGACGTGTCGCGGGCTATGTCAACTTCGATTCGATCCACACCACGCACGGCCGTGCCATTCCCGTGGCCACCGGCGTCAAGCTGGCCAATCCCGAACTGACGGTGGTGGTGTTCAGCGGCGAGGGCGACCTGGCCGGTATCGGCGGCAACCACCTGATCCATGCCGCACGGCGCAACATGGACCTGGTGGTCATCTGCAACAACAACTTCACCTATGGCATGACCGGCGGCCAGGTGACGCCGACCACGCCCAACTCCGCCGTGGCCTCGACTACGCCCTACGGCAACTACGAATATCCGTTCAGCCTGCCTTTCCTGGTCGATGCTGCCGGTGCCACCTACATCGCACGCTGGACCTCGATGCATTCGCGCAACGTTACCCAGTCGATCGAGGAAGCGCTGTTGCGCAAGGGTTTCTCCTTCATCGAGATCATCTCGCCCTGCCCGACGCTCTACCTGCGCCGCAACCGCCTCGGCGACGGCGTCGACCAGCTGCAGAATTATCAGGATAACTCGATTCTCAAGCATGGCTGCGATACCCGTGAGACGGCTATCGACTACCAGGGCAAGATCGTCATCGGCAAGTTCGTCGAAAAGAACAAGCCTACGTATCTGGAAGGCGTCGACAAGTGCTGCGTCAAGCTGGTGGGGGACGATTATCAGCTTTACGGCAAGACCATTCCGGAACGTGAGGCCGAGGAAAAAGCCGAGAAGGAAAGGATCGCCGCTCGCCGGGCTGCGATGGCAGCAGCGGAAGCGCAGGAACAGGCAGTAGCCGCAAAACCCCGGAAAACCTCCGCGCCTGCGGTAAAGAAGGCTCCCGCCATGGCTGCGAAAACGAAGTTTCAGAGCAAGGTAATGCCTGCGAAGCAGGCGTTAGCTGGAACTAAAAAGGCTCCGGCAAAAGCTGCTGCTGCACCCAAGGCAGCGAAGAAGGTTGCGGCAAAAGCCAAGGCCAAGCCCGTGAAGAAAGCCGCGACGAAAGCCGTTAAAAAGGCCTCGGCCAAGAAGGTCGCGCCAAAGGCTCCGGCCAAGGCAGCAAAAAAGGCCGCATCCAAGGGAACCGTCAAGACCAAGGCCGCGCCTAAAAAGACCCGCAAGTAGGAATCGAGCGCATGAGCACACAAGAGATCAGATTTTCGGGATTCGGCGGCCAGGGCATCATTCGCTGCGCCCTGATCACGGGCAAGGCGCTGGCCCTGTACGACGACAAGTTCGCCACGATGACCCAGAGTTTCGGCCCGGAGGCGCGCGGCAGCGCCTGTGCCGCGCAGCTCGTGGTTTCCGACGAGCGTGTCCTGTATCCGTATATCACACAACCCGGAATTCTCCTGGCGCTGTCCCAGGAGGCTTACGACAAGTATTACAGTGAGCTGCCCAAGGGGGGAACGCTGATCGTCGAGCAGGAACTGGTGAAACTGCGCGGCGAGCATCCGGATCTCAGATTGATGCGGGTGCCGGCGACCCGCTATGCCGAAGAACTGGGCAATCGCCTGTTCACCAATCTCGTGGCGCTCGGATTTTTCACCGCGGTCACCAACGTGGTCACCGCCGATGCCATGAAGAAGGCTCTGCCCGGTCTGGTTCCCGAACGTTTCCTGAAGATCAACATCAAGGCATTCGACAAGGGCTATGAACACGGCCTCCAAATGATGAGCCAAAACGGAGAAGCCGCGTCATGAGCAAGAAGCGCACCGGCGTTTTTGTCTGCCATTGCGGCACCAACATCGCCGCCACCGTCGATGTGGCGAAGGTGGCCAAGGAGATGGCCGGAGAAGACACCGTTGCTTTCACCAAGGAATACGTCTACATGTGCTCGGAACCGGGCCAGGAGTCGGTAGTCCAGGCGATCAAGGACAACAAGCTGGACAGCGTCGTTGTCACCTGCTGTTCACCGAATTTGCATGAGAAGACCTTCCGCGATAATGCCACGCGGGCCGGCATCAATAATTTCACCTGCGAGATCGCCAATATCCGCGAGCAGTGCAGTTGGGTTCACAATGACAAAGCCAAGGGAACCGAGAAGGCAATCAAGATTTCGCGCAGCGTCGTGCGGCGGGTTAACCGCAACCAGCCCCTGGATGCAATTGCCGTCAATGTCACGCGGCGGGCAATGGTGATAGGCGGGGGTGTCGCCGGTATCCAGGCTGCGCTCGACATCGCGAATGCCGGCGTGGAGGTGGTGCTGGTCGAGAAACAGGCTACCATCGGCGGCCGCATGCTTCAGCTCTCCGAGACTTTTCCCACACTGGATTGCTCGCAGTGCGTCCTGTCGCCCAAGATGGTCGAGGTGAAGCGCCACCCCAAGATCAAACTGATGACCTACAGCGAAGTGCAGGAGCTCACGGGCTCCGTGGGCAACTTCCAGGTCAAAGCCCTCAAGAAACCCACCTTTGTGGATCCAGACAAGTGCAAGCTTTGCGACGAATGTACCGCAGTCTGCCCGGTAGTGGTGCCGAACGAATACGAACTTAATCTGACCGCCCGGCGCGCCATCTATATTCCTTATGCACAGGCTATTCCGGCCAGCTTCACGCTCGACGAGAGTGTCTGTCTGGGCTTGAATCCCATCGTCTGCGGCAAGTGCAAGGATGTCTGCGAGGCCGATGCCATCAACTACGATATGCGGCCCGAGACGGTGACCGAGGATGTGGGCGCCATCGTGGTGGCGACCGGCTTCGATCTCTACGGCCAGGAGAATATGGGCGAACTCGGCGGCGGCAAGATCGAGGATGTGCTTGACGGCCTCCAGTTCGAGCGCCTGTGCTCGGCCTCGGGCGCGACCAAGGGCCATATACTCCGGCCTTCCGATCATACAGAGCCTAAAAATGTGGTCTTTATCCAGTGCGTGGGATCGCGCGATCCAGCGAAGCATTGCGCTTACTGCTCCAAGATCTGCTGCATGTACACCGCCAAGCATGCCCAGCTTTACAAACACCACGTACCGGACGGTCGCGCCTACGTGTTCTACATTGATATCCGCTCCGGCGGCAAGGGCTACGAGGAGTTCGTGCAGCGCACCATGGAGGACAACGATACCCTCTACCTGCGCGGCCGCGTCTCCAGGCTCTACCGGCATAACGGCAAGGTTCGCGTGCTGGGCACCGACACTCTGTCCGGCCAGAACGTGGAGATTGACGCCGACATGGTAGTGCTGGCGCTCGCCATGGTGCCCTCGAAGGGAACCACAGAGATTGCCAAGGTGCTCAAGATCGGCCGCGACAAGGACGGCTTCCTGGCCGAGGCTCACCCCAAACTGAAACCGGTCGAGAGCGTCACTGCCGGTATCTACCTGGCGGGTGCCGCCCAGGCTCCCAAGGATATCCCGGAGACCGTCGCCCAGGCCGGCGCGGCAGCCGCCAAGGTGATTGCGTTGCTGTCGCAGGCAACCCTCAGCCGCCCGCCGCTGATAGCCAGGGTACGCCGTTCCCACTGCACCGGCTGCGGCATGTGCGTCGATGCCTGCCCTTTCATAGCGATCCGGCTGGAGAATGGAAAAGCTGTGGTGAACGAGGCGCTTTGCGAGGGTTGCGGCAGTTGCTCGGCCACCTGCCTGCGCGCCGCCATAGACGTCAAGAATGTCACGCAGCTGCAGATCTACGAAATGATCGAAGCCTGCCTGGCTGTATGAAAGAAGGAAAATAGATGTCTGAACAACAAGTTTACGAACCCAGGGTCGTCGCCTTTCTGTGCAAGTGGTGCTCGTCGGCGGGCAGCGATCTGGCTGGCGTTTCGCGCATCCAGTACCCGGCCAACGCGACACCGATCACCGTTCCATGCACCGGCGCCATATCGCCGATGTACATCATGTCGGCCTTCAACAAGGGGGCAGACGGTGTGCTGGTGTCGGGCTGCCATATCGGCGACTGCCACTACATCGAGGGCAACTATCTGGCACGGCGCAAGATGCAGTTGATCATGGAACTGCTCGAATTCATCGGCGTCGAGCCGAACCGGTTCCGCATGTCATGGGTCTCGGCCGCCGAAGGCGCCAAATTTGCCCAGGTCATCACGGACTTCGTCAATGACCTCAAGCCTCTCGGGCCGCAGGAAAAGCTGAAGAAGGCGGAGCACTCATGATCAACGTACAGGACATCCGCGACACCGCGAGGGATCTGCTCGCGAAAGGCGAGGTCCGCGCTGTCATCGGCTACCGGCGTGGTTCGCGCGGGATGCTTGCCGAGCCCGCTTTCATCACCAGCCCGGAGCAGGCTGACGAACTTGTTTGGGATCCCACCTGCTTCCACAACCTGTCCCTGTATCTGGTCCATGACCGCAAATTTCTGGATCATATTCGCAAGAATCCGGGGGCACCTGTCGCCATCATCGCCAAGGGATGCGACGCGCGCTCTATTGTCGTGTTGCTGCAGGAGCACTACTTCAAACGCGAGGATGTCTACATTATCGGCGTGTCCTGCGAGGGCACCGGGGTGCTGGATGAGCGCAAGCTGGCTCCCCATTTGAACGGAGCCCAAGCCTCAAACGCCGCTTTCGACGGCGACGACTTCGTGTTCACCACCGCCGAAGGCGAGAAGCGGTTGCAAGCCCGCGAGGTGATGGCGGATCGCTGCCTGGAATGCCGCATACCCTTTCCCAAGGAGCACAACGCGGTGTTCGGCGAGGACAAGGCAGGGCGCCAAATGGAGGCGCCGTTCGCCGCACTCACCCGTTTCGAAGAGCAGGGAAGCGGTGAGCGCTGGGACTTCTGGAGCCACCATTTTGATCGCTGCATCCGTTGCTTCGCGTGCCGCTCGGTGTGCCCGATGTGCTACTGTGATGAGTGCGTGGTGGACAGCATCACCTTCCCGGTAACAACGGAAACCACGGCAGAGGATAAAGCCAATCGCGTACGCTGGATCGAGCGTTCGGCGGTGCGTTCTGAAAACATCACCTATCTCATGACGCGCGCCATGCACCTTGCTGGCCGCTGCACCGATTGCGGCGAGTGCGAGCGTGCTTGCCCGGTCAATGTCCCGATACGGTTGCTCAACAATAAAATGGAGCGGGAAGCCCGCGAACAGTTCGGCTTCGAGCCTGGAGCGAGCATTGGAGGGCCGTCGCTGGTAGCCTCTTTCCTCGACAGCGACCCCGGCGATTTCATCAGGTGAGGGCTCATTAATGGATAAGTTGAACATACGTTGCTGCGTATTCGGGATGGATGCAAGGCGCGAAACGCAGCGAATGGTTGTTCCATTCGCAAGTTCTGTAATGCCGCAGACGCCCGAATACACAGCAACCCTCCGGGCTGGGGATGTTTTGGGCGCATCCCGGCGTTGCGAGCCGCTTATTGTGAATGACACAACCGCGCGTCTCGCGCCTTGGCCTGCACCCAAAAAAGCCCCAGCGTATGCCTAACTTATCCATTAATGAACCCTGTCAGCATGGAAAAAATTCTAAACAAGAAACACATTGACGACTGGATCGCCGCATTAGACAGCTGGGATATTCTCGGGCCGGTGCTGGAAGATGGCATCTGGGCGTATCAGCCGGTCAGCGGCGCCGTCCGGCTCGATCACCCCAACACCAGGCAATCGCCCAAGGGGCTTGCTTTTCCCCAGCGTGAGATATTTTTCAAGTTCGAGCAGATCAAGGGCGAGGCGCCACGCCTGACCCAGGTTGTGCCGGACGAGCAGCGTCATGCCGTGTTCGGCGTCCGCCCCTGCGATGGGCGGGGAGTGCCGCGCATGGACCTGGTGTTCACCGATCATGTCGAGGATAATTACTATCAGGCGCGACGCAAGAATGTGGCCTACGTGGGCCTGGCCTGCAACAAGCCGCCCGGCCCTAACTGCTTCTGCCTGTCGGTCGGCGGGTCACCGGTTTCCACCGATGGTCTCGACGTTCAGATGACAGACCTGGGCGACCGCTACTTCGTAAAAGCGGTCACCGAAACAGGCAAGGGGCTGATGACGGCAGCCGGCAAACTGTTCGCCGAACCGTCTGCTGCCGATCAGAAACAAGTGGAACAGGTGCATGCCGATGCGGTTGCCCATCCGCAACGCGCGGTGCGCAATGTGGAGGCTGTGCCGGCCAAGTTGAAAGCAAGCTTCAAGTCACCGCTGTGGCAAGAGTTGGCGCGGGCCTGCATCGGCTGCGGCATCTGCACCTTCCTGTGCCCGACCTGCCATTGTTTTGACATCAACGACGAGGTGCAAAGCAAGGCGCCCCTGAAGGGCATCCGGGTGCGCACGTGGGACAACTGCCAGTTCCCCGACTTCACCATGCACTCCTCCGGCCACAATCCGCGGGAGAACACCGGCGCCCGGTTGCGCCAGCGGGTGGCCCACAAGTTTCAGTACTTCCCCGAGAATTTCGGAATGCCCCAGTGCACGGGTTGTGGTCGCTGTGTCAGCGAATGCCCGGTGGGGATTGATATCGTTGCAGTAGTTAACAAGGTGGTCGAAAATGCCGGATAACATCTACCTTCCAGAACTGGCACGCATCGCTTACATCAAGGATGAGGTATATGGCGAGCGCGCCATCAAGACCTTCCGCGTCGAGCCTGTGGACGGTGAGCTCTTCGAACACGACTGCGGACAATGCGCGATGCTCTCCATTTTCGGTCGCGGCGAGTCGATGATCTCGATTGCCTCCTCACCTCTGATCAGGGAGTACAAGCAATTCAGCATCATGCGGGTAGGGCGGGTGAGTTCCGCCTTCCACGATTTGGCGGTGGGCGATGTCATCGGTTTGCGCGGGCCTTACGGCAACAGTTTCCCGGTCGATGACTGGCGTGGAAAGAATCTTTACTTCATCGGCGGTGGTTGCGGCTTGGCGCCTATCTGGCCGGTAATCACTACTGCGGTGGCGCAGCGCGCCAATTTCAAGAATATCACCGTATTCTATGGCGGACGCACCTCGCGCGACATCATGTACCGGGCGGAACTCGAGAAGCTGCGCGAATCTGTTGATGTGCATCTGTCCATAGACAAGGCAGAGGAGGGCTGGAACGAATACTGCGGTTTCGTGCCGGCAGCCGTGATGGACAAGGATCCGGTACCCGACAATGCCATCGCGATCACTTGCGGACCGCCGATCATGATCAAGTTCGTGATCCAGAACCTGAACAAGCTCGGGTTCAAGGATGAACAGATATATACGACCATCGAGAATAAAATGAAGTGCGGCTTGGGAAAATGCGGCCGCTGTAACGTCGGCAAAGACTATGTGTGCGTCAAGGGGCCGGTCTATTCGTGGGCAGTGCTGAAGAATCTGCCAGAGGAATATTAAATACTAGTCGTTAGTCGCTGGTCGTTAGTTAAACCAAAACCCGCGCAACGGACAAAGTCAACTAACGACTAGCGTCTAACGACTAACGACTGGTTTCACAGAATTTGATAAAAAGGGGAGTAAAAAAACAATGAACATCAGTGGAATGCTCTACGGAGCACGGCTGCTCAAGATCGTCGATTTCCCGGCCTCCGAGGTGCTCGGACCGGAAGCCAGCGAACACGAGATCCACAGCATGATCGAGCGCTGCGGTGCGGTCATCGTCAAACCCATCTTCAAGGGCGGCATAGGCAAGAAAGGCAAGTCCGGGTTGATCGGGCGTGCCACTACCCTGAAGGCGGCTTTAGCCGAAAAAGAGCGCCTGTACTTTGCCGAATATAAGGTTGGGAATGCTGTCTATAAATCGCGTGGTGTAACCTTTGAGGGCGCAGTTCCGGCCGAGCATGAGATTTATTTTTCGCTCACCGACTCGACCCGCTACCGCGCGCCGGTCATGACGCTCACCCATCACGGCGGTATGGACATCGAGGAGCTGGACAAGACCCAGATCATCGAGGTTCCGTTTGACCCCCTGACCGGGCTCAAGTCCTTCATCGTTTCCAACGCACTGTCCGAGCTCGGCGCGCCGCGCGAGATTATCTCTCCGCTGGTGCAGCATCTGCCGAAGATGTGGGATCTGTTTCATCATTACGGCATGTCGACACTTGAACTGAATCCCATCCGCATGATGGAGGGCAAAACCGGCTCTTTGGTGCCGGTGGCCTGCGACTTCAAATGCGGTTTTGACCGCGACGACCCGCGCGTGAACCGTTTGAACCTGCCCGTTGACCTTTTCGTTGCCGAGGCCAACGACTTCGAGCAGGAGATCAACGAACTCCGCACCTATCAGGGACAGAGCGACGTTTATGTAATCAATGAGAAGGGTACCATCCTGGCGCCCACCTTTGGCGGCGGCGCAAACTCCCTGGTCACCGAGGTGCTGGGCAACGATGCCATCATTTCCTCCGATTTCGGGGGTAATCCACCCTACGAGAAGATGAAAGAAGTGATGCGCATCTGCCTCAAGTATTACCTCAAGCAGTCGAACGTGCTGTTCATTATCGGCGGCAAGGCCAACAATACGGATATCTTCGTCACGTTCCGGGCGATGGCTGATGCGCTGCGCGATTACTTCAGCGAACACGGCCCGACGCCGCTGTATGTGGTGATCGGTCGCGGCGGCCCCAATGTGATACGCGGCATGGGTGTCTTCAAAGATGTCCTCGACGCGTTGCGGATACCCTACCGGATTTTCGGTTTTGATTCCGCAATGACCGACGTGGTGAACTACGCCCAAGAGGCAGATCGCTGGATGAAAAGCGGAGGTCGTGCCCAAGTGGCGAAGATGCTGGGTTTGCCAGCCGACGCCTGATTTCTGAGCTTGTATCCCGTAGCTTGTAGCAAGTAGCCAACCGATATTGCTACCCGCTACAAGCTACAAGCTACAAGCTATAAATTTGACAAGCTAATGAATTAAGCAAAGGTGATAAGGATGAGAAAGCCTGGTATCGAAAAATTTAAATATTTCGTTGGCCTTCGCTCGCTGGCCGAGATTGCGACCCGCGAGGATCGCATCTGTGTGTTGAACATTACAGGGAACGAATCACGCGCCGTGACCCCGGTTAGTCACGCCTATTCCGGAGGTAACGTGGTGTTCGGCACTTCGCCAGGTCGCCGCGGACAAGTCGTTGAGACGCCTGCGGGCAACATCCCGGTTTACAACAACGTGCGCGAAGGCATGGAAGCCGGGCACAAGTTCAATGTTGGTGTCGTCTATCTGCCGCCCTCGGCGGTGCGCGACGGTGTCGCCGAACTGATCCGGATCAATCCCGATGTCGAAAAGGTCATCATCCTTACCGAGAAGGTGGCGGTGCACGATGCCCGCGAAATACGGGCGCTTGGACAGCAGCGCGGGGTGGACATTTTCGGCGCAAACTGCCTCGGTGTGGCGGATTCATGGAACCATGTGCGCATCGGCGGTGCGCTGGGCGGCGACAAGCCTGAGGAGACTTTACGCAAAGGCTCGGTTGCCATCTATTCCAACTCCGGCAACTTTACCACCACGATTGCCAATTACCTGTCGATTGGCGGCTGGGGGACGACAACGCTGATCTCCAGCGGCAAGGATGTCTACATCAACTTTGCCACCCCCGAGTTTGCATACGGCATGGCCAACGACGAGCGCACCAAGGCGGCGGTGTTGTACTGTGAGCCGGGCGGGTATTACGAGGAAGCCGTTACCTTCGAAAAACCGGTGGTGGCCTGCGTGGTTGGCCGCTGGAAGGCGAATCTGACGCGTGCTGTCGGTCATGCTGGCGCCATTGCCGGATCGGGTGATGATGCCCTGGCCAAGGAACGCTGGTTCATGAAGAAATTCGGCGTGACCGACCTCTTCACGCCCGAAAATCCGGTGTGCTCGAAACTGGGTGCGGTGGTTACCAATATTGCCTACATTCCGCAGGCGCTTACCGAGGTCATGCGCCTGAACGGCGTCGAGCGGGATTTTCCGCCGGAAGGCAATCTTGAGTTGAAGCCGTGGTTTGGCGACGATCAGGGCCTGAAGTTGCCGGCCAAATTGAATATTCCCGTGGTCAAGGCGATGTCGCCTTACGACGAACAAATCGCCGAGCTGCTCAAGCATGTGGGCGCCATTTTCCCGCGCCAGTCGATGAAAGACTGCTCGGGAAGCTCGGTGATGGATGCGAAGACGCAGGTCACCAAGGTCAACAACATATCCATCCTGGACACCGCCAAGCAACCGCTGGAATCCAACCTGTGCCTGGCACTGGTGCGCGAGCTCAACGATGCCAATGATAACGCCCTGTTCAACCTTGCGGTGGCGGCGCGGGTCAACCTGCACGGTGATGCCATGCTGGCTGCCGCCGATGCGGCGCGCGAGGCCGGCAACGCCCCCAACACGGCGATCAGCGCGGCTGTCGCACTGCTCGGGCCGAAACGCGTGGATGGCGCACGCCAGGCTGCCGATACGCTGGTCGAACTCTTCGCCCACTCCGGTCTGCTTACGGGCGACGACGAGCAGGCCAAAATCACACCTGCCACGGCCAGCCCCGAGCAACTCGCGACGCTGTTGGGCAAAGCGCCGGATGCGCAAGCCGAAGCGATGCTCAAGGCTTTCGACAAACGCGGAGCCAAGTCGGTCTTCGTGCGCTACCTGCGCAGCCTGAAAGGCCACCCGACAGCGGATGCGGTAATTGCCGCACTCACCACCACCATCGCCTGGGAGCCATTGATCCGCAAGCGCATCTCGCGCCTGACCGTGCGCAATTTGCCCTGGTATACCAACCTGTTCTCATCCATTATCGGCGCCGCAGCCGAGGGCAAGCACCACCAGCCGGGCAAGTTCTGCGGTGTCGGCACCGAAGAAATGCTGGAGTCCTGGACCACTACCCAGATGGCTTATGTCTCGTTGCTTGGCGAACGGCCAACGCCGGAAAATTTGTTCCCGTTCCAGGTCATACTGGGGCTGATCATCTCCAACGGCGTCGGCACCATCTCGGCCCAGGGCTGCAAGGGCGCGGTATCCGCCGACGGCCCGGAATCGCCGGAGCGGGTGCAGATCAACAAGGGCATGATCGGTTTCCTCACCCACACCGGCTTCGCCCACGGCGGCAATGGTTACGAGGGCATCCAGTTCCTGATCGAGAGCTTCAAGAATACCTCACTGGCCGATGCCAGCGCCGCCAATCACGGCCTTGATCTCAAGGCGATGGCCACTGCCTACGCCAATGCATTCAATGATGAGAAGAAAGCCAACAAGGCGCTTGGCCTGCCGGTGCGCAGCATCCCCGGCGTCAACCACCCGGTATTCAAGGGGCATCTGGTCAACAAGGATCCGCGCGAAGTCTATATCGCAGGCCTGTTCGAGGAGCGTGGCGAGAAAAATATTTTCCACGATTATTACCGGACGCTGGTGCAGGCGCTGTTCGACAATGGCGTGACCGCCAATGTGTTCTGCGTCAACATCGATGCCATCATCGCCGCGATGCTGCTGAAACTCCTGTGGTCGCGCTACCGCAAGGGCGAATTCAGCGAAAGCTCGATGGAAATGGCGGCATTCACCGCATTCCTGTTCGGCCGCATGGCGGGATGCGCCGGCGAGATTGACGACCATATCAATCGCGGCCGCAACATGGATACCCGAACCCCGGCTTCCCAGTGCAGCCACGTTTCCTAGGAGAAGCCGTCGCCGATTTCCATTTTTTATGCAATATTCCCGGAGAAGAACGCAAGATGGGTGGAGCGCATCGCGGAACCCAATCGTTACAGTTCATCAATCTCCGTGGGTTGCGTTGTTTCACCCATGACTGATTTTAATTACGCAATTTGGAGAGCATATGACCGCACTTAACGTCGCACAGAAAATCCTCCTGGCCAATGCGGCCGGAGGTCTGAAGCAGCTTCCAGCGCCGGGGCAACCGCTGGAAATCCAGTTCACCCACACCCTGTATCAGGACGCCACAGGCACGGCTGCCGCGCTGGCTTTCGAGAAGATGGGCGTGGACCGGGTGAAGACCACCTCGGTCATCGTAGTGGATCACAAGACATTGCAAGTCGGTTACATCGACGGCGACGACCATCGTTACCTCGAGACCTTCAGCAAAAAATACGGCTGCTGGTTCTCGCGCGGCGGCAACGGCATCTGCCACAGCGTTTTTCTCGAGGACTTCGCGGTTCCCGGCAAGTCGGTGATCGGCTCCGACTCGCACACCACCAACGCCGGCGGCATGGGCATGCTGGCTCTGGGGGCGGGCGGCACGGATGTGAGCTTCGCCATGGCCGGTACCTCCTACAAGATCGAAATGCCGCAAGTGGTGCAAGTGAACCTCACCGGCGCGCTGCATCCGGGCGTGCTGGCCAAGGACGTGATCCTGAATGTGCTCAAGGTGATCGGCATCAAGGGCAACAAGGACCTCTGCCTGGAATACACCGGGCCGGGTTTGAAGAGCCTGAATGTCACCGACCGCGCCACCATCTGCAACATGGGAACCGAGGGCGGCGTCGCCTTTTCGATCTTCCCCTCCGATGAGGTTACCAAGGCCTACCTCGAAGGCAGGAAGCGCGCAAACGACTACAAGCCGTTGGCCGCCGATGCAGGCGCAACCTATTCGCGCACTGTCGAGATCGACCTGTCGTCGCTGGAGCCCACCATCGCGCTCTATCCGCGCCTGAAGTCCATGGAACCCGTGTCCAAACACGCCGGGATGCCCATCGATGCTGTGTTCATCGGCAGTTGCACCAACTCCAACTACGAGAACCTGGCACGTGTCGGCGAGCTGCTGCGCGGCAAGAAAGTCAAGGTTGACACCGCCATTGCGCCCGGCTCGCAAGCCATTGCCCGCCAATTGGCGGCGGCCGGCTATATGGAAGTCTTCTATGCCGCCGGTGTGCGCATTCTGGAAAACGCCTGCTCCGCGTGTATCGGCCAGGGTTTCAGCCCACCCAGCAACGGCGTGATGCTGTCCACCGCCAACCGCAACTTCGCCGGACGTTCGGGCACCGAGAGCGCATCCGTGCATCTGGTCAGCCCGGTTACTGCCGCAGCCAGCGCCGTGATGGGCTGCCTGACCGACCCGCGCGATTTATTCAAAGGCGATCTTGCCTTCAAGCAAGTCCCGCCGGTGGTCGACATGGGCGCCTATACCGCGCCGTTGCCGCCTGCGGAAGCCGCCAAGGTGGTGATGCGCTACGGCCCGGATATTGCGCCGCTGCCGACGCTGGACCCATTGCCGGCCAAGCTGGCAGGCGAAGTCATGCTCAAGCTCGGCGACGAAGTTACCACCGACCTGATTCAGCCAGCGGGCAAATATCTTTCCCTGCGTTCCAACGCGGACGAGTACGCCAAGCAGGCTACCTTCATTCAGGCCGACAAGACTTTCAGCGCAAGGGCTGCGGCAGTACGCGATGCGGGCGGTCATGGCTTCCTTGTGGCCGGTGACGGCTACGGCATGGGCAGCTCGCGCGAGCACGCCGGACTGTGTCCGCGCATCCTGGGAATACGCGCCATCGTGGCCAAGGGTTTCGAGCGCATCCACCT
Organism: Nitrosomonadales bacterium; assembly: GCA_016218445.1. GTDB lineage: Bacteria > Pseudomonadota > Gammaproteobacteria > Burkholderiales > Gallionellaceae > CAITJF01. Next base: position 29,542 of record JACREC010000073.1, read on the forward strand.
GGCCAACCTCGCCAACTTCGGCATCTTGGGGCTGACCTTTGAAAATCCGGCTGATCTTGATCGCATCCAGCAAGGTGCCAAAGTGTCTCTCGATACTTCCGGCCTGGAAAGCGGCAAGCTCAAACTGGTGGTCAGCGGCGTCGGCGAGATTCCTCTCAAGCTTGCACAAGGGAAGGAAGATATCCCCATGATCCGTGCAGGCGGTGCGCTTTCGTTGTTCGCCAGCCAGATGAAGGCGGCTTGAATTGAATGCTCTGTAATTCTTAACTTAAATTATTAACTATAATTCTTAACTTACTGAATTATTAATTGAAGAGAAAAATATGACAAGCCCAAAAATTTTTTACACGATGGTCGATGAAGCGCCGGCGCTGGCAACTTACTCCTTGCTTCCTATCGTTCAGGCCTTCACCAAGGCAGCCGGCGTTGCCGTCGAAACGAGGAATATTTCCCTTGCAGGACGGATCCTCGCGAACTTCCCCGAAAACCTGACCGCGAGCCAGAAAATCGCTGATGAGCTGACCGAATTGGGCGAACTGACACTGAAGCCGGAAGCCAATATCATCAAGTTGCCGAATGTCAGTGCATCGGCTCCCCAGTTGAAAGCGGCGATCAAGGAATTGCAGTCGCAGGGCTATAAAGTTCCGGACTTTCCCGAAGACCCGAAAAACGATGCCGAGAAGGAAATCAAGGCCCGCTACGGCAAGGTGCTCGGCAGCGCCGTCAATCCCGTGCTGCGTGAAGGCAACTCGGATCGCCGCGCGGCCCTCTCGGTCAAGAATTTCGCGCGTAAGCATCCGCACAAGATGGGCGCATGGAGCCCCGATTCGAAGACCCATGTGGCGCACATGAGCGCCGGGGATTTCTACGGCAGCGAGAAGTCCACCATGGTTGCCGAAGCCGGCCCCGTGCGCATCGAGTTCGTCGGCGCGGATGGCAAGACCACGGTGCTGAAGGAAAAGACGACGCTGAAGGTGGGCGAGGTGATCGATGCGGCAGTCATGAGCCGCCGCGCCCTGCGCGAATTTTACGAACAGCAGATACAAGATGCAAAACAGAAGGGCGTGCTGCTGTCGTTGCACCTGAAGGCCACCATGATGAAGATTTCCGATCCCATCATGTTCGGCCACGCGGTCTCCGTTTACTTCAAGGACGTTTTCGAGAAGCATGCTGCAACCCTCAAGGAACTGGGGGTCAATGCCAACAACGGTTTGGGCGACCTGTATGCAAAAATCGCCACGCTGCCGGAAACCAAGAGAGCCGGGATCGAAGCCGACATCCAGGCTTGCTACAAGACCCGGCCGCAACTGGCGATGGTCAATTCCGACAAGGGCATCACCAACCTGCATGTGCCCAGCGATGTAATTGTCGACGCATCCATGCCGCCGATGATCCGCGATGGCGGCAAGATGTGGGGCGCCGACGGCAAGCCATACGACACCAAGGCAATGATTCCGGACCGCTGCTACGCCGAAGTTTTTCAGGCGGCCATCGACGATTGCAGGAAGAATGGCGCCCTTGATCCGGTGACCATGGGCAGCGTGCCCAATGTCGGCCTGATGGCGCAGAAGGCCGAGGAATATGGCTCGCACGACAAGACCTTTGAAATGGCTGCAAATGGTACCGTTCGCGTCGTTAACGCTGCGGGCAAGGTGCTGCTGGAACAGAAGGTGGAGCAGGGCGACATTTTCCGCATGTGCCAAGTGAAAGATGCGCCGATCCAGGACTGGGTCAAGCTGGCCATCACCCGCGCCAGGCTGAGCAACACACCGGCCGTCTTCTGGCTGGACAAGAACCGCGCGCACGACGCGCAGATCATCCAGAAAGTCGAGCGCTACCTGAAGGATCACGACACGAAAGGCCTGGACATCCGCATCATGACTCCGGTGGAAGCCACGCGCCTCTCGCTCGAACGCATCCGCGCGGGCAAGGATACGATTTCCGTCACCGGCAACGTGCTGCGCGACTACCTGACCGACCTGTTCCCGATCCTCGAACTGAACACCAGCGCAAAGATGCTGTCGATCGTTCCGCTGATGAGCGGCGGCGGACTGTTCGAGACCGGCGCGGGCGGCTCGGCTCCCAAGCATGTCCAGCAGTTCCAGGAAGAAGGCTATTTGCGCTGGGATTCGCTGGGTGAATTCCTCGCGCTCGCCGTGTCGCTGGAACACCTGGCGCAGACCTACAAGAACGCGAAAGCACAGGTCCTGGCGGATACGCTCGATCAGGCCATCGGCAAGATACTGGACAACAACAAATCGCCCTCGCGCAAGGTTGGCGAACTGGATAACCGGGGCAGCCATTTCTACCTCGCGTTGTACTGGGCGCAGGCGCTGGCCGCGCAGACCAAGGACAAAGAGCTGCAGGCGCATTTTGCGCCTCTGGCGAAGACGCTGGCGGACAACGAGGCGAAGATCAATGCCGAATTGATTGGCGCCCAGGGAAAACCGGTGGACATGGGCGGCTATTACCATCCGGATTTTGCAAAGACGTCAAAGGCCATGCGCCCCAGCGCAACCTTCAATGCGGCGTTGGCGGCTATGTAGGGTGGGCACGTTCTTTGTGCCCACCGTTTTCCCGCGTGGGCAAACAGAAACCGTTTTCCCGCGTGGGCAAACAGAAACCGTTTTCCCGCGTGGGCAAACAGAAACCGTTTGCCCACCCTACAAAATTTTTTACCGATTTTTAAATCAACAAATTTAGGAAACTCAAATGAACTTGCATGAATATCAGGCCAAGCAGGTGCTGCGCGAATATGGCATTGCCACACCGCGCGGCGCGGCGATAGATAACGCCTCCCAGGCGGATGGTGCGATGGCGGAACTGGGCGGCAATGCCTGGGTGGTCAAGGCGCAGATTCACGCCGGCGGGCGTGGCAAGGCCGGCGGGGTGAAGCTGGTGCGGTCGCGCGAGGCATTCAGGGAGGCAGTGAATGCGCTGCTCGGCAAACAGCTGGTGACTTACCAGAATGCGCCGGACGGCCAGATGGTGTCGCGCCTGCTGATCGAAGAAACGCTGCCGATCGCGCGCGAACTTTATCTCAGCCTGACGGTGGATCGCGAAACCGAGCGCGTGGCGCTGGTCGCTTCGAGCGCGGGCGGCATGGAGATCGAGGAAGTCGCGATGGCTACCCCGGAAAAAATCCTGAAGGAATTCTGCGACCCGCTGCTCGGCCTGCAAGACTTCCAGTGCCGCGCCCTGGCCTTTGGCCTCGGCTTGGAAGGCGCGCAGATCGGCGAGTTCGGCAAGCTGGCCAAGAGCCTGTACCGGCTGTTCATGGATAACGACCTGTCCATGGTCGAGATCAATCCGCTGATCGTGACTGGGACGGGCAACCTGGTGGCGCTCGACTGCAAGATCGGCGTTGACGACAACGCGCTGTTCCGGCACAAGAACCTCGCCGCGATGAACGATAACAGCCAGATCGACCCGAAAGAGGTCGCCGCGAAAGAGTGTGACATCAGCTACATCGCGCTTTCCGGCAACATCGGCTGCATGGTCAACGGCGCCGGGCTGGCGATGGCGACCATGGACCTGGTCAAGCTGCACGGCGGCCAGCCCGCCAATTTCCTCGACGTCGGCGGCGGCGCCACGGCAGAGGTGGTGGCCAAGGCATTCAAGATCATCCTGTCCGATGCCAACGTCAAGGCTGTTCTGGTCAACATCTTCGGCGGCATCATGCGCTGCGACATCATCGCCGCCGGCATCATCGCCGCGGTCAAGGAAGTAGGGGTGAAAGTGCCGGTGATCGTGCGGCTGGAAGGCACCAACGTCGAACTGGGGCAGAAGATGCTGGCCGAGAGCGGTGTCGGCGTGATCTCCGCGAGTGACCTGACCGATGCGGCCAAGCGCGCGGTGGCGGCGATTTCTTAGCCGGTAGCTTGTAGCCGGTAGCTTGTAGCAAACCGATGCTGACACTGAATTTGCTACCCGCTACTGGCCACCAGCTACCAGCTATTGAACAATAAATTTAGGGAAATCAGATGAGCATTCTCGTCAACAAAAATACCAAAGTCCTGTGCCAGGGTTTCACCGGCAAGCAGGGCACTTTCCACTCCGAGCAGGCGATCGCCTACGGCACCAGGATGGTCGGCGGCGTGACGCCGGGCAAGGGCGGGCAGACCCACCTCGGCCTGCCGGTTTTTAACACCATGCGCGACGCGGTGCGCGAAACCGGCGCAACCGCTTCGATGATCTACGTGCCGCCCGGCTTCGCCGCAGACGGCATCATGGAGGCGGCGGACGCGGGGGTGAAGGTGATCGTCTGCATCACCGAGGGCATCCCGGTGCTGGACATGCTCAACGTCAAGGCCGCGCTCAAAGCCAACGACACCATCCTGATCGGCCCGAACTGCCCCGGCATCATCACACCGGATGAATGCAAGATCGGCATCATGCCCGGCTTCATCCACAAGAAGGGCAAGGTCGGCGTGGTGTCGCGCTCCGGCACGCTCACCTACGAGGCGGTGTTCCAGACCACCCGGCTCGGGCTGGGGCAATCCACCTGCGTCGGCATCGGCGGCGACCCGATCAAGGGGCTGGATTTCATTGACTGCCTGAAAATGTTCCAGGAAGACCCGGAGACCGAGGCGATCATCATGGTCGGCGAGATCGGCGGCAACCGCGAGGAAGCGGCGGCAGAATATATCAAGGCACATGTCACCAAGCCGGTAGCCGGTTATATTGCCGGGCAGACCGCGCCCAAGGGCAAACGCATGGGCCATGCCGGTGCGATCATCGCGGGCGGCAAGGGGTTGGCATCGGACAAGATCGCCGCGCTCGAAGCGGCCGGCGTGGTGGTGTCCAAATCGCCCGCCGGGCTGGGCGAGGCAGTGGCCGAGGCGATCAGCAGAAAAGCCAAGTAATAATGCGGCTGTAGGTCGGGTTAGGCGCGGTTCCTTGCGCCGTAACCCGACGTTTCGTATCGATCATGTCGGGTTACGCGATAAATCCGCTAACCCGACCTACGTATACTTCCCGGAGTAAAGCCAATATGACCACCATCCACCAGGAAGACTTCATCGCCAGCGTCGCTGATGCGCTGCAATACATTTCCTACTACCACCCGCTCGACTTCATCAAGGCGCTGGGCAAGGCATATGAACGGGAACAGTCGCCTGCGGCCCGCGATGCCATCGCGCAAATCCTCACCAACTCGCGCATGAGCGCGCAGGGACACCGGCCGATTTGCCAGGATACCGGCATCGTGGCGGCCTTCGTCAAGGTCGGCATGGAAGTGCGCTGGAATGCCAGCATGGGAGTTGGCGACATGGTCAACGAGGGAGTGCGCCGCGCTTACCTGACCCCCGACAACGTGCTGCGTGCCTCGGTGGTAAGCGACCCGGCCGGAGCACGCAAGAACACCCGCGACAACACCCCGGCGGTGATCCATTACGAGATCGTTCCCGGCGATAAAGTCGAAGTGACTCTCGCTGCCAAGGGCGGCGGCTCGGAAAATAAATCCAAGTTTGTCGTCCTCAATCCCTCGGACAGCCTGGTTGACTGGGTGCTGAAGACTGTCCCCGCGATGGGCGCGGGATGGTGCCCGCCGGGCATACTGGGCATCGGTATCGGCGGCACGGCAGAGAAGGCCATGCTGCTCGCCAAGGAAGCCTTGATGGAGCAGATAGACATCCACGAACTGCAAGCGCGCGGTGCAAGCAACCGGGTGGAGGAACTGCGCCTGGAACTATACGAGAAGGTCAATGCGCTGGGCATCGGCGCACAAGGGCTGGGCGGTCTCACCACCGTGCTGGATGTCAAGATCATGGACTATCCGACCCACGCCGCCGGTTTGCCTGTCGCGATGATCCCCAACTGCGCCGCCACCCGCCACATCCACTTCACCCTCGACGGCAGCGGGCCGGCCACACTGATCCCGCCATCACTCGACGAATGGCCGAAAGTCGAATGGCATCCCTCCGCAGACTCGCGCCGCGTCAATCTCGACAGCATCACGCGCGAGGAAATTGCCACCTGGAAACCGGGCGAAACGCTGCTGCTGTCCGGCAAGCTGCTCACCGGGCGCGATGCCGCGCACAAGCGCATCTCCGACATGCTGGCGCGCGGCGAAACCTTGCCGGTGGATTTCACCAACCGCTTCATCTACTACGTCGGCCCGGTTGATCCGGTGCGCGATGAAGTGGTGGGCCCCGCCGGCCCTACCACCGCGACGCGCATGGATAAATTCACCGACCTGATGCTGGAAAAGACCGGCCTGATCGGCATGGTCGGCAAAGCTGAGCGCGGCCCGGAAGCGATAGCCAGCATCAAGCGGCACAAAGCCGTTTATCTGATGGCGGTCGGCGGCGCGGCCTATCTGGTATCCAAGGCGATCAAGGCAGCCAGGGTGCTGGCCTTCGCCGACTTGGGCATGGAAGCCATCTACGAATTCACCGTGCAGGACATGCCGGTCACCGTGGCGGTGGACAGCAACGGTACCTCAGTGCATGAGACCGGCCCGGCGGAATGGCGTGTGAAGATCGGCAAGATTTCCTAGAACTGCGCCAGATTCGCGCGCGGTTCCTGGGAGTGGTGGTTGCCTGCCTTTGGTGAAAGGGCGGGTTCCGCCTTACGTGCGCGGCAAACGGAACGGCTTGCCCTCGGCATCCAGAAAACAATCCACCGGGCCTACAACAACGCATTGAGGCTCATCGAAATAACCCTTGCACTCATTACACTTATCGGGGTCGATGACATAAATTTCATCGCCTTGGGATATGGCCCCGGTCGGGCACACCGGCTCGCAAAGACCGCAATTGATACATTCATCCGTAATAGATAATGCCATTAATCTTTACCCCAGCAAATGCATCACATGCTCGCGTTCCTCAACCAGTTCGCGATAGCTGTATTGCATATGCTTGCGCCCCGACTCGCTGATCGGCAGGTCCGGCACGATGTGGTATTCGCCCTGTTTGCACCGCACCGGAAAGCCG
>JACREC010000074.1 GCA_016218445.1 Nitrosomonadales bacterium
GCACGATGGGCAGGTATCTGCACGATTGACTTTGACCAATAGCGGAACGGGGCATTATTTCCCGACTTATGTCACGCCCAGAGTGACTATGCAGATATATCAGGAATCGGCAGGCAAACAGCCTATCGAAGGGACGTTGCAGGAAAGAATTGTCGCCAGGCAAGTGCCCCTGGATTTATCTGAGGAACTGGCCGATACGCGTCTTGCGCCCGGTGAGCGGGCGGTGCTGGATTATCTCGTCCCGCGCCATCCGGATGCACAGGAAATCATTATGCGGGTGCAGGTAGAACCGGATTATTTTTATAGCGGTTTATACCGTTCCTTGCTGGAAACCGAACCTAACGGTAAGGGTACAAGCCTGCTTCGCACAGCACTGAAAAACTCGCTGGAATCGGGCTACGACCTCTATATACAGCACTATTCCTTATCAATACTTTCAGGCTTCTAACGTCCAAGGTCGTTTTGCGGCATTCGTTTACGAAAACCGGATCAAGCGCAGAACAAGGCTAATAGGAGATGTTGCAACCCCCTTGCTGCATTATAATGGCGCGGTTCCCTGTCTAGCGACGGGAATGTTGCCTGAGCTGAACCGACTTACCGAAACTACTTATAATGATCGCGCTCATATGTCTGGGTTTGCTGTTTGCCGCATCTGCCCCCGCTTTTGCCGGGGCGCAGCAGGAAAAAATGAAGATGTGCAACAGGGACGCCAAGAAAAAAGCGCTGAAAGGCGATGAGCGCAAGAAATTCATGAGCGGATGCCTGAAGGGTTGATGGAAAACCTTTTGCCGACGAACACGGCGGGGTACCCCGCCGTATTTTTTTGTGGTGACCATGCGTAAAAAGACCTGGCTTAGTTGGAGCAGTGGCAAGGACAGCGCATGGGCGCTACATGTATTGCGCCAGTCAACCGAATACGCGGTAGCGGGACTGTTCACCACCGTCAACACTGCGTTCCAGCGTGTTGCCATGCATGCGGTACGCATCGAGTTGCTGCAGCGGCAGGCGCAGGCAGCCGGCTTGCCATTGCACCTGATAGAAATTCCTTACCCCTGTTCCAATGAGCATTATGCCGCCGTGATGGCGGATTTTGTTGCGCATGCGCGCAATGATGGTGTGCGCTGTGTGGCATTCGGTGATTTGTTTTTGCAGGATGTCCGGCGTTACCGCGAGGAGCATATGGAAGGCACAGGTGTTGAAGCGATATTCCCGCTGTGGGGCATGCCGACGCGTGAGCTGGCCGGGGAAATGCTCGCGGGTGGTTTGCGCGCCTGTCTTACCTGTGTCGACCCGCGTGTGCTGCCAGCCGAATTTGCCGGGCGCGAGCTGTCACAGGATATGCTGGATGGCCTGCCGCCTGGCGTTGATCCGTGTGGCGAGCATGGGGAGTTCCACACCTTTGTGTTTGCCGGGCCCATGTTCACCCATCCACTCGACATTGAAATTGGCGAGACAGTCGCACGCGATGGTTTTGTCTTCGCCGATTGCTGGCTGCGTGAGCCAACCGTGGAAGGAAAGAGCTGTCTTGCGCCGGGTGTATAATCCGCGCTTCTTCAATGCCGCGCGCTTTGCGCGGCATTCATTACATGGCAGGCGATGATAAAAAAACTGTTTCAGCGCGTATTCCGCAAGCCAGCCCCAATCCGGGTGGAAGGCAAGTGCCGCATAATCCCTTTTGATGTGCATGGAGTCGGCAGCGATGGCATCAGCCCGGCTGCGCGCAGGGTGACCGATGGCCTGCAGGCGGCGGGCTATAAGGCTTTTGTGGTGGGCGGCGCGGTGCGCGACTTGCTGCTTGGCCGTCACCCAAAGGATTTCGATATTGCCACCGACGCCACGCCGGAGGATGTGCGCCGCGTGTTCCGCCGTTCGCGCATCATCGGGCGGCGTTTCCGCCTGGTGCATGTGATGTTCGGCGAAGAAGTGGTGGAGACCTCCACTTTCCGCCGCATGATCGAGGCGGAAGATGCGCAGACCGACGAGCACGGGCGCCTGTTGCGCGACAACGAGTTCGGCGACCAGGAACAGGATGCGGCGCGGCGCGACTTCACCGCCAACGCGCTGTTTTACGATCCCGCCACGCAGGAAATTTTCGATTACCACGATGGCTATGCCGACATCCGCGCCAACACCTTGCGCATGATCGGCGATCCGGCAGTGCGCTACCGCGAAGACCCGGTGCGCATGCTGCGCGCGGTGCGCCTGTCGGCCAAGCTGGGCATGCAACTGGATGCCGCCACTGCCGCGCCCATCTCCGGCATGAAGGAGCTGCTCGGCAACGTGCCCCAGGCGCGCCTGCTGGATGAGATGCTCAAGCTGCTGCTGTCAGGCCATGCGGCGGAGTGCGTCAAGAAACTGCGCGCGATGGATTTGCACCACGGCCTGCTGCCGATGCTGGACGTGATCCTGGAACAGCCGATGGGCGAGAAATTCGTCATGCTGGCGTTGGAAAATACCGACCAGCGCATCCGCGAGGACAAGTCTGTGTCGCCCGCCTTTTTGTTCGCCGCGCTGCTGTGGCACGAGGTGCTGTCAGACTGGAAGGCCCAGCAGGATGCGGGTGAGCGCCCGGTGGCGGCATTGCACACGGCAATGGGGGCGGTGCTCGACAGGCAGCGCGCGCAACTCGCCATCCCTCACCGCCATGACGCGATCATGAAAGAGATATGGCTGGCGCAGCCGCGCTTTGAGCAGCGTGGCGGGCAACGCCCCTTGCGCCTGCTGGCGCAGCCACGCTTTCGCGCCGCTTACGATTTCCTGCTGCTGCGCTGCGAGAGCGGTGAGGTGGAAGCGGAACTGGGCTTGTGGTGGGATGAGTTTCAGGATGCCCCGGACGAGCGCCGCGCCGAAATGTTGCAGCCGGACGAGGCGCCCAAGAAGCGCCGCCGCCGCAAGAAACCGGGCACGGCAGGCACACCGGCGGCAGCAGATCAACCAGATGAGGCAGTTCAGATAGCGCTGCCAATCGGGTAATGGCTGGCGAGTGATGAAGCATATGGCTTTTGTCGGCCTGGGCAGCAATCTGGACGACCCACGCAGCCAGGTTCTGCGGGCCTTGCAGGCGTTGGATAGCTTGCCGCGCACCCGGGTGTTGGCGCGCTCCTCGTTATATCGCAGCGCACCGGTGGGTTATCTGGAGCAGCCGGATTTCATCAATGCGGTGGCGAAACTGGAAACAGCTTTAAGCCCGCGCGCCTTGCTGGATGCGCTGCTTGGATTGGAGCGCGAATGCGGCCGCACGCGCGAATTCCGCAATGCGCCGCGCACACTGGATCTGGACGTGTTGTTGTATAATGGTCTGCGTTGTCATGAGCACGGCCTGACCATCCCGCATCCGCAGATGCACGAGCGTGCATTCGTGCTGCGCCCCTTGCTGGAGATTGCGCCGGACTGCGTGATTCCCGGCATCGGCCCGGCGCAGGAAGCGTTGCAAGGCTGTCAGCAACAGCAACTGGAGAATATAGCGCATGAACCCTAAACCGAAAAAAATGACATTGACCGACTTGCAGGCGATGCGCGACAAGGGCGAAAAAATCGCCGCGTTGACCTGTTACGACGCCAGCTTTGCGGAATTGCTCGAAACCGCCGCTGTGGATATTCTGCTGGTGGGCGATTCGCTCGGCATGGTGTTGCAAGGCCATGACACCACCTTGCCGGTCACCCTGGACGAAATGGTTTACCACACGGCTTGCGTGGCGCGCGGGTCGAAGCGGGCGTTTATTCTCGCCGACATGCCCTTCGGCACCTCTCAGGTCAATCCGGAAAAAACTTTTGACCATGCCGCGCAGCTGATGGCGGCCGGCGCGCATATGGTCAAGATCGAGGGCGGGGTGGTGATGGCCGATACCATCACATTCCTTACCGAACGCGGCATTCCGGTGTGCGCGCATATCGGCCTGATGCCGCAGTCGGTGCATCAACTCGGCGGTTATCGCTTGCAGGGCAAGAGCGCGGCGGATGCGCAACGCCTGCTGAATGATGCTGCCGCCGTGGCGCAGGCAGGCGCCGGGATGCTGCTGCTGGAAACCATCCCGGCGGTGCTCGCGGCGGAAATCACCGCGCAGCTTGCCATTCCAACCATCGGCATAGGCGCGGGCGCGGAATGTTCCGGCCAGGTGCTGGTGCTGCATGACATGCTGGACATCTATCCCGGCAAAAAGGCGCGCTTCGTGAAGAACTACATGCAGGGCGCGCAATCCATCGCCGATGCCGTGGCGCGCTATGTGGCCGAGGTAAAGGCGGGCACATTCCCCGATACGGCTCACAGCTTCTAATGGGAATTCAGAAACGTCGTCATTCCGGCGCAGGCCGGAATCCAGCGGCTTTATCTAACAGGCCTTTAGGGAAACGCAGATTTATTCACCCAAGCTGTCGTTGCGAGCGAAGCGTGGCAATCCAGTATTTTGATATAAAACGAACTTCTGGATTGCCGCGTCGCTACGCTCCTCGCAATGACGATTTAATCCGCGCTTCGTTAGGTTTTGTCCCCGCGTTGCGGGAGCTTTTTCATTGACTGGATTCCGGCCTGCGCCGGAATGACGGGATGGTAGGAGCTTTCCCATGCAAGTAATTTCCACCGTTGCTGAATTGCGCCAGCGCTTGCGCGGCAAAACGGGCATTGCCTTCGTGCCGACCATGGGCAACCTGCATGAGGGTCACCTTGATCTGGTGCGCATTGCGCGGCAGCATGGCGCGTGTGTGGTGGTGAGCATTTTTGTCAACCCGTTACAGTTCGGCGCGAACGAGGATTTTTCCAAATACCCGCGCACCTTGGCGCAGGATTGTGAAAAGCTGGAACAGTGCGGCGTGGATGTGGTGTTTACGCCGACCGAGCGCGAGCTGTACCCGCAGCCGCAGCAGGTTATGGTGGAACCCCTGCTTGCCGATGAGTTATGCGGTGCGTTCCGCCCCGGCCATTTTCGCGGCGTGGCGACGGTGGTGCTGAAGCTGTTCAATATCGTGCAGCCTCAGGCGGCGGTGTTCGGCAAGAAGGACTACCAGCAATTGTACGTGGTGCGCCAGGTGGCGGCGCAGTTGAATTTGCCGGTTGAAATCATCGGCGGAGAAACCGTGCGTGCGCCGGACGGGCTGGCGCTCAGTTCGCGCAACCAGTATTTGAGCGCTGCCGGGCGAACCGAAGCAACTTTTTTGTATCAAACGCTGACAAGTACGCGGCAGGCCATGCTGAATGGCGTAACGGATTACGCCAAACTGGAACGGCGGGCTGTGGAAGCGCTTACTGCGCGCGGTTGGCAGGTGGATTATGTGGCGGTGCGCGCCCAGGCCACGCTGCTGCAGCCGGAAAACGGCGCGCGCGATCTGGTAATTCTGGCGGCGGCAAGATTGGGGAATACGCGGCTGATTGATAATCTTGAAGTTTGCCTTAAGGGATAGGCGCTATATAATGCGCGCCTCAGTTTCAGGAGAATGACTTCATGCAACGTATCATGCTCAAATCCAAATTGCACCGTGTGCGCGTGACGCGCTCGGAATTGCATTACGAAGGCTCGTGCGCGATAGACGACAATTTGCTGGATGCCGCCGACATCAAGGAATATCAGCAGATTGATATTTACAACGTCACCAACGGCGAACGCTTCACCACTTACGCTATCCGCGCACAACGCGGCTCCGGCGTCATCTCGGTGAACGGTGCGGCAGCGCACAAGGCCAATCCGGGCGACATCCTGATCATCGCCACCTATGCGATGTATTCCGAACTGGAATTGCAGAAATTCCATCCCCAGCTCGTCTATGTGGACGAGCGCAACCGCATCATCGCCCAGCGCGACAATATCCCCGCCCAGGCTGCTTAAGCTATTACAAGCTCCCGAGCTCGTCATTCCCGCGCATAACCAGCGACTTTGCTGGCGTAGTTTGCCAGCTTATAACCAGCCACTTGGTTGCCGTCTTTGGGCAACCTAGTGGAATGGCTAGTAGTTTTACCAGTCGAATGGCTGGTTGTTTCACCAGGCGCTCCTGGCCGTGCTGTCCCCGTGTGCTGTAAGGCAGACACTGACGCCAAAATTTCCACATTCCCTACACCACTATCAGGCAAACACCGATAGCACCCTCCGTATGCTAGGGAATACTATTTACCCACTAACTTTTAAGTGTTGCGTTGCGCGATTTTTTGGAGTAGTTTTCCCGTAGCGCGTAATCAACAGGGTGGTAAAAAGAATGAAAGCGTCCAACTATTTCCTGCGTGCGGTGTGCCTGTTTTTTGCGGGGATCGCGTTGTCCGTTGGTGTTTATGCGGAGCCCGCGCCCGACATTGCTCCTGAGCAGTCTTCCACAACCCCTCCGGCTTTTCCAAAGTTCGATATCCAGCATTTTGATGTTTCCGGAAACTCCCTGCTCGACCCGGCCGCGATAGAGCGGATGCTCAGCCCGTTTACCGGGAAAGAAAAAGATTTCGGCGATATCCAGAGGGCGCTGGAGGCTTTGCAACAGGCCTATGTGACAGCCGGTTACGGTGCTGTTCAGGTGCATCTGCCGGAGCAGGATGTGGAACAAGGGACGGTGCGTTTTATCGTTATCGAAGGCAAGATCAAACACATCCTGACCAAAGGCAACACTTTTCACGATGACGCCAATATCCTGGCATCCGTTCCCAAGATGCAGGTTGGCAGTGCACCCAAAGCCGCCGCAATCGAAATCGGCCTCAAGGCTGCCAACGAGAACCCATCGAAGAAAACACAAGTCCTTTTGAAGACCACCGACGAACCCGGCGAGATTGATGCCACGCTGCAGGTCGTTGACGAAAAACCGTGGAAAGTCGGCGCGCTGCTGGATAACACGGGAAGCGCGGAAACCGGCCTTAACCGTCTCGGTGTGTTCTACCAAAATAGCAATGTCGCCAACCGCGACCATGTTTTCACCGCGCAATACACCACCTCGCCGGCGAAACCCGGCAGCGTTAAAGTCTGGGGCGGAGGCTATCGTATTCCGCTCTATGCACTGGGTGATTCCGTCGAATTCTTCGCCGGTAGCTCCGATGTCAATTCCGGCACCGTGCAGAGCCTGTTCACCGTCAGCGGCAGCGGCGACATCATGGGCGCGCGCTATAACCACAATCTGGCTCGCCACGGCGATTACGACCACAAGTTGACGTTCGGCATGGATCAGCGCGCCTACCGCAACAACGTTGTGCTGGTCGGCGGTGGCGGCACTTCCCTGGTGCCGGATGTAACGGTGCATCCGCTGAGCGCCACTTATGCCGGTGAGTGGCACGTGCCCGGCCAGCAGTTCTCGTACTATCTGAGCGAGATCGGCAACCTCAAGGGTGGTGATAAAGGCGGCGCTGCCGACTTCGCGGCATCACGTACCAATGCCAGCGCGGATTACATGATCACACGCTACGGCGCCGAATATTCCAGGGCCTTTGCCAGCGACTGGCAAACCCATGTTGCTTTCAATGGCCAAAGCACCGCGGATGCACTGGTGGCGGGCGAGCAGTTTGGCCTTGGCGGCGCGTCTTCCGTGCGCGGCTACTATGAGCGCGAAATGGCCAACGACCAGGGGTATCGCGGCAGCCTGGAGCTTTATTCGCCGGACTTTGGCGAGCGGATACGCAGCACACTGAAGGCGCGTGCGCTGGTGTTCTACGATTTCGGCGAACTTTCCCGTAACAAGGCGCTGGCGGGCGAAGTGACCAGCAGCGCCATCAACAGCATGGGAGTGGGGCTGCGCGCCAGCATGGGCAAGCATTTCTCGCTGCAGACAGACTGGGCACAGGCATTTGCTGCGGGTAACAGGCAGGCAAAAAACCAATCACGGGTAAATTTCAGTGCGGTGTTGACTTACTAAGGCTCGGCGAACAACGCCAAGGAGGTAAGATGAAAACCAACAGGAAAATAATATTCAGGCGCAAGCTGGTTGCCGTTGCCATTGCTTCCTGCTTCACGGCCATGTCGGCCTTTGCCAACCCCATAGGCGCGACAGTGGTGAATGGCCAGGTTGGTTTTGCCACACAGGGCAGCACGCTCACCGTCACCAACTCCCCCAACGCCATCATCAACTGGCAGCAGTTCTCCATCAACACCGGCGAGACTACCCGCTTCATCCAGCAGAGTGCGCAGAGCGCGGTGCTCAACCGCGTGGTCGGGCAGGATCCTTCGCAACTCCTCGGCAGCCTGCTGTCCAACGGTCGCGTGTACCTGATCAATCCCAACGGTATCCTGTTCGGGCAGGGCGCTGTCATTGACGTGGGCGGGCTGGTGGCCTCCACGCTCAAATTGGCCGATGCCGACTTCCTTGCCGGGCGGTTGAATTTCACCGGCGGCGTGGGTGCCGGTGGCATCAATAACCAGGGCAGCATTACCACGCCGACCGGGGGCAATGTTTACCTGATTGCGCCGGACATCACCAACAGCGGCGTCATCACCAGCCCGCAGGGCGAAATCCTGCTGGCGGCAGGGCACACCGTCAACCTGATGGACACTACCACACCCAATGTGCAGGTCACGTTGAGCGCACCGGACACGCAAGCGGTTAACATCGGCTCATTGATCGCGCGCAGCGGCAAGGTAGGCATATACGGCGCACTGATTGATCAGCAAGGCACGGTCAGCGCCGATGCCGCGGTGGTGGGCGACGGCGGCAAAATCATTCTCAAGGCGACCGGCACCACGCAAGTGAGCGGCACGCTGTCGGCGCGCGGCGGAGAAAACGGCGGGGACGGCGGCTTCATCGAAACCTCCGGCGCGCACGTCAACATCGCCGACAGCGCGCGCATCGACACTTCAGCGTCCCAGGGCAAGACCGGCACATGGCTGATCGATCCGCTTGATTTCACTATCGCGGCGGCGGGCGGGAACATAACAGGAGCAACACTTAGTACTAACCTTGGTTTAGGTAGTGTCGTGATCACCAATGCTGCAGGTGTAGGTAATGGCGACATCTTTGTTTCTAATCTCGTGAGCTGGAGCAGTGCTAACAGCCTGACGCTAAATGCGGTGCGCAACATCAATGTCAACGCCGCCATTACCAATAGCGGAACCGGCGACATCAATCTGACGGCGGGTGGTGCGGTCGCCATCGGTCAGAATCTTCAGACCGCTGGCGCGATTGCCGTGACAGCTATTGGAGATATCAATCAGACCTCAGGGCTAATTTCCAATGGCTTGTCGGGTAGCGTTGCCGGGGTGAGTGATATCACGCTGAGTGGTGCGAACATCACGCTGCGGCAGGTGCAGTCGCAGCGGCATGTGGTGCTCAATGCCACGGGCGGGGTGAATCTGCTTGGTGTGGGAAGCGGTGGATTTATCGACGATACCTATTTTTTATTCAATCTGCCGTTTGCGTTTAATTACTTTGGGACTTCATACAATCAGACCTTTATCACCACGAATGGGCTGATCATGTTCGGATCGGGAACGGGGGCATACTCTGATTCGCTATCTGGTCTTGGCTATTACAGGGCCATCGCTCCCGCGTGGAATGATTGGCAACTGACTGCGTCAACTGGCAAAGATATTCATATCAGTTTTGGTGCTAGCGATATGAAAGTGCGCTTCGATGTGGAGCGATATTACTATTCGGGGAATACTGCCCAATTTGAAGCAGTGTTGAATGCCAACGGTGTGATCAAATTCAACTATGGTGCGGCTAATAACAGTTTTGCCGGAGATGTGACGATAGGGTTGTCCAACGGTAATGGTTATGGCACTGCGCTTGCTTCGCAATTGATGAGCCAGCCGAACTTCAGCATGAATTACCTGCACTCAACCACCTTCACGCCCAACGGGTCTGGCGGATATACGGAAACGGTCAGTGCCGGCAGCACGCCGCTATCCCATCCGGGCATCATTTCGGGCAGCGCGATACTCGGTCAGGGCAGCGGGCAGGTGGTTAACGCGTTGGGAAGCTTGAATATCAACGCGGGTGGCGCCATCAATGCACCTTCGCGGCTTGCTGCCCAAGCGTTGAATTTCATCGCGCATGGCGGAGCGGTATTTACCGGTGACAATTATTTCTCATCGATTTCCGGCACGAACTACACTTCCGGTGACATGGTCTTCTATAACACCGCAGCGCCTTTGCGGGTGAATGCGCTGAGCAACAATGGCGGCAACATCTTGCTGAATAATTATGGTGGGATTGAGGTTGGCGGTGCCGTTGATGCGTCCGGGAATTTTGAGATGACGGCACGTGATCTGATTTCGATCGGTAACGGGGCTACGCTTACTGTAGGCGGCAATCTTATCCTGTCCGCGGTTTCATCTTTGCCGACGGGTGGCGCCTTGAATGTCAACGGTAATGTCAGTGCGGGCACCTTCACGCTGAGCGGCGGCACATGGAATCAGGTGGCTGCCGTGCTGCCTACTTTCAATGTGAACGACTTCAGGATTGCCGGCGGAACATTCATTCGCGCGCTGGGCGGCAATGGCAGCATTGCGACCCCTTATCTGCTGACCGACATCTATGGCGTGCAAGGCATGGGCAACGCGCTCACCAGTTCATTTGCGTTAGCCAATAACATCGATGCATCGGGCACGGTGAACTGGAATGCGGGTGCGGGTTTTTCCCCGATAGGAAGCTCGCTTGCACAGCCATTTACCGGGCAGTTCAACGGTCAAGGCCATACCATCAGCAATCTGGTTATCAATCTGCCTGCTACTACGGATGTCGGGCTGTTCGGCGTGGTGGGGGTGGGCGGGGCAGTGAACAACGTGGGCTTATTGAATGGCACAGTGAGCGGAGGGAGTGATGTTGGTACGCTGGCGGGCATTAACAACGGCAACATCACCGGCAGTTACGCCAACATCGGCACGGTGACTGTGGGTGCAACTTGCTGTAGTTTAGGTATCGGCGGTTTGGTTGGCAATAATGGTGGCACTTGGGGTAGCCTTGCCACAATCAGCAACAGCTATAGTAGCGGCATCACGGTGAGAGGTTACAGAAGTGTCGGCGGGCTGGTCGGGGATAACTATGGCACCATCAGCAACAGTTATTCCAGCGGCGGCACGGTGAGCGGGACTCTTGATCTTGGCGGACTGGTGGGAGCCAACTGGAACACTGTCAATACTTCCTACAGTACCAACGCGGTTGCGGCCGGCGGCGGTGGGCTGATCGGGTATGATGAAATGGGTTTCCCCAACAACAGCTACTGGGATATTCAAACATCCGGTCGTGGAACAAGTAGTGGGACTGAGACTGGCTTGACCACTGCCCAGATGCAGCAGCAAGCCACTTACACGGGCTGGGATTTCGTCAATACATGGGGGATCAGTCCCGGAAATTATCCGTTCTTGCTGGGAGTTGGCGGCCCAGTAGCATCGCCAGTAACGCCACCGCCACCGCCACTGGTGCTTGGTGCGGTGAATTTCGGCGCCAATACGACCAATGACTCCACCACCTTCAATGCTTTTATTGAACCCATCCGCATTGTGGACGACCACGAGGATAAGAAAAATGAAAAACCTGTGTGCAAATAGCCGCATCTTCAGTTTTCTTCTTTGTGCGCTGCTGCTGGTGGGCAATGCCTGGGCGGCGCCGGCAGCAACGGTTACGCACATGAGCGGGACGCTGGCCGCAATGAAACCGGATGGAACTTCCCGCATACTTTCCGTGAAGTCTAATGTGGAAAGCGGAGACACACTTTCCACGGAAAAGGATACCTTTGTCCGCCTCAAGTTTACCGATGGCGGGGAAGTCGTGCTGCGCCCGAATACGGTGTTCAAGGTTGATGCTTACGGTTATGACGAGAACAAACCGCAGGAGGACAGCTTCCTGGTCAGCCTGATGAAAGGCGGCGCGCGCTTCGTGAGCGGACTGGTTGGCAAGCACAACCGCGATGCCTATGCCGTGAAGACTGCGACGGCGACCATCGGTGTTCGCGGTACTGATTTCGGGGCGCTAGTCTGCCAAGGCGATTGTGCGAATCTTGGAGACGGAACCTATACAAATACCTATGACGGCACGATCTATCACTCCAACAGGTTCGGTGAACTCGATTGTGCTTCGGGGCATGGCTGTTTCTCAGGCCGTGGTGTTGCGCCAGTCAGGCTGCCCGAAATTCCCCGCGAGATCGATTTCTTCGTGCCATCGTCGTTCCTGAACAAGATTGGCGGCGACACGGTGCTCGACCGGTCAGGCCATAAGGAGTGCCAGGTTCGCTAACAGGAGGTTGAAAAACTGCCGGATCGAAAACAACGTCATTCCCGCGAAGGCGGGAATGACGGTGGGTTTTAAATTCGTTTAGCTAATTCGACCGCCTTGCCGATGTAGGCATCGGGCGACAGTTGCAACAGGCGTTGCTTTTCCGCTTGAGGAATGTCCAGCGTGGCGATGAAGGTTTGCAGTGAAGCGCGGTTGATGCCGCCCTTGCCGCGCGTCAGTTCTTTCAGTTTGTCATAGGCGTTCTCGATGTTGTAGCGGCGCATCACGGTCTGGATCGGTTCGGCCAGCACTTCCCAGCTTGCATTCAAGTCGTCCGCCACACGTTTCGGGTTGCGCTTCAAGTTTGAATCAGTGACAATGGCTAATAGCTAGCAGCAACATTTAACTGGATCAGTAGTTACGGACTAAAGGGGAGAATAATGAACAGTATCGGTAAATGGTTTGCCATGGTTGCATTGCTTCTGTTATCCGGGAGTGTGCTGGCGGCTGAGGATGGTTTGCTGGCCCAGGCGGATAAACTGCTTAAGGGCGGAAAAGCCAAGGAAGCTTATGTGTTGCTGGAGCCGCACCAGTCCGAGCTTGCCGGCGATCAGAATTATGATTATCTGCTCGGCATTGCCGCGCTGGACAGCGGCAAACCCAACGAGGCGATATTTGCGCTGGAGCGTGTGCTGGATCACTTCGTGGTGGCGATGGGGCAAACCCTGTCGTTTGCGGAAAAGGGGTTGATATAGCTGAAAAAGTATATAGGCCTTTTGGCCTATTGACCGTACTGCGGGGGGGGGATACTATGCGCGCCAGGGGTAAACATAATCAGGGGAGAAAAATAATGATTCGTCGTTCTTTAATTTCAGCAGTTGTCGCCAACTTGCTGCTGTTCCATTCAGCGGCGTGGGCGACCCCGGCGGACGATATGCGCTCTTTGCTGGAGCAGAACAAGGCGCAAGACGCTTATCAACTCGGGCGAGCATCCCCGGACCTGCTGGGCGATCCGGCCTTTGATTTTTTCTATGGCATCGCGGCGATCGATGCGGGCCATCCCGGGGAAGGTGTGCTGGCACTTGAACGCTACATCCTCATATTCCCGGACAATGGCGATGCCCGCTTCCAGTTGGCGCGTGGCTACTTCATCCTCGGTGAGGATCAGCGCGCCCGCGATGAGTTCGAGACTTTGCTGCCAAACAGCACAGGCAACCAGAAGATCGCGATTGAGCGCTATCTGGACGCCATTCGCGCCCGGGAATCCCGCTATCAGCCGACCGCGAAAGCCTACGTGGAGGCGGGTCTGGGCGTGGATACGAATATCAACGCGGGCCTAAGCGCCGGAGCCACCCCGCAGATACCTGGCCTCGGTACTCTCCCGGCCATTTCGTCCAACTCCATATCCGCCCGTGAGAAGGACACCTTCGTGACGGCGAGCGCCGGGGTGCAGGGCACCTATCCTGTTTCCCCCGGCATTGCCATGTATGGCGCAGGCGGAGTCGATGCGCGCCGGCATCTGGGCAGCAACAATAATGTCTTCGATCAGCGCAGCCTAGGTGCCACCGGTGGGGTCTCCTACCTTAAAGAAAAAAATCTGTACAAGGCCGGCGCTTTTCTTTCGCAGAGTTGGGTGGACAACCAAAGTTATGTCTTAACCTATGGGCTGAACGGGGAGTGGAACCACCAGCTTGACCAATTCAACCGCCTTACCTTGGGCGCCCAGTTGGCGCGGTATAACTACGACAACATGAACATTTTCCTGACCAAGGACAAGGCCGGTGGCCCTGTGTTGAGCGTGTTAACGGATCGCAACTCGGATTTCATCGGCATTTCCGGCGCCTGGGCACATGCCTTTGCCATGCCCTACCAGCCCGTAGTCACCGTTTCCGCGAACTATGGCGAGGAGCGCAATCAGCGTAACCGTGCCGATTTGTCGCGCGATATCTACGGGGCGCGCGCCTCGTTCGCCATGACCCCGGCCGAGCGTTGGGGCGTGGGCGCGGGCATCGGCTACCAGGAAAACAAGTATCGGGATATATTCACGACGGGCAGCGTAAACCGGCATGACACATCCTGGAGTCTGGATGGCGCGTTGTCCTATTTTTACACCAAGCAGTTCAGTATTCGGGCCGAGGCGCAGATCTTCGATCAGAGCTCCAATATCGGCCTGTTCAAATACAGCCGCGAAGTGGTTGCGGTCAAGGCGCGTTACGAATTTTAAAGGGAGTGTGACATGAAAAATATCAGGCTATCCATCATTTCCGCAACGCTGCTGGTCGTTGCCAGTTCGGCTGTGCAGGCTGAAGCGGTCGGCAGGGTGCTCATCGCCGTGGGCGATACGACCGCGCTCAGGAACGGCGTCGTGGTGAAACTGGCTCGCGGCGCCGAAGTGCAGAGCGGAGACACCCTGCGCGTGGGCGAGGCCAGCAACATGCAGGTGCGCTTCACCGACGAGGGCATCACCGCATTGCGCTCCAACTCCAGCTTGCGCATCGACGACTATGGCTTCGAGAACAAGCCGGGCGCGGACAAGTCGTTTTTCAGCCTCTTGAAGGGCGGGATGCGCGCCATCACCGGCTTGATTGGCCGTGACAGCCGGAACAATTACGCCGTCAAGGCGTTAACCGCGACGATCGGCATACGCGGCACCAATTTCTTGCTGGCGCAGTGCGACAACGATTGCTTCAACAGGGATGGCAGCAAGGCCGAGAATGGCCTGTTCGGCGGCGTGACGGACGGCCGGATCGCGGTGACCAACCAGGCCGGCGAGAAAGAGTTCGGCATGAACGAATTCTTCCATGTGACCAGTGTCAATGCCCTGCCAACCCCCCTGCTGGCGCCGCCATCGTTCTTGCGCGACCAACTGGAAGGTCAGGCCAAGAGCAAAGGGGGCAAGCCTCCCGCAGGCACGGTCGCCGCCGGCGAGGGTGGCGTAACCGCTGCGGCACCGGCACCCACGGATACGACGCAGCCCGCGCTTCAAATCGCGCAATACATCCCGGCGCAGCAAAATGTGGTGCAGACCAACTTGGGGCTGACCGCGGGGCAAACCTTCGCCTACGTGTCGACCGGCGTCGATGCTGTAGCGGGTATCGGAGTGGGCACGGTGCCCGGTGGCAGCCCAGGCGTCAGCTACCCATACAGTGGGAGTGGTGGCTGGCTTGACCAAGGGGTGATTACCAGTGTGGATCCTGCCCTGCTGCAACAACAGCTCGTTAATGCTATAAATAATAATAATATGGGTATCGGTTTAGCGGGCATTGCCTATGTCATGAACACGGGGGCGGCTGCCACCGAATCGGCTTTCCGCAGCAACGCTCTCGGCCCTTATGGCGTGAATAACGTCAATGTTTACGATCCGTCCGGGGTCCTGATCGGCACCACGAGTTTCAACTGGTTCAAAACGGCCTCGGTCGATACCGGCGCGAATGCGCTGGCGGGCAACCTCAGTTGGGGACGTTACACGGAAACGGTTACAGGCAGCGCGACTACTTACGGCGTCACCAGCAGCCTTGGTTTTACAGAGTATCGCCATTGGGCGAACGGCGATCCGGCGAACTTTGCGGCACTGCCGACCAGCGGCACGTATTCCTATGCGTGGGTGGGCGGCACCCGTCCCACCGACCAGAACGGCGCTGTGGGCACGATGACCAGCGGCGGAACGGTGGGTGTCCAGTTTATGGGTGCGAGCGGGGCAAATGTTACGCTTACCGGTGTGGCTGCGGGCATCGGTGCGACTTGGACTATGCCGTCTGGTACCAGTTACAACCTGAGCTTCAGCAATCAGCCGGTCACTATCACGCAAACAACCTATAGCTACGCCAATCCCGCCTGGCAAGACTCCGGCACCTCAACCTCTATCAGCCCGATCGTTGTTTCAACCTGCTCGACCGGGGGATGTCTCACTTGCACGGGGACTGCATGCGGAGGTGCCACCTACACTGCCATGGTATCGCCGATGCTGTTCGGCGCCAATACACCGGCCCCTCCGGGGCTGGCAGCAGGGATAGCGACTTGGCCGAATACCCCACAGGGTGTCGGCGAACACACCGCCTCGGTGCAGGTGTACAAACGCTAGACCGGCAAACCTCGGGCAGGCCACAACAGGCCGCGCAGCAAACCAACCCCGCCATTCGGCGGGGTTGGTTTTTTGGGTGTGTCATTCCGGCCTTTGAGCCGGAATCTATTGGGGGTGCGGGTCTTAACCAGACCTGAAAAACTATGGATTCCGGATCGCGGCTACGCCTTGTCCGGAATGACGAGGCAGGCTAAATCCGCTTCGCCAGTTCTGCTGCCTTGCCGGTGTAGGTATCGGGCGACAGTTGCAACAGTCGTTGTTTTTCCGCTTCGGGAATCTCCAGCGTTGCGATGAAGGCTTGCAGTGAAGCGCGGCTGATACCGCTTTGGCCGCGCGTCAGGTCTTTCAACTTGTCGTAAGCGTTCGCTATGCCGTAGCGGCGCATCACGGTCTGGATCGGTTCGGCCAGCACTTCCCAACTATTATCCAAATCTTCCGCCATCCGTTGCGGGTTGGCTTCCAGCTTGTTCAGTCCCTTCAGGCACGACTCGTAAGCCAGCAGGGTGTAGCCCAGCGCCACGCCCATGTTGCGCAGCACGGTGGAGTCGGTCAGGTCGCGCTGCCAGCGCGAGATCGGCAGCTTCTCGGACAGGTGGCGCAGCAGCGCGTTGGCCAGGCCGAGGTTGCCTTCCGAGTTTTCAAAATCAATCGGGTTGACCTTGTGCGGCATGGTGGAAGAACCGACTTCTCCCGCCACCACTTTCTGCTTGAAATAGCCGAGCGAGATGTAGCCCCAGATGTCGCGGTTGAGGTCGATCAGGATAGTATTGGCGCGCGCATAGGCGTCAAACAGTTCGGCCATGTAATCGTGCGGCTCGATCTGGGTAGTGTAGGGATTGAAGCTGATGCCGCGCGCGCTGACGAATTTTCTGGCGAAACCTTCCCAGTCCACATCGGGATAGGCCGCGAGATGGGCGTTGTAGTTGCCCACCGCACCGTTGATCTTGCCGAGAATTTCCACGTCGGCCAGGCGGGCACGGGCGCGTTGCAGGCGGTGCACCACATTCGCCATTTCCTTGCCCAGCGTGCTGGGCGTGGCGGTCTGGCCGTGGGTGCGGCTCAGCATCGGCAAATCGTCCAACTGGTGGGCATGGCCGCGCAGTCTGGCGATGAGCGCATCCAGCATGGGCAGCATGACTTCGGCGCGCGCGTGCTTGAGCATCAGCGCATGGCTCAGGTTGTTGATGTCCTCGGAAGTGCAGGCGAAGTGGATGAACTCCAGCGCCTTGCCGGTTTCCGGATTGCCCGAAAGTTTTTCGCGCAACCAGTACTCGATGGCTTTTACGTCGTGGTTGGTGCGCTTTTCGATGGCCTTGATTTGCTCCGCATCGGCTACACTGAACTGCGCGGCAAGCTGGTCAAGCTGCGCAACCGTCGCGGCGGAGAATGGCGCAATTTCCTCGATGCCCGCTTCGGCACTCAGGGCCTTGAGCCATTCGATTTCGATCAGCACGCGGTAACGGATCAAACCGAATTCGCTGAAGTAGTTGCGCAAGGCATCCACCTTGCCGTGGTAGCGTCCGTCCAGAGGCGACAGTGCGGTGAGGGCAGTCAGAGTCATGGTGATGGTGATCCGTAAATGGGAACAGGCACTATTTTACGTGAAAGCCGTAGGATGGGTGGAGCGTAGCGTAACCCATCGTTCGGGTGTCCGGCCAAAAACTCTTTGTTTCGATTTTGATGGGTTACGGCCTGCGGTCTCCACCCATCCTACGTGATGATGCCGCCGCCGATACAAACTTCTCCGTCATAGACTACGACGGATTGTCCCGGCGTGACTGCCCATTGCTGTTCGCGGAAATCAAATGCCGCTGCACCATTGGACAGCTTTGTGATGCGGCAAGCGGCATCATGCTGGCGGTAGCGAGTCTTGGCCGCATAGTCGCGTGTCATGTCGGGCGCATGGCCGCTGATCCAGTGCATGTCCAGCGCATCCAGATGCTTATTCAGCAAGGCAGGGTGGTCGTGGCCCTGCACCACGATCAGGCGGTTGTTGGCCATATCCTTGCCTGCCACGAACCATGGCTCGCCCGTGTAGTCCTTTCCCCCGCCTATGCCCAGCCCCTGCCGTTGCCCCAGGGTATAGAACGATAGACCTTGGTGCTGGCCGACCCGTTTGCCTTCCGGCGTAATCATCTGGCCGGGCGTAATGGGCAGGTAGCGGTTGAGGAATTCGCGGAACGGGCGCTCGCCGATGAAGCAGATGCCGGTGCTGTCACGCTTGGCATGGTTGGCCAGGCGGTGCTGGCGTGCGATTTCTCGCACCTCGGTTTTCAGCAGCTTGCCCAGCGGGAACATCGCCTTGGATAATTGCGCCTGGTTCAGGCGATGCAGGAAGTAGCTTTGATCCTTGCTGCCGTCTTGCGCCTTGAGCAATTGGAACAGGCCGTCAACTTCGCGCACCTGCGCGTAATGCCCCATGGCAATCGTATCCGCCCCAAGGCGCATGGCATGGTCGAGAAAAGCCTTGAACTTGATTTCGGTGTTGCACAAAATGTCCGGGTTGGGCGTGCGCCCGGCCTCATATTCGCGCAGGAAATAGCTGAACACGCGATCCTTGTATTCCTTGGCGAAGTTCACCGCCTCGATGGGGATGCCGATGACATCGGCAGCCGCGACCGCATCAATCAGGTCCTCGCGCGAGGAGCAGTACTCGTCGTCATCGTCGTCTTCCCAGTTCTTCATGAACAGGCCGGTGACGTCAAAGCCTTGCTGCTTCAGCAATAAAGCGGTGACGGAGGAGTCCACCCCGCCGGACATGCCGACTACTACATGGCGCCGGAATTGAAGATTGTTTTTGCGAGCATCCGCTTCGCGGATTGCCTGCTTAAGCCTCTTCACGTTTGTCCCCTCGCCCGCAGGGATTGAAGAAAGACTTTTCCGTTTGCCTCCTCGCCCGCGCACCCGCAAGGGGTAGGCCGTAGTTGTAAAGCCGATAAATCGGCAACAACCACGCACTGCGGGAGAGGGTTGGGGAGAGGGGAACGAGCTTGCTCGTTAGTCATAATGCACGAGCAAATCAAGCGGATAGCGTTTGCCGGAAAGATAATCCTCCACGCAACGCAACACCAATAGGCTGCGGTGACGTGCATGGCCTGCACGGATTTCTTCCGGTGTCATCCATACGGCTTGCAGGATACCGGTGTCGAGCGGACGGTCGGGCTCATGTCCGGTGATGGTGCCGGTGAAAGCAAAGCGCAGATAAGTGGTGTTGGATTCGTCGGAATACCAGCGATAGATGCCGAGCAGGTATTGCGGGACAAAGTGATGGGCGGTTTCTTCCAGCGTTTCGCGCGCTACCGCAGCCAACAATGATTCATCGGCTTCGAGATGTCCGGCAGGCTGGTTGAAGCGTACTCCCTGCGAAGTTTCTTCCTCGACCAGCAGAAATTTTCCGTCGCGCTCAATTACAGCAGCAACAGTGACGTTGGGTTTCCAGATCATCTTGAACGTTAAATTCGCGCAGCGCTACGTTTGCCCCCTCGCCCTCCGGGATAACCAGCGACTTGGCTGCGGTTTCTTGCAGCCTAGTCGAATGGCTAGTTGTCCTATCCAGAGGGTTGGGGTGATAACCAGCCACTTGGCTGCCGTCTTTGGGCAGCCTAGTGGAATGGCTAGTAGTTCCATCAGGGAAACGGGCATGGCAAGTTTTCATTATTATGGGCGGCATTGCTGCCATACCCGTTAGTTCCATAAAATAAAAAAGGCAGGGCTACCCCTGCCTTTTCAGACGTGCGCCAGATTACTTAGCTTCTTCAGCTTTCTTGGCTTTTTTGTGTTTCTTGGACTTCTTGGCTGGCTTGGCAGGAGCTTCTTCCTTGGCGGCAGGAGCAGCTTCAGCCTTGGCAGGAGCAGCTGGCTTAGCTTCCATCTTGGCAGGAGCAGCAGCCTCAGCCTTGGCAGGAGCAGCAGCAGCTGGCTTAGCTTCCATCTTGGCATCAGCAGCAACAGCGGTGAAAGAAGCAGCAGCGAATACAGCAGCGATCAGTGTGGACAGCAGTTTCATGTGAACTCCAATTTTTAGTAGGTTAATAAACGTTTACGACACTACCAGTGTCAATCGCAATAACGCACCGCCATCCCTTCGGTTGACAGCCGCCAAGCAAAATTGTTGGTGCCGGGAGAGGGACTCGAACCCTCACATCCTCACAGACACTGGATTTTGAGTCCAGCGCGTCTACCAATTCCGCCATCCCGGCTTGGGACGCGGCGGATTATCCATGAAACGACCCGCTCCATCAAGCTACAATGCGGCCTTTTGACGCATACAGGCTTCATTAAGACCATGCGCACCGATAAATTTGATTTCGTGCTTCCAGAACGCCTGATTGCGCAACACCCGCCCGAGCGGCGCGGCGCTGGCCGCCTGCTGCATGTGCGCGGTACTGAATGGAAAGATCGCCGGTTCACCGATCTGCCAGCATTGGTGCTGGAGCATGACGTACTGGTATTCAACGACACCCGCGTGTTGAAGGCGCGCCTGTCCGGGGTAAAAGTTACAGGCGGCAAGGTCGAGGTATTGATCGAACGCCTGCTCGACGAACGCCATGCGCTGGCGCAGATCCGCGCCAGCCATGCCCCGCAGCCGGATAGTCGATTGTTGTTGGCGGATGGACATCTGCCGGTTACCGTGCTGGGGCGCGAAGGAGAATTTTTTCGCTTGCGCTTCGACAGAGCGGCAAATGTGTCGGTCCTGCTGGAACGACACGGACAGTTGCCGCTGCCGCCCTATATTACCCATGCTGCCGGGGCAGAGGATGAAGAGCGCTATCAGACGGTGTTTGCGCGCCAGCCGGGTGCAGTGGCCGCACCCACGGCGGGGCTGCATTTCGACGATGCCATGCTCGCCGCCTTGAAGGCCCGAGGTGCGCAGATTGCCTATGTGACACTGCATGTCGGCGCGGGCACCTTCCAGCCGGTACGTGCGGAAAATATTCATGAGCATGTCATGCACAGCGAACGCTATACCATTCCGCAGGCCACGGTGGAAGCGATCCGCCAAGCGCGTGCACAGGGCGGGCGCGTCATCGCCGTGGGCACCACCAGCCTGCGCGCGCTGGAAAGCGCGACCCGGCAGGGCGAGCTAAAGGCGGGCAAGAGTGAAACCAATATTTTCATCACGCCGGGCTATCGCTTCAAGGTGGTGGACGTGCTGCTCACCAATTTCCACTTGCCCAAGTCCACCCTGCTGATGCTGGTGTGCGCTTTCGGCGGCATGGCCGAGATGCTTGCTGCTTACCGCCATGCGGTGGAGCAGGAATACCATTTCTTTAGTTATGGCGATGCGATGTTGATTGAAAGAAAACCATGAAATTTACTCTACATAAAACTGACGGCCTCGCCCGTCGCGGCACCCTGCAACTTGCCCACGGCACGGTCGAAACACCAGCCTTCATGCCGGTCGGCACCTATGGCACAGTCAAGGCGATGTCGCCGCTTGAACTGAGGGAGATTGGCGCGCAGATCGTGCTGGGCAATACTTTTCATCTGTGGCTGCGTCCCGGTCTGGAAGTGATCGAGGCGCACGGCGGGCTGCATCGCTTCATGGGCTGGGACGGGCCGATCCTTACCGATTCGGGCGGTTTTCAAGTGTTCAGCCTCGGCGCGCTGCGCAAGATCAGCGAGGAGGGGGTGAAGTTCCAGTCGCCGGTGAATGGCGATAAATGTTTCCTCACGCCGGAAGAATCAATGCGCATTCAGCGCGTGCTGAATTCCGACATCGTGATGATCTTCGATGAGTGCACGCCGTATCCGGCGGATGAGAAGACGGCGGGGGAATCCATGCGTTTGTCGCTGCGCTGGGCGGAGCGCAGCAGGCAAGCGCATGAGGGCAATGCCAATGCGTTGTTTGGCATTGTGCAGGGC
The DNA here is from genome assembly GCA_016218445.1 of Nitrosomonadales bacterium. GTDB lineage: Bacteria > Pseudomonadota > Gammaproteobacteria > Burkholderiales > Gallionellaceae > CAITJF01. Next base: position 22,049 of record JACREC010000074.1, read on the forward strand.
GGGATGCACGAGCATTTGCGCGATGAGTCGTTGCGTGAACTGGAGCGTATCGGCTTCGACGGCTACGCCATCGGCGGGCTGTCGGTGGGGGAGCCGAAGGAAGACATGCTGCGCATACTCCAGCACACCGCGCCGCAATTGCCTGCCGGCAAGCCGCGCTATTTAATGGGGGTCGGCACGCCGGAGGATATTGTGGATGCGGTGATGCAGGGCATAGACATGTTCGACTGCGTGATGCCGACGCGCAATGCGCGCAACGGCATGTTATTCACGCGCCACGGCGACATCAAAATCAGGAACGCGCAATACCGGATGGATCTGCGTCCGCTGGACGGGCAATGCGCCTGCTACACCTGCCGCAACTTCACTCGCGCTTACCTGCATCACCTGCACCGTATCGGCGAGATTCTCGGTGCGCGTCTCAATACCATCCACAACCTGCATTACTACCAGGAGCTGATGGGTGAAATCCGCACTGCCATTGCGACGGGCCGGTTCGGCGCTTTTGTTGCGGGCTTCAGGCAAGCACGGACCGGTTTGTGCTAGAATTCGCCGCTTCGATTTTTAACCCCTTTAAGGGTGCCTCTAAAAATTCAGAGTTCGCGCAAATGCAAGGCGCGGAAAAAATTTCGCCGCGCCGCATATGAATGATATGTAAGCAAGAAATTTTTTCCGTAACGCAGCAGTTGGGATGAAATGTGGATTTTTAGAGGTGCCCTCAAATTTTAACCGGGAGATGCCTGTCATGTTTATAAGTAATGCTTACGCACAAGCTGCTGCGCCTGCATCCGGCGCCGGCATCATGGATTTTTTGCCGTTGATCGGACTGGTTGCGGTGTTTTACTTTTTGGTCTTGCGCCCGCAACAGGTGCGTGCCAAGGAACAGAAGGTCATGCTCAATGCGCTGCAAAAAGGCGACGAGGTAGTGGCACTCGGTGGTGCGTTGGGACGTGTCGCCAAGGTGGGTGACAGCTATATCAGTGTGGAAATCGCTGATGGCATAGTCATCAACGTCCAGAAAAGCGCGATCCAGACCGTGCTGCCCAAGGGAACCATCAAGTCGATTTAAGGTGCTGCAATGAACCAATACCCGCTGTGGAAATACCTGCTGATTCTTGTTGCGCTCATCCTGGGGTTGGTCTATACCCTGCCCAATTTCTACGGTGAGTCTCCCGCAGTGCAGGTGCAGCCGTTGCGCTCCACTCTCAAGGCCGATAGCGCCCTGATGGGGCGGGTGGAAGCCGCGCTGAAGGCAGCCAACCTCAATCCGCAGACGGTTATGCTGGATGCCACCAGTGTCAAGGCGCGTTTCAACGACACCGACAGCCAGATCAAGGCCAAGGACATCCTGCAAACGCAACTGGGCGAGGATTATGTGGTGGCGCTGAACCTGGTGTCACGCTCACCGCAGTGGCTGACCGGCATCAATGCGCTGCCCATGTATCTCGGGCTGGACTTGCGCGGCGGCGTGCATTTCCTGTTGCAGGTAGACATGAAGGCCGCGCTGGACAAGGCGATGGAATCCTTTTCCGGTGACATTCGCAGCACGCTGCGTGAACAGAATATCGCCTACGCCGGGGTGAGCCGCGACGGCAAGCTGGTGACGGTCAAGTTCCGCGACGCGGAAGCCCGCGGCAAGGGGGAAGCCGAACTCAAGCAGCGCTTCGGCGGTTTGGCCTTTAACGACAAGGATGAAGGCAGCGAATATCTCCTGCTCGCCACACTCAAGCCAACAGAAGAAAAACGCATTCAGGACTCCGCCGTGCAGCAGAACCTGGTTACGCTGCGCAATCGTGTCAACGAGCTGGGCGTGGCCGAGCCGGTGATTCAGCAGCAGGGGGTGGACCGCATCGTGGTGCAACTGCCCGGCGTGCAGGACACGGCGCGCGCGAAAGACATTCTGGGCCGCACCGCAACGCTGGAAGTGCGCCTGGTGGATGAGGAACATCACTTTGTCGAGGGCTCTGCCGCGCCGTTCGGCACTGAAATGTTCAGAGAAAAGGACGGCACCCCGCTGCTGGTGAAAAAGAGCGTGTTGCTTACCGGAGAACGCATCAACGATGCACAGCCCGGTTTCGACAGCCGCAACAACGAGCCTGCCGTGCATATCAACCTGGATGGCGTGGGCGCGCGCAAATTCAAGGAAGCGACGCGCGAAAACGTCGGCAAGCGCATGGCGATTATCCTGTTCGAAAAGGGCAAGGGCGAGATCGTTACGGCCCCGGTCATCCGCGAGGAAATCGGCGGCGGGCGTGTGCAGATCAGCGGCAGGATGAGTACCACGGAAGCGCAGAATACCTCGTTGCTGTTGCGCGCCGGCGCATTGGCGGCTCCGATGGAAATTGTCGAAGAGCGCACCGTTGGCCCCAGCCTCGGGGTGGACAACATCACGCGCGGTTTCCATTCCACCCAGATCGGTTTTGTCGCCATCGCGATTTTCATGATCGCCTATTACCTGATGTTCGGCATATTTTCCATGCTGGCGCTGGGAGCCAATTTGCTGTTGCTGGTGGCGCTGCTGTCCATGCTGCAGGCCACGCTGACGCTGCAGGGCATGGCGGGCATCGCGCTGACGCTGGGCATGGCAATTGACTCCAACGTGCTGATCAACGAGCGCATCCGCGATGAGCTGCGCTCCGGGAATACACCGCAGGCTTCCATCCACGCGGGCTATGAACATGCATTCGGCACCATACTCGATTCCAACATCACTACCCTGATCGCGGGCATCGCGCTGTTCATGTTCGGTTCCGGTCCGGTGCGCGGCTTCGCCGTGGTGCTGTGCCTGGGCATTTTGACTTCGATGTTCAGCGCGGTGCTGGTATCGCGCGCGATAGTCAACCTGATTTACGGGCGCAGGGTCAGGCTGGCCAAGGTCTCCATCGGTTAAGGAAGAGGCAAAATGGAATTTTTCAGGATCAAACACGACATCCCGTTCATGAGTTATGGACGGCTTACCACCACCATCTCGCTGGTGACTTTCCTGTTTGCGGTATTTTTTCTTGCCACGCGCGGATTGAATTTCGGCGTGGATTTTACCGGCGGCACGGTGATAGAAATACACTATGCCCAACCCGCCGATCTGGACAAGGTGCGCAGCCAGCTTGGCGGCATCGGGCTGCATGATGCGCTGGTGCAGAATTTCGGTTCCAGCAAGGATGTGCTGATCCAGGTGCCGCTCAAGCAGATTGCTTCGGGCGCGAAACTGAGCGAGCAGGTGTTCGGCACGTTGCACCAGCAGGATGCCAGCGTGGAAATGCGCCGCGTTGAATTCGTCGGCCCGCAGGTAGGCAAGGAACTGGTGGAGAACGGCACGCTCGCGCTGCTGCTGGTTTCGCTCGGCATCGTCTGCTATTTGTGGCTGCGCTTCGAGTGGAAATTCGGCCTGGCCGCGATCATCGCCAACCTGCATGACGTGGTCATCATCCTCGGCTTCTTCGCCTTCTTCCAGTGGGAGTTCTCGCTTTCCGTTCTGGCGGCGTTGCTGGCGGTGCTGGGCTATTCGGTGAACGAATCGGTGGTGGTGTTTGACCGGATACGCGAAAACTTCCGCAAGATGCGCAAGACCGAAGTGAGCGAAATCATTGATAACGCGATCACCCGCACCATGTCGCGCACCATCATCACCCATGCCTGCACCCAGATGATGGTGACTGCCATGCTGCTCCTCGGCGGCGAGACGCTGCACTATTTCGCGCTGGCACTGACCATCGGTATCCTGTTCAGTATCTACTCCTCGGTGCTGGTGGCCAGCCCGATCCTGCTGTGGCTGGGAGTGTCGCGCGAAGATTTCATCAAGCCGGAGAAGATCGAGGCGGAAGAAGTCCTTCCATAAATCCTTCGCTGTAGAACTGGAATAACGCATTGGATTTGCTCGCCGCCTTTATTGACATCGTCCTGCATCTGGACGCGCACCTGCTGGCACTCACCCAGCAATACGGCGTGTGGGTGTACGCCATCCTGTTCCTGATTATCTATTGCGAAACCGGATTGGTGGTCACGCCCTTCCTGCCGGGCGATTCGCTGCTGTTCGTGGCGGGCGCGCTGTGCGGCCTGGGTGCGCTGCAACTTGGCCTGCTCGCGCCACTGCTGATGCTGGCGGCGTTCGGTGGCGACAACACCAACTACTGGATCGGGCGGCTCATTGGTATGCGCTTGCTGAAGCGTACGAACGGGCTGATTAAACACGAACATATCGACAAGACCCACGCCTTCTACGAGAAGCACGGCGGCAAGACCATCCTGTTCGCGCGCTTCCTGCCCATCGTCCGTACCTTTGCGCCGTTCGTGGCGGGCATCGGTTTGATGCGCTACCGCCTGTTCCTGTTGTTCAGTGCGCTGGGCAGTGTGGGATGGATTACATTTTTTACCGTCGGAGGCTATTTCTTCGGCAACATCCCGGTGATCAAGAACAACCTTACTTTGATGGTCATCGGCATCATTTTTATTTCCATCCTGCCCGCGATCCGCGAATTTATCCGCCACCATCGTGCGTAAGGGCGCACTAAAGTGCCGGCAGTGTCCTGATACCGTTCATTTTTCCCGCGTCCCAGTTGTCCGATGCCCAATCCAAAATTGTTTCCGGGTCGCAGCCTGAAAGTTCAGCAGGCGGTTCCTGGCGCAGAAAAGCGAGTGCGCGCAGCAGCGTGGTGGCCGGGTTGTTTGTGTCTACCGGCGCGGCGAGTGTTTGTTTGCCGAGCTTTTCGCCCTGTGCGTTCACCGCGATGGGTAAATGTGTGTAGGCCGGGGTGGCAAATCCCAGCAGCCGTTGCAGATAGATCTGGCGCGTAGTGGAGGTGAGCAAGTCAGCGCCGCGCACCACATGCGTAATGCCCTGCGCGGCATCGTCCACCACCACCGCAAGCTGGTAGGCGAACAATCCGTCGGCGCGTTTCACCACGAAATCACCGATCTCGCTTTCCAGATGTTGGGTGATGCGGCTGCGACACGTTACTGCGAAGCAGCCGTTTGCGGGAGCAGCCGCTGGGCCACCCCTCCCGCACTTGCCGCTTACGCGCACCGTGTCGGGGTGGCCACCTTGCAGTGCATCGTCGAATGAAATGGCTTGATCGTCAGTGCGCACTCGCCATGCACGTGCTGTTTTGCCTTGCGGCAAACCATTGCGACAAGTGCCCGGATAGACGAATTCATCGCCATGATGCAGCGCAGAATCGGCAACTTCCTTGCGGCTGCATGCGCAGGGGTAGAGCAGGTTGCCTGTACGCAGTCGCTCGAAGGCTGCATGGTAGGCGGCGGTGCGCCGGCTTTGGTAGATAACGGTTTCATCCCAGTGCAGGCCGCAAGCTTCCAGCGTCCTGAGAATGTCGTCGTCGGCGCCTTTGACGGTACGTGGTGCGTCGAGGTCTTCGATGCGTACCAGCCAGGTTCCGTTATGGTGTTTCGCGTCGAGATAACTGCCGAGCGCCGCAACCAGTGAGCCGAAGTGCAAGGGGCCGGTGGGAGAGGGGGCGAAGCGCCCCCGGTAATCAGAACGTTCCATTGCCTACTGCGCAGCCAATCTGTGGTGTCGCGTGCTCGTTCAATCCTCGCCTACCACTGAGGTATGTCTCGTCATTCACTGCGCGGCTCCTTGCATCTTGGCTTGCTCGTGACGGCACTGAAACGTTCTTTGGAGTTTAAAGGTTTTGTAGGGCGGGTTAGCGAAGCGTAACCCGCCGGATGGTTTCACATACGGCGCAATGCCCGTTGGTTATTGCGCCCTACGCTTGCTGAACAGAAAACTGCGCATAACAACGATCTTCAAAATAGTTCAGTAGCTTTTCCTCGAAAGGGATTGTGGTATCTATCGCAACTTGCAAAACAATAGCGTCTTGTGATGCCCACATCGTTGCGAGAATTTTATCTGTTTCTCTATTTTTCAATTTCAAGCCGGATTTTTGTTCGAGTTTGGTGTGCTTAAACGGCATTGGGAGTTTGACCCTTTCCTTATAGCCTTTCTCGAAGATAAATGTTGTGCAAAAGGAATATGCCGTATTTGGGAGATCAATGAATTTTAAGAATTCGTTATTCCCGACAAACTGGATGCGAGAGGTACTGTTTTTTCGGCGAGAAGTTCGTCTTATGTCACACCGAAATTTTTCAGATTTGAGCTGGCTATACAGGTTTTGCAAGTAGTCGTAGGTCTGCTTTTTTTCTATTAGATCGTTTCGTTTGCGGTCCAATTCATCGAATTCGACAAGTTGATGACACCTAGCACATAGCGCCGTCAAGCTGTCAGGTTGATCTCCCCACATCGTCGATTCGTCATAGTCATGGTGATGTACTTCGGCGGCTGTTCCTTCGCAGATTGTGCAAATGCCTCTGTCGCGTTCGATGACCCATTCACGTATCGCCAGCCAAAGTGTAGAGCGAAGATATTTTTCGTAGGGAAGTTGAGTTATTGATTCGAACCCCTCTCGTTCCAATCGGTGTTCGAGAACTTTGCACTTTTTTGAAAGTGAATCTTGCAATGGCTGCATATGGACACGCACATCTAGGGCATGTCTCAGCCTAAACAGCCACCGCCTCTTCCGCAAACTCCAGCACCACCTTGCCATCCTTCACGTCGACCGTGACCTTGCCGCCGCTGGCCAGCCTGCCGAACAGCAGTTCATCGGCGAGGGCGCTGCGGATGGTGTCCTGGATCAGCCGCGCCATCGGGCGTGCGCCCATCAGCGGGTCGAAGCCTTGTTCGGCAAGGTGATCCTTGAGCGCGTCGGTGAAGATGGCTTCCACCTTCTTCTCGTGCAGTTGCTCCTCAAGCTGCATCAGGAACTTGTCCACTACGCGCAGGATGACTTCCCGGCTCAAGGACGCAAAGGAGACGATGGCATCCAGCCGGTTGCGGAACTCCGGCGTGAACAGGCGCTTGATCTCGGCCATCTCGTCGCCGGTGGCGGCGGTCTTGGTGAAGCCGATTTGTGTCTTGCTCAATGCCTCGGCACCCGCGTTGGTGGTCATGATGATGACCACGTTGCGGAAATCCGCCTTGCGCCCGTTGTTGTCGGTGAGCGTGCCGTGATCCATCACTTGCAGCAGGATGTTGAAAATATCCGGGTGCGCCTTTTCGATTTCGTCCAGCAGCAGCACGCAATGCGGCTGCTTGCTGATCGCCTCGGTGAGCAATCC
>JACREC010000075.1 GCA_016218445.1 Nitrosomonadales bacterium
ATCCCGCAGATAGAATTTGCCGCCGGATGAATAGGGCTTGCTGTTTTGCGCGGGGACGTTGACGACCAGTATATTGTCCACGACATCCATATCAATCGCCAGCGGCGGTTCGATGGAACATGCGACATTCTGCACCTCGGATTTGAGCCTGTTGGCATTCCGGACACCGACGGGCTGGCCGTCGTCGGTCACGCCGATCAAAACGACACCGCCAGTGGCATTGGCAAACGCGCACAATTCGCGACCGAGATGGGTTGTGCCGCTCTGCTTGAACTCGCAGGTAAAGCCTTCGCCCAGGCAGATAAGCTGCCGGAGTTCCTCGCGGGTCACGCCGGTCTCCAGATGAGCGCGCACAAGGAATACACGCGGAAACCGTGCCAATATTTTTTATTCATAAAGCGTTTCCATCTTCCAGCGCCGGGAATTCCAGCCCCTCAATCTCCTGCAACGACTTCCCCGCAATCCCCTGCAAGTCGCCGTACATCCCAACCGTCGCCCCCATCACGCGCTCAATCTGCTCTTCACGTTTGGCCCATTGTTCATGATCGCCTTGCACTCTTAACTCGCCACCCGTTCATTTGCCGTAAACGCCGCCTGAATATCGCGCGTTGTTGCGCCGCTTGCGATGAGCGCGCGCACAATCAAATCCAGCGAAACAGAAGGGTCACCCGCTTCGATTTTAGCAATGCGCGATTGGCTCGATTTCATGCGTTGCGCGAGGTCAATTTGCGAGAGCTTGCGTTTGATGCGCGATTTTTTTACCGCGCTGATCAATGAGAGTTTGAGCGCGACGAGCCGCGCTTCTTCATCGCTTAGTTGCAGAAATTCCTCCGCATTGCCGACTTTCCAGTCGGCGGCTTGGAGGCGCGCTAATTTGTCAGTTTTCATGGTATTTATCCTTCTGCTAAATTGATTTGTAGTGTTTCAGTCTCGCCTTGCAAACGTCAATTACCGTCTGGGGCGTTTGGCTGGTGGTTTTGGCAAACACTTCAAGAATCACGATGGCTTCCGTATCAACGTAGTACACAATGCGCCACGTGCGATTTTCGTCGGGGATTCTTAATTCATGACAACCGCGACCGATACCGGGCATTGGCCTTGAGTGTGGCAGCGATATATTGATGCCCTCTTGCAGGTGCCGCAATAAAACGCCCGCTTCAATTCTGGCTTCGGCGGAAAACGGCGGCGTTTTAACTTCGCCATGCAGCCAGGCCAGTGGTTTAGGCTGCTTACTCATGCGGCACAGTATATGTCGGCATTGACATATTTGCAAGGATAAAACATGTAGTGACGTTGATGATGCGGCTCTTCATGTGAACACTCCTTCATGGGTAATCCGAATTTAATTGTGGCGAATTCGCCGTAATTGAAATTCGGTTAACTTCTTCTCCGATAGTCCTGCCCATTCTTTTAATTCCCTCGAATTCGAGGGAATTAAACTATCGCTTCCACTTCTGGCGGATTACGCAATCGTCCAGCGTATCGAAAACAGTTTCTCGACCCGCGTGCTCTGGTTCATCTTGCCTTCTATCGCGGCAATCAGTTCATCACGCTGCTTGTCCACCTGATCCTGCGCGTCGAACAGCGTCCGCCGCTTCAGGTTGCGTTGCGCCTCCAGCGACTTGATCTGCTTCTGTCCGGCGAGTTTTTCTTCCAGCGTCAATGCGGTCGTGGCGGATCGGCGGGCTTCCTTGATCTGGCGGTCGAATTCCTTGATCTCGCGCTCCAGGCCAACCTTCAGGTCATCTGCCCAGCCGTCCAGCTTGTCCGCTTCTTCCTCGAAAAAGCGGGCATTCCGTTCCGAGATATTACGCTGAATGGCAGCCTGGCGCTGCTGGGTGATGGTTTCAAGTTGTTGCCTGACCCCACCCTCTCCCCAGCCCTCTCCCCGAGGGAGAGGGGGTGATGCTGTGGGCAGTGTCAGTAACCGTTCCGCAACATCCTCGGCCAACATTTGACCGTCGTCGGCCCCAGCCGCAAAAATCAGATGGTCTTCCGCTTGGTCAAGGGATTCGACACTGAAGAGTAAGAGGGTCAGCCAGCCTGACTTGCCAATAAACTCTTCCAGCAGTGTGACTTTTCCATCGTGTTGGCCATATTCAAAATGAATTCCTGACGGCGGCAGGTCGCGCTGCTTTGCCTGCGCGATCAGCGCCTCAGCAAGCGGATGGTTGAGGCGGTATAGATGCGCCTCGCCAGAACGGCGCGGCAGTTCATATAAGCCCAACGGAATTGCAGCATTTTGTGCTGGGAAAGGTTGTGTCTCCAAGCGGAATGAGGCGTCATTCAAAAATTCAGCGCGGCCATCGAGTTCGTGCCGGGTAAGCTGCATGAGCAGGCGCTCGTAGCGGTTGAGGTAGGCTTTTGATGCTTCGTCTTGCACCTTGAGTTTTTCGCGTACTTCGTCGTCGAAGTTCTCCAATAATTGCTGGCGGGTGCGCGTCATGGACTCGTTGATTTCCAGGCTCAGTTCAAGCTGGAGTTGGTCGAAGGCGGTCTGGATTTCTTCCTGCTTGCGGCAGCGCTGGTAGATGGCGGCGATGCGTTTCTCGAAATCTACGCCGGATTCGATGGCTCCCAACACTTCGTCGCTGGCGCCGAAAACGCCTTCGAATAACTGGAATTTTTCAGCCAGCAACTCGAAGACGCGTTTGTCCGCCGCATTTCTTCGGTTGAGGAAGTTAACGACCACCACGTCGTGCTTTTGTCCGTATCGATGGCAGCGCCCGATGCGCTGTTCGATGCGCTGCGGGTTCCAGGGCAGATCGTAATTGACTACCAGCGAGCAGAACTGAAGATTGATACCCTCTGCCCCGGCCTCTGTGGCGATCATGATGCGCCCCTCTTCACGGAAATAATCGACCAGCGCGGAACGCATGTCTGCGGTGCGCGAGCCGCTGATCCGGTCAGTGCCTTGGTGGCGCTCGAACCACTGGCTGTAGATCAGCTTGGAACGGTCGTCGGTATTGGTGCCGTTGAACAGCACGATGCCTTCGGCAAAAGGGCTGTCTGCCAACAGACGCAACAAATAACTCTGGGTGCGGCGCGACTCGGTGAAGATGATGGCTTTTTCAGCTCCGCCTAGATCCTTCGCTTTTGCAAAGGCAATGCCCAGCGCCTTCAGCAATGCCTTGCCCTTGGCATTGTGGTCTATTGAAGTTGCGAGCGCGGCGAAGGCATCGAGTTCGGTAATTTCCTGTTCGATAGCCTTGCGGTCATTTTCGGTGAGTAGTTCGGCTGGTTCATCGTCCGCCCATTCCTCGGCGGTTTCGTCGAGTGCTTCATAGTTCTGATCCAATTCATCTTCAAGCGATTCAGCGGGTTCCTGCTTGCCCAGCTTGAGCTTGAGCCGATTTGAAATCGAAGTCAGCGCACCCGCGATGGCAAAGGTGGATGAGGCCAGCAATTTGCGCAGCACCAGTGTCATCAGGGAACGCTGGCTGGCTGGGAGCGCTTGCAGGTTGTCGCGTTGCAGGTATTCCGAGACGAGGTGATAGAGCCGGTCTTCACTTTCTTCCGGGGTGAATTCTTCCACCAGCGGCAGGCGCTTGGTGTAGGGAATATAGGCAGTAACCTGACGGCGCAGGGTGCGATGGCACACGGGTTTGAGCCGCGCCTTTAGTGTCTGGAACACTTGATCCTGATTCAGGTTGGCGAATTGCTCCCGGAAACTCTTCAGGTCGCCGAAGGTATGCTCATCAATAAAACTCACCAGCCCGAACAACTCCAGCAGCGAATTTTGCAGCGGTGTCGCAGTGAGTAGTAGTTTGTGTTTGCCCGCCAGTGCCTGCTTTAGCGTGTTGGCTATAACGTTGGATGGCTTATAGACATTGCGCAACCGGTGCGCTTCGTCGATGACCACCAAATCCCATGGCATCGCATGAACATCGGCTGCCTTGTTTCTGGCGAACTGGTAAGAGCAAATGATGATTTCGTGTGACTCGAACGGGCGGAACTGCCCCTGCTTGATCGCGGCGTTGTAGGACTTGGATTCGAGGATGCGGCAAGGCAGGAAGAATTTTTCGGTTAATTCCTGATGCCATTGCTTGCGCAGGTTTGATGGCGTGATGACCAGAATACGCCGCTTGCGCTCCGCCCATTTCTGGGAAAGCACCAGCCCGGCCTCGATGGTCTTGCCCAGACCGACTTCATCAGCCAGCAGCGCGCCTTTTGAAAGCGGCGAGTTAAAGGCAAACAAGGCCGCATCGACTTGGTGTGGATTCAGGTCAACCTGGGCACTGGCTACCGCCCCGGCGAGTTTTTCGGCGCTATCTGTTGGAAAACGCCGTGTGAGTTCGTGGGCGAAGTATTTGGAGTGGTAGTCGGTTATTTCCACTTGTGCCGATCAATCTGGTTTTGCTTATAATTTTTTGAAGTCATTGGATTGTGTATTGTATCGAACTCGGAAGCAACCGCCATTCTGGAGATCATTGAAAGCTGTATGCAGCATGAATGAGGCGACGCGATGTTTGAAAGCGGATTATAATTATCCGGCAAAAACTGAACGCCCTAAAAAGACACCCATGGAACAGCTGCTATGAGTAATCATTCTTTTATTCTTCCCAAGCCAGTCAGCGATATCCTGTCCATGCTGCCGAGATATCCGCAGACCTTGCTGTTTGTCCAGGCGGTTAATCTGGCACTAGGCGATACACTGCGCTCGGAAGTGATGCAACCCCTGCAGGGCAAGCTCATCACCATCCGGGTGTCAGATGCCGGAGTGGTTTATCATTTCACCCTCAACCCTAAAGGCCTGGTTGCGTGCCGGCGCATCAGGGAGCCGGACCTGACCATCAGCGCCAGTGCCTATGATTTTCTGATGCTTGCCCTGCGCAAGGAAGATCCGGATACACTTTTTTTCAGCCGCCGCCTGTGCATGGAAGGCGATACCGAGCTTGGCCTGCTGGTGAAAAATACTCTGGATGCACTGGAACTGCCGCCTCTTGATTTAAGATCATTATCCCCTCCCAGAATTCTCGCTGAAATCAGGGCTCGTTTACTGGCCTGATATAAAACATGGCATGGCTTAGAAAAGAACGGCATCCCGGATTGCTCAACGCTAAAGCCTTCAAATATGTGAAGCAGTGGTTTGGCATAATTGCCGCCGCCATCCTGATAATTATTGGTTTTCCCAACAACGACCATGCGGCAATCCAGCTTGTGGGCAATGCTTATGCCGCTCCTGCTGCCAGTTCAAACCTTGACCCAATAGCGCCCCCCGGCAAGAACTCAGCAAAACCGGCAAAGAAACTCTGGGTGTGTCCCATGCATCCCGATGTTATCCGGGATCAGCCGGGCACATGCCCCATCTGCGGCATGGATCTGGTGGAAATAGAGCAGCCGGGTACACCCCAAGCAGCACATGGCCACGGTGTGCATATCGACACTGCCACGCAACAAAAACTCGGCGTGCGTCTAGCTGCGGCAAAAATGCAAACGCTGAGCCAGGATATCCATGCCTATGGCAATGTGGCCGTTGATGAAAGCCTGGTATTCAACCTCAGCGCGAAGGTTGAAGGGGTAATCAAAAAACTCCATATAAATTCGGTTGGCCAGCAAGTCCATGCGGGACAAGTGCTGTATGAAATAAATTCCCCTGAATTGCTTAAATCCCAGAATGAGTACATCGACCTGCTAAAGGAAAGAGATATTCTTTTTGCGCCCATGGAAGCTGAGGATGCTCATACCAACGGCAAGGGCATGCCTGAGGATGACATGACAGACCTGAGGGTGAATGCAGGCAAGCGCGTTCTTGTCCGCGACAGGCTTCTCTATGCCGATGTCGGCAATGAGCTGATAGAAGGATTGATTAAATCCTATAAGCCGGTGGATGTGGTTGAGATACGCGCACCGCAATCCGGTTTCGTCACCAAGATCGAGGTGCATGAAGGAAGCACGGTCAAACCGATGGACAATTTGTTTTCCTTCGTTAACCTGTCACGCGTATGGATCGAGGTACCGCTTTACCCCGACCAACTGGCTTGGGTAAAAGAAGGGGACGAGGCGATTGTAAAGATGCCGCTATCGAATGCACCGGAAATCAAGGCACGCCTGCAATTGATCCCCCCAGTGGTTGATAGCACAACACGCACCGTGCAGGCGCGGCTGAGCGTCAACAATGCCAAAAATCCGCTGCCTATTGGAGCTTTTCTTGATGTCGTAATCCACGCCAATCCGCACAAAGCGCTTGCCATACCTCGCTCTGCCGTGATGCGCACCGGCAAGGGCGACCTGGTAATGCTGGCCGAGGGCGGGGGGCATTTCACGCCAGTCAAAGTGGAAATAGGGATCGAAACCACCGACTCCATTGAAATCACAGCCGGCTTGCGGGCAGGCGATCAGGTTGCGGTGAATGGGCAATTTTTACTGGATGCGGCTGCCTCGATGAGCGATGCTGCCCAGCGCCTGCAAAATCATGATGCGGGCGATCACTAGACACAATGCTGTTCACTTAATAAAAATTCCGTTCGCCCTGAGATTCTTGTCAAGGGGCTCGGGGTGAGTGGTTGGTGGTTCGACAAGCTCACCACGAACGGTTAAGTGAACAGTATTGCCATTAGACACAAAGAATTTCGCCACAAAAGAACACCTATTTCTTGCGCCTTTGGCGCGGATCTTTTTTGGACTCAAGCATGATTGCGCGCATCATCGAATGGTCGCTGAAAAACCGCCCGCTGGTGCTGTTGGGCGCCGCGCTGCTGGCAGGATGGGGAATATTTTCCTCGCGCCACATGGCGCTGGACGCCGTCCCCGATCTTTCCGATGTGCAAGTCATCATCAAGACCGCTTATCCGAGCCAGCCCCCGCAGGTGGTGGAGGATCAGGTCACTTTTCCGATCACTTCGGAATTGTTGTCAGTGCCGGACTCGACCGCAGTGCGCGGTTTTTCGATGTTTGGCGAATCCTACGTGTATGTGATCTTTCGCGACGGCACCGATCCCTATTGGGCGCGCTCGCGCGTGCTGGAATATTTAAGCCAGATCGAGGATCGCCTGCCGCAGGGAATCATTCCCACACTGGGGCCGGATGCTTCAGGCGTAGGCTGGGTGTTTGAATACGCGCTGGTGGATCGCCACCACCGTTACGATACCGATCAACTGCGCGCGGTTCAGGATTCCTTCCTCAAATACGAATTGCAGAGCCTGCCCGGCGTGGCGGAAGTCGCCAGCGTCGGCGGCATGGTGCGGCAATTCCAGATCGAAGTGAATCCCAATCGCCTTGCGGCATACAACCTGAGTTGGGAGCGTGTCGAACAGGCGATCCGCGACAGCAATATCGCAGGCGGCGGATCGGTGATGGAAATGGGACATGCCGAATACGTCGTGCGCGCGCAAAATTATTTGAAGGATCTGGAAGACTTCCGGCACATTCCCCTGGGGGTCAACGCGAAGGGTGTACCTATCCGTCTGGAAGATGTGGCGCAAATCCAAATCGGCCATGAATTGCGCCGTGGCGTAACCGATCTGGATGGGCAAGGCGAAGTGGCCGGCGGCATCGTGGTGATGCGTTATGGCGAGAACGCGCTAGCGACGATCACGCGCGTCAAGGCACGATTGAATGAGTTGCAAAGCGGCCTGCCGCCCGGCGTCGAACTGGTCGTCACCTATGATCGCTCCGGCGTGATCGACCGCGCCATCAAAACCTTGAGCGAGAAGCTGCTCGAAGAATCGCTGATCGTCGCCTTGGTATGTCTCGCATTTTTATTTCATTTGCGCTCATCATTGGTGGCGGTCGTCACGCTGCCCATCGGCATTCTGGCCGCTTTTGTCGTCATGGAAAATCAGGGCGTGACCGCCAACATCATGTCGCTGGGCGGCATCGCCATTGCCATCGGCGCCATGGTGGATGCCGCAGTGGTGATGATAGAAAACATGCATAAACATCTGGAACGCGCAGGGGATCACCCTAATTATTGGGAAATCACCAAACAGAGCGCGCTTGAAGTGGGGCCGGCGCTGTTTTTTTCGCTGCTGGTCATCACCGTATCCTTCCTGCCGGTGCTGGCCCTCACCGGGCAGGAAGGCAAGCTGTTCGCTCCGCTCGCCTACACCAAGACTTATGCCATGGCGGCAAGTGCCGTGCTCGCCATTACTTTGGCTCCGGTGCTGATGGGTTATTTTATCCGCGGGCGCATCGCCCACGAACAAAGCAATCCGTTGAACCGGCTGCTGCATGCGCTGTATAGCCCGTTGCTGCTGGCCGCACTGCAAAAACGTAAATTTGCCCTGTCGCTTTGCCTGCTGCTGCTGCTGAGCGCCGCATGGCCGCTCGCAAAACTGGGCAGCGAATTCATGCCGCCGCTCAACGAGGGTGATCTGCTTTATATGCCCACCACCCTGCCCGGCGTATCGATAGACGAAGCGGCAAACATCCTGCAAATCACTGACCGCCTGATCGCGCAAATGCCCGAGGTCGAGCGCGTGTTTGGCAAAACCGGGCGTGCCGATACCGCCACCGATCCGGCGCCGCTTTCCATGCTGGAAACCACAATTCAGCTCAAACCGCGCGAACAGTGGCCACCCGGCGAAACCATGGAATACCTGATCCGCAAGCTGGACAACCAGGTGCGCTTGCCGGGGCTGACCAATTCCTGGGGGTATCCGATCCGCACGCGCATAGACATGCTCTCCACCGGCATCCGCACGCCGCTGGGCATCAAGGTTACCGGCCCCGATCTGGCTGAGGTCAGCGCATTGGCCAGGCAAATCGAAGAGGTAATCGAAAACTCCGTGCCGGGCACGCGCAACGCTTTTGCCGACCGCGCTTCCGGCGGGCGCTACGTGGATATTACTTTGGACCGCGTGCAAGCGGCACGCTATGGCGTTACCGCAGCCGATGTGCAGCGCCTGGTGCAGAGTGCCATCGGCGGGGAAAATATCGGCATGGTGATCGAGGGGCGCAACCGCTTCCCGATCAACTTACGCTACCCGCGCGCGTTCCGCGATTCGCTTACCGCGCTTGCGGCAAGCCGCATCATGACGCCTTCCGGCGCGCAAGTATCGCTGGGTGCGGTGGCAAGCATAAATGTGAATGACGGGCCGGTCGAAATCAAAAGCGAAAATGGCCGTCTTGTAGCTTACGTTTACATTGATTATGCCGGGCGCGACTTGGGCGGCTATATCGCCGAGGCACAAGCCACAGTGGCAAAAGCCGTCGAGCTGCAACCGGGCTACGCCATCGCCTGGTCAGGGCAATACGCCAACTTGCAGCATGCCAAGGAACGTTTCATGTGGGTGATACCGCTCACGCTGCTGTTGGTGGTGGCACTGCTTTATTTGAATTTCCGCCACGGCGGCAAAGTGCTGCTGGTGTTGCTGTGCTTGCCCTTTTCCCTGGCGGGTGGCTTCTGGCTGGTGTACTGGCTGGATTATCACTTGTCTGTGGCAGTCGCAGTGGGGTTTATCGCGTTGGCCGGGGTGGCGGCAGAGTTCGGTGTGGTCATGCTGCTCTATCTGGATCATGCCATCGCGGAACTCCGCCAGTCCGGTCGACCGGTAAACCAGCAGAGTTTGCAACAGGCCATCATTCACGGGGCGCTGTTGCGCATCCGCCCGAAAATGATGACGGTATCGGTGATCGTAGCCGGACTGATTCCAGTGATGGTCAGCTCAGGCACCGGTGCAGATGTGATGAAGCATATTGCCGCGCCACTGGTGGGCGGCATGATTTCCGCACCGCTGCTCTCCCTCATCGTTATTCCTGTCGTCTATGCATGGTGGCAGGAGAAAAATTTACCGGCAGACCAATCCGTGTAGTATTTTTTTGACTGGATTTGGCTGACAAACCACGACTTTCAATTAGCCCCGCCCGGACCTCAATGTTGATTTCCCTCTATCTTGACTCAAGCCCTATCCATAGGGTGTATCTACAGCCGCAGGTTCGATGACAGCTATGGCACATCATCAGACGATCAGCCTGATGAAACTACTGGTGAAACGACTAGCCATCTGACTTGGCTGGCAAACTACGCCAGCCAATTACCCCAGCAAGGGGTCGCTTTGCAGGCGACTTGCAACCAGCCGGAGGCTGGGCAAGATCGTCACCGCCGTGATTGTAAGGGGCTAAAGCCCCAACAATAGACGCAGGCTGGTTATGCCGCTTTAAGATACGGACGTATCCGAAATTCTGTGTGTGAGGTCGGTTTAGTCACGGCATCAGTTTAATGCAGCCGTGAATCGATCGCCGAACATGATGGCGAATTGATTAGCCGCCTCCTTCCATGTCCGTGGCGGCATCTTCCAGTCTTTTA
>JACREC010000077.1 GCA_016218445.1 Nitrosomonadales bacterium
GTTCGGCTTGCCCAGCTCAAGGAATTTTTGCCCGCCCTCGCGGATGATGTAGGGGATGCTGGCGAATGTCTCGGTGTTGTTGATGGTGGTCGGCTTGCCATACAGCCCGAAGCTGGCCGGGAACGGCGGCTTGAAGCGCGGCTGGCCCTTCTTGCCTTCGATGGATTCGAGCAGCGCGGTTTCCTCGCCGCAGACGTAGGCCCCGTAGCCCAGGTGGTTGTGCAGGTCGAAACTGAAATCGCTGCCGAGTATGCTCTTGCCCAGATAGCCCGCCGCGCGCGCCTCCTCGCAGGCCGCTTCCATGCGCTCATAGGCCTCGAAAATTTCGCCGTGCACGTAGTTGTAACCCACCTTCACGCCCATGGCGTAGGCGCCAATGGCCATGCCCTCGATCAGCGCATGCGGATTGAAGCGCAGGATATCCCAATCCTTGCAGGTGCCCGGCTCGCCCTCGTCGGTGTTGCAGACGATGTACTTGTCGCCCTGATAATTCCTGGGCATGAAACTCCATTTCAGCCCGGTCGGGAAACCCGCGCCGCCGCGCCCGCGCAACGCCGACAACTTGACCTCGGCGATGATCGCGTCGGGCGACATCTTTTCCGTGAGTATTTTGCGCAATGCCTGATAACCGCCCACCTTGAGGTAATTCTCCAGCGTCCAGGGCTGGTCGAATCCCGATGTCGTGTAAATAACCGGCCCGTTCATGACTTATCCAGCTCCGCCAACAATTGATCGATTTTTTCCGGGGACATGCGACCACACAATTTTCTGTTGCTGACGGTCAACAGCGGTGCGTCTATGCACGCACCCATGCACTCGCCCTCGCGCAGGCCAAACTTGCCATCCGGTGTCACTTCGCCGATACCAATACCCAATTTTGTTTCAAGGTACTTGACGGTATCCAGTGCGCCGCACAGGGTGCAGGACAAATTGGTGCACACCGTCAACGTGTGTTTGCCCATCGGCTTGAGGTTGTACATGTGGTAGAAGGTCGCCACCTCATACACCGCCATCTGCGGCATGCCGAGATAGGCCGCGACATCCGCCATGTCATCGGCGGCTATCCAGCCCTTTTCATCCTGCACGAAACGCAGCGCGGACATCACCGCGGACTGCTTCTGATCCGGCGGATATTTCTTCAGCTCGCGGTTGATTTTTGCCTGAATTTGATCGGACAACATTTATGGATGCCTCTAAAAATTCAAAGTTCGCCCAAATGCAAGGCGCGAAGAAATTTTCGCAGCGCAGCATATGAGGTATATGTAAGTAAGAAAATTTCTTCGCAACACCGCAGTTGGGATGAAATTTGGGTTTTTAGAGGCATCCATCAGCGGTCTATCTCTCCAAATACTATGTCTTGCGTGCCGATAATCGCCACCACGTCGGCGATCATGTGCCCGCGCGACATTTCATCCAGCGCCGCCAAATGCGGAAATCCCGGTGCACGGATCTTCATGCGGTAAGGCTTGTTTGCCCCGTCGGAAACCAGATAGATGCCGAACTCGCCCTTGGGGTGCTCGACAGCGGCGTAAGCCTCGCAGGGCGGCACGTGCATGCCCTCGGTGAACAATTTGAAATGGTGGATCAGCTCTTCCATGTTCTGTTTCATCGCTTCACGCCTGGGTGGTGCCACCTTCAGGTTGCCGGTCATTACCGGGCCCGGATTATTGCGCAGCCAGTCTATGCATTGTTTGATGATGCGGTTCGACTGGCGCATTTCTTCCATGCGCACCAGGTAGCGGTCGTAGCAATCACCCGTGACGCCGACCGGAATATCGAAATCCATGCGGTCATACACTTCATAGGGTTGTTTCTTGCGCAAGTCCCACGCCACCCCCGAGCCGCGCAACATCGGGCCGGTGAAACCCAGCGCCAGCGCGCGTTCCGGTGATACCACGCCGATGCCGACGGTGCGCTGCTTCCAGATGCGGTTGTCGGTCAGCAGGGTTTCATAGTCGTCCACATAAGTGGGAAAACGCCTGGTGAAGTCTTCCAGGAAGTCGAGCAGCGACCCTTGGCGGTTCTCATTCATCTCCTTGACCCTGGCGGCATTGTGAATTTTGGAAGCCTGGTACTGCGGCATGGTATCCGGCAGGTCGCGGTACACGCCGCCCGGACGGTAATAGGCCGCATGCATGCGCGCGCCGGACACTGCCTCGTAGCAATCCATCAGGTCTTCGCGCTCGCGGAAGGCGTACAGGAATACGGTCATCGCGCCGATGTCCAGCGCGTGCGCGCCCAGCCACAGCAGGTGGTTCAGGATGCGGGTCACTTCGTCGAACATCACGCGGATGTATTGAGCGCGCAGCGGTACTTCGAGGTCGAGCAGTTTCTCGATCGCCATCACGTAAGCGTGCTCGTTGCTCAGCATGGACACGTAATCGAGACGATCCATGTAGGGAACAGACTGCAGGAAAGTCTTGTGCTCGGCCAGCTTCTCGGTGGCGCGGTGCAGCAAGCCGATGTGCGGATCGGCGCGCTCGATCACCTCGCCGTCCAGCTCCAGCACCAGGCGCAATACACCATGCGCCGCCGGGTGCTGCGGCCCAAAATTCATTGTGTAGTTCTTTATTTCAGCCATGACTTTGCTTACCTTACACGTTCCACAACGCGCGTTCACAATGAATTTCAGTGCAGACTAACTTGCGCAAGCAAGTTAAGCCCGCAGGGCGGACGTAACTAAAATTCATGGTGTAATTTTTAATTTTGGACATGGTTCTCTGCCTGCCCCACAGAGGATAGGTGCAAGACGCAAGGAGCAAGGAAAAATCTTGTGCCTTGAACCTTATACCTTGTATCTTTTCAGCCATCGCTAGCGTCCCTACTTCATTCGACCGTAATGTTCTTCGCGAACGATGCGTGGCGTCACCTCGCGCGGCTCCACTGTCACCGGCTGGTAGATCACGCGCTTCTGCTCGGGGTCATAGCGCATCTCGACATGGCCGGAAAGCGGGAAATCCTTGCGGAACGGGTTGCCGACAAAACCGTAATCGGTGAGCAGGCGGCGCAAATCCGGATGTCCGCTGAATACGATGCCATACAGGTCGAACGCCTCGCGCTCGTACCAGTTGGCGCATGGCCAGATATCCGCGACGGAATCCAGCGCGGGCAGATCGTCGTCTTCGGCGAACACGCGCACGCGCAAGCGCATGTTGTGCTTCACCGACAACAATTGGTACACCACGGCAAACCGCAATGGATACAACTCAGGTGCAAAGTCGGATTTAATATACGCGCCGCCTTCACAGACATCGCTACCATAAGTGGAGTAATCCATGCCGCACAAATCAGTCATCTGCTCGAAACGCAAATTCACGTCATCACGCAAATGAGCCATCACTTCCAGCATACCGGCGGCGGGCACTACCAGCGTCAACTCGCCCAGCCTGTGTTCCAGACTCACCATCTTGCTGCTGAGCAGCTTGGTCAAATTGTCTTGCAATACGCTCAAATCAGCAGCCATGTTCACCTAACGTGCAATGGTATTGGTTCGTTTGATCTTGTTTTGCAGCTGGATGATGCCATACAACAGCGCCTCGGCGGTCGGCGGACAGCCCGGCACATACACGTCCACCGGCACGATGCGGTCGCAGCCGCGCACCACCGAATAGGAATAATGGTAGTAGCCCCCGCCATTGGCGCAGGAACCCATCGAGATCACCCAGCGCGGCTCGGCCATCTGGTCGTACACCTTGCGCAAGGCCGGAGCCATCTTGTTGCACAGCGTGCCGGCCACGATCATCACGTCGGACTGGCGCGGGCTGGGGCGGAACACGATGCCGAAGCGATCCAGGTCATAACGCGACGCGCCGGCCTGCATCATCTCCACAGCGCAGCATGCCAGGCCAAATGTCATCGGCCACAGCGAACCAGTGCGGGTGTAATTGATCAGGGCGTCGAGCGTAGTCGTGGCTATGCCCTTTTCCAGAACTCCTTCTATTCCCACTCCAATGCCCCCTTCATCCACTCGTAGATAAACCCGACCACGAGGACGGACAGGAAAATCATCATGGAGACGAAACCGAACGTGCCGATTTCCTTGAGCACTACCGCCCAGGGAAACAGGAATGCGATTTCCAGATCGAACAGGATAAACAGGATGGCGACGAGGTAATAACGCACGTCGAATTTCATGCGCGCGTCTTCAAAGGCTTCAAAGCCGCATTCATAAGGCGAGAGTTTCGCGTCATCCGGGCGGTTGGGAGCAACCAGCCAACCCAGCACAAGCGGCGCAACACCTACTGCCAGTCCCACGCAGATGAACAACAGGACCGGAAAATAATTTTCCAACATCTGAGCCCCTCCCCTTTATTCAGCACCTTGCTGACAAGGCGCGCATAAACCAATTCTGGTTTTTTTATAATTTGGTAGAGTCATGGAAACTCTGGCTTGTTACCTGGTGCCGATGAGCAGACTCGAACTGCTACGGCTTTCGCCACTAGCCCCTCAAGCTAGCGTGTCTACCAATTTCACCACATCGGCTTATTTTATTTCGGTATCTCTTTCGACTGCGAACCGCCTGTATCTCCGCTTGTTTGAGCAGGCGCAGGCGCGGTCTTTTGCACCTGCCGGGATACGTCCTGCCTTTCCATTACGCCCTGGGGCTGCGATGTGCTGGCATAAAGATAGGTCAGCGTCATGCTGGTAATGAAAAATACCGTCGCGGCCACCGCCGTGCTGCGGCTCAGGAAATTTGCGGAACCGCTCGAACCAAACAGGCTGCCGGCGGAACCGGAACCGAACGAGACCCCCATGTCCGCCCCCTTGCCATGCTGCATCAGCACCAGACCGGCCAGCACTGCCGCAGTTATTACATGTACAACCCAGACCAAAGTTTCCACACATCACTCCAACACAAGATTAATTTTGCCCGGCATTGCAAATAGCCAGGAATTCCTCGGCAACCAGCGATGCGCCGCCGATCAACCCGCCGTCAATGTCCGGCATGGCAAACAGTTCGGCCGCATTGGATGCCTTGACACTGCCGCCGTAGAGTATACCCAATCCCTGGGCAACCTGCCCGTCATGTCCAGCCACACGCTGGCGGATAAAAGCGTGCACCGCCTGCGCCTGTTCCGGCGTGGCAGTCTTGCCGGTGCCTATCGCCCAGACCGGTTCGTATGCCAGCACCGCGTTACGCAAGGATTGCACGCCCAGCAGATTGACCACCGCATCCAGTTGCTCCGCCACTACCGCTTCGGTGGTGCCGCTCTCGCGCTGCGCCAGGGTTTCGCCGATGCACAGGATGGGCAACAGCCCCGCCTTCTGCGCCGCAGCAAATTTTTCCGCCACCAACCGGCTGCTTTCACCGTACAGGCTGCGCCGTTCCGAATGCCCGACAATCACATAACGGCAACCGAAATCGCACAGCATGGAAGCCGCCACCTCACCAGTGTAAGCCCCTTTGTCCATTTGGTGCACATCCTGTGCACCCCATTTCACCGGGCTGCCGCGCAGCACCCGCTGCGCCTGCGCCAGATAGGGGAACGGCACGCACACCGCACAATCCACCCCCGGCATTCGCGCCATGCCAGCCGCCACCGCGTTCAGCAAAACCTCGTTCCGGGCCAGACTCCCTTGCATCTTCCAGTTTCCGGCAACCAGTTTTCGGCGCATTTGACCTGACTTCCGAAACGACAAAGGCGGCAATCCTACCCGCGAAAATCCAAACGGTCAATCTTCATTTCTTGCTTCTTGCGCTTGCTCCAGACGCAGCTCCATGCGCCCGTCACATTCCATTGAAAATGAAAAAATTTCCGCTCCGGAAACAACCCGCGCCCATGGAAAAAGGTGGATGCGTTCCATTAAAAGCCATTTACGAGACACTGCATTCGCTTATTGCTCTTTCCTGAACAGGGCAGATTGCGCATGTGCCTGCAGGCCTTCGCCGAACGCCAGTTCTGCAGCAATCGCGCCCAGCGTTTGCGCGCCCTGCGCGGAAACCTGGATCAGGCTGCTGCGTTTCTGGAAATCGTACACGCCCAGGGGGGAGGAGAAACGCGCCGTGCCGGAAGTGGGCAGGACATGGTTCGGCCCGGCGCAGTAATCGCCCAGCGATTCGGAGGTGTAGCGCCCCATGAAAATCGCCCCGGCATGTTTGATTTTGGACAGCCAGGCTTGCGGGTTTTCCACCGACAATTCCAGGTGCTCCGGCGCGATGCGGTTGCTGATGGCGCAGGCTTCTTCCAGATCGGCGACGTGGATCAACGCGCCGCGATTTTCCAGCGCGGTCTGGATGATGTTGCGGCGCGGCATCTGTTCCAGCAGGCGGTCTGCGCTCTGCGCCACCGCTGCAATAAATTTTTCATCCGGCGACAGCAAAATCGCCTGCGCCAATTCGTCGTGCTCGGCCTGCGAGAACAAGTCCATCGAAATCCAGTCCGGGTTGGTCTTGCCGTCGCAGACCACCAGAATTTCCGACGGCCCGGCGATCATGTCGATGCCGCACACGCCGAATACGCGGCGCTTGGCCGAAGCCACATAGGCATTGCCGGGGCCGACGATCTTGTCCACCTTCGGAATAATCGCCGTGCCGTAAGCCAGTGCCGCCACCGCCTGCGCACCGCCGATGGTGAACACCCGATCCACGCCGGAAAGATACGCCGCCGCCAGGACGAGTTGATTTTTTACGCCGTCCGGCGTCGGCACCACCATGATGAGTTCAGCCACACCCGCTACTTTCGCGGGCAATGCGTTCATCAGCACGGAAGACGGATAGGCTGCTTTGCCGCCCGGCACGTACAGACCGACGCGGTCCAGCGGTGTGACCTGCTGCCCGAGCAGCGTGCCATCCACCTCGGTGTAGTTCCACGAGCTCTGTAATTGTTTCTGGTGATAGGCGGTGACGCGCTGCGCGGCCTGTTCCAGTGCCGTGCGCTGCGCGGCAGGCAAGCCATCGAACGCGGCGCGCAACTCACTTTGCGGCAGCTCGAGTTCAGACACATCATTCACATTGAGGCGGTCGAAACACCGCGTGTATTCGAGCAGGGCCGCATCGCCGCGCTGCTTCACGTCGGCAAGGATGGAAGCTACGGTCGCTTCCAGTTTTTCATCGGCGGTCGCCTCGAATGCCAGCAACCGGCTGAGTTGCGCATTGAAGTCTGCCTGCCCGGTAGCAAGCTGCCGGATGTTCATGCAACTATCGCCCGTTCAAAGGCATCCAGCATCGGCTGTATGACTGTGCGCTTAAGTTTCAGCGAGGCCTGATTCACAATCAGGCGCGAGGAAATAGCGGAGATTTCTTCCACTGCCCTGAGGTGGTTGGCCTTCAGCGTATTGCCGCTGCTGACCAGGTCAACGATCGCGTCGGACAGGCCGACCAGCGGCGCCAGTTCCATCGAGCCGTACAGCTTGATGAGATCGACATGCACACCCTTGGCGGCGAAGTGTTCGCGCGCGGTCTGCACGTATTTGGTCGCCACGCGCAGGCGCGCGCCCTGGCGCACGGCCAAGCTGTAATCGAAATCATCGCGCACCGCCACCATCATGCGGCAGCGCGCAATGTTCAAATCCAGCGGCTGATACAGGCCGGTGCCGCCATGCTCGTTCAGCACGTCCTTGCCCGCCACGCCGAGATCAGCCGCGCCGTATTGCACATAGGTCGGCACGTCGGAAGCGCGCACGATGATCAGCCGCACGTCGGCGCGGTTGGTCGGCAGGATCAGTTTGCGCGAAGACTCCGGGTCTTCCAGCGGCATGATGCCTGCCGCTTTCAGCAGCGGCAGGGTCTCTTCAAAGATGCGGCCTTTGGACAGGGCGATGGTGATCATGTCTTTTTTTTCTTTCGTTACCACCCTCTTCCGGCGCTGACACGTCGAAAGGGTGCTTATTTCAGGCGGCGCTTGTGTCGGCCAATAGTATTTATTTAATTCGACGAATATTAGCACCAAGCTGCGAAAGTTTCGCCTCGATATGCTCGTAGCCGCGGTCCAGGTGGTAGATGCGGTCGATCACGGTCTCGCCCCGCGCCACCAGCCCGGCGATCACCAGGCACGCCGAGGCGCGCAAGTCGGTCGCCATCACCGTGGCACCTTCCAGATGATCCACGCCGCGCACCACACAGGTATTGCCTTCCACGGCGATCTGCGCGCCAAGGCGGCGCAGTTCCTGCACATGCATGAAGCGGTTTTCGAAGATGGTCTCCACCACCATCGCGCTGCCATCGGCCACCGCATTCAGTGCCATGAATTGCGCCTGCATGTCGGTGGGGAAGGCCGGATACGGCGCGGTGCGCAGGTTCACCGACCTGGGGCGCCCGCTCATTTCCAGATGGATACGGTCGCCCCCGGTGCGAATGCGCGCACCGGCCTCGGTAAGTTTTTCCAGCACGGTTTCCAGGATATCGGCGCGCGTATCGGTCAGCGTGATGCTGCCACCGGTCGCCGCAGCCGCCACCAGGAAAGTGCCGCTCTCGATGCGGTCCGGCATGATACGGTGCGCTGCGCCGTGCAGTTTTTCCACGCCGGTAATGGTGACAGTATCGGTGCCGTCGCCGGAAATCTGCGCGCCCATAGCGCGCAGGCAGTCGGCCAAAGCCACCACTTCCGGTTCGCGCGCGGCGTTCTCCAGCACCGTCACGCCGTCGGCGAGTGCAGCCGCCATCATCAGGTTTTCCGTGCCGGTGACACTGACGATGTCGAAGAAAATGCGCGCACCCTTAAGGCGTTTGGCACGCGCATGAATATAACCGTGCTCGATGGAAATCGTGGCGCCCATCGCCTGCAAGCCCTTGATGTGCAAATCAACCGGGCGCGAGCCGATGGCGCAGCCGCCGGGCAGCGACACGCGTGCTTCGCCGAAGCGCGCCACCAGCGGCCCCAGCACCAGTATCGCAGCGCGCATGGTTTTTACCATGTCATAGGGCGCTTCCAGCTTGTCTACCTGAGCGCCGCACAACGTCATGGTTCCATGCTCAGCAGTGGCGGTCACCCCCATCTGCACCAGCAGCTTGCGCATGGTGGCGGCATCGTGCAAATCCGGCACGTTGCTCAATTGCAGGGTGTCGCGCGTCAACAAACTGGCGCACATGATGGGCAGCGCCGCGTTCTTTGCGCCGGAGATGCGCACTTCGCCGCGCAATGGGATGCCGCCTTGTATTGCGAGTTTTTGCATAATTTTAGTTATCAGACGTAAGACGTAAGTTGATAGTTGTAAAGACTGGTGGAACTACCAACTTACGTCTTACGACTTACGTCTATTTCTGCCCACTCTTGCGGCGTAAAGGTTTTAACCGACAGCGCATGGATTTCCTCGCGCATCCGGTCACCCAGTGTCTGGTAAACCCGCTGGTGGCGCTGCACGCGGCTCTTGCCCGCGAACTCCTCGCTCACCACCACCGCCTCGAAGTGCCTGCCGTCGCCCGTTACACTGAGGTGCGCGGTGCTCATGCCCTGTTCAATATTCTGCTTGATGCTTTCAGGTGTGACCATAATCCTATAACCGTAATTTGTAACCCGACCTCAACAAAGCCAGCGTGAATCCCGCCAGCGCCATGAAACACCCGCTCACCACAGCCAGACTGAGCCAAGGGGAAATATCGGACACGCCGAAAAATCCGTAACGAAAGCCGTCTATCATATAAAAAAACGGGTTGAAGCGCGACAAGCTTTGCCAGAAAGATGGCAACGAATGGATGGAGTAGAACACGCCGGACAGGAAAGTCAGCGGCATGATGATGAAGTTCTGGAACCCCGCGAGCTGGTCGAATTTTTCCGCCCAGATGCCGGCCACCACCCCCAGCGAGCCGAGCAGCGCGCTGCCCAGCAAGGCGAACAGCACGATCCAGGACGGAAACAGCATGGGCGGCTGGGCAAACCAGAGTGCGGCCAGATACACCCCGACCCCCACCACCAGCCCGCGCACCACCGAGGCCATTACATAAGCCAAAAAGAATTCCCAATAGGCAATCGGCGCCAGCAACACGAACACAATGCTGCCGGTGATCTTGGACTGGATCAGGCTGGATGAACTGTTGGCAAAGGCGTTCTGCAGCACCGCCATCATCACCAGGCCGGGGATCAGGAATGCGGTATAGCGCACACCCGGATATACCTCGACATGCTGCTCCAGCACGTGCGAAAAAATCAGCAGGTACAGCAGCGCGGTAAGTATCGGCGCGAGCAGGGTCTGGAAAGCCACCTTCTGTACGCGCAGCACCTCTTTGTAGAACAGGGTCTGGAAGCTCAAGGGCATCTCAACATATCACGCCCTTCCCACTGCTTGCAGGAACACGTCTTCCAGGTCGGGCTGCTGCATGCTCATTTCCTGCACTGCCACGTTGGCCTCGCGCAATTGCGCCAATACTTGCTCCAATGCCTGACAGGAAGGCAACGCAAGCAGATAGCCATCATCTGCCTGCTCGACCATCTGCGGCAACAATGCGGCAGGCAAGTCACCCGCCAGTTTCAGCCTGACACGAAAACCGGCTATGCTGTTGAGCAGGTTATGTGTGCTATCCAGCGCCACGATCCTGCCCTGCTTGAGCATGGCAATACGGCCGCACAGGGCTTCCGCCTCTTCCAGGTAATGCGTGGTCAGCAGGATGGTGTGCCCGTCACGGTTGAGCCGCCGGATGAAGCGCCACATGGACTGGCGCAGTTCCACGTCGACTCCGGCGGTGGGCTCGTCCAGCACGATGACCGGCGGCTTGTGCACCAGTGCCTGCGCCACCAGCACGCGGCGCTTCATGCCGCCGGAGAGGCGGCGCATGTTGGTGTCAGCCTTGCCGGCCAAATCCAGGTGATGCATCACCTCGTCTATCCACGCATCATTGTGGCGCAGCCCGAAATAGCCGGATTGCAGGCGCAACGTTTCACGCACACTGAAAAAAGGATCGAACACCAGTTCCTGCGGCACCACACCCAGCAGGCGGCGGCTGGCGCGATACTGCTTAACCACGTCGCATCCCAGGATGGAGAGCTGCCCGCCGTCGGGCAATGCCAGTCCGGCCAGCAGGTTGATCAGCGTGGTCTTGCCCGCGCCATTGGGGCCGAGCAGGCCGAAGAATTCGCCCTGCCCGATGCATAAATCCACGCCATCCAATGCATGCACGCTGCCATAGCGCTTGTGCGCCTGGCGGACATCAATAGCAGGAAGCATAAAGGGCCCCTAACGAGAAATTAGCCGTTCAGGACTGTGTGTAAACTTCCTGGCAGAGGGGAATAAGCTCCGCAACGCCATACATACGGGCAAGGCTCATCAGGTTGTCCGGGACATTGGAAAAACACAGCGACACGTGATCGCGTTGCGCGCGGCGCAGCCAGGACAGCAGCAAACTGACAGCGGCAGAGTCCACCGCTTCGACCTGACCCAGGTCAACCACCAACGCAGACTTCCCGTCCGGCGGCAAGCCGCCGTTAAAAAGGGCTGTGACAACATCTATGGTCAGGCGGCCGGATACCCGGAAACGGTCGCCATCACGGCTGATCACTTAGCTTCCGCCTTTCTGGGGTTCCGCCTTGCGCAATGGCGCGCTGGCGGCAACCTGATTTTTCTCCACCAGGGTTTTGATCAGCCCGTCAATGCCGGCCTGCTGGATCTGGTCGGAAAAGGTGCTGCGATAGTTGGTCACCAGGCTCACGCCTTCGATTGACAGGTCAAATGCCTTCCAGCCGGCCGCGGTTTTTTCCATGTCATAGTCCACCGGAACATTTGATTCGCCGGGCTTTATGATTACCGTCTTGATCGTCACTTCGGTGGCGCCCGGCGGCATCTTGAACGGCTTTACCTCCACTGTCTGGTCGCGGTATACGGTGAACGCCTTGGTGTAGGTGCGCACCAGCAGGTTGCGGAACTCGGTCACCAGCGACTGCTTCTGTTCCGGTGTGGCAGTGCGCCAATACTTGCCGACGGCAAGCTGGGTCATGCGCGCAAAATCAAAATGCGGCAGTACCTTGGCATCCACCAACTCCAGGATTTTTTT
Organism: Nitrosomonadales bacterium; assembly: GCA_016218445.1. GTDB lineage: Bacteria > Pseudomonadota > Gammaproteobacteria > Burkholderiales > Gallionellaceae > CAITJF01. The sequence goes on from JACREC010000077.1 coordinate 11,921, forward strand.
CTGGTTGCCGGCCTGGATATCCTTATCCTGCTTGACGATAGCCAGCACCTCCTGCACGGTATTCTTGATCAGCACATCCGGCTCCGGCATCTCTGCGCGCGCAGCCAGTGGCACGCCCGCCAGCAACACACCCAACCACAGCACAACGAATCTTTTCATAATTCAGCCTCGATTATTTACTTGGACTTTCAGCCTTGCTGTACAAAAACTTGCCGATCAAATCTTCCAGCACCACGGCAGACTGTGTCTTCTTGATCACCTCACCGGGTTTGAGAAATTCGGAATCCCCTCCGGGAGACAAACCAATGTATTGCTCGCCCAGCAGGCCGGAAGTCAGGATGTTGGCGAAGGTATCCTTGGGAAACTGGTAGCGCTTGTCTATGCTCATCACCACCCTGGCCTCGTAACGCTCGGTGTCCAGATTGATCTCCGTCACCCGCCCGACCAGCACGCCGGCGCTCTTGATCGATGCCTTGGGTTTCAGGCCGCCGATATTGGAAAAATATGCCTGCAATTGATAAGATTCCGTCACGTTGTAGGTGCCCAGGTTCCCCACCTTGAACGCCAGCACCACCAGCGCCCCGATGCCCGCCACAACGAACATGCCTACCCATAAATCCAGCGCGCTCCGTTCCATGCTAATCCCCTCGAAACATGAATGCAGTCAAAATAAAATCCAGAATCAGAATCGCCAGCGACGACTGGACCACGGTGCGTGTGGTCGCGCCGGACACGCCTTCCGCGGTGGGCGGCGCATCATAGCCCTCGAACAGGGCGATGACGGTCACCGCCACGCCGAATACAAAACTCTTGATCACGCCGTTCAGCACATCATGCTGAAAATCCACGGCGGCCTGCATCTGCGACCAGAACGAGCCTTCGTCCACGCCGATCAGCACCACGCCCACCATATAACCACCGAATACGCCCATGGAAGAAAACATCGCCGTCAGCAACGGCAGGGAGATCACCCCGCCCCAGAAACGCGGTGCGATCACGCGGGCAATCGGATTGACCGCCATCATCTCCATCGCGGAAATCTGCTCGGTGGCCTTCATCAAACCGATCTCCGCCGTCATCGCCGAACCCGCGCGGCTGGCAAACAGCAATGCGGCCAGCACCGGCCCCAGCTCGCGCACCAGGCTTAGCGCCACCAGCGTCCCCAGCGCGGACTCGGAACCATAGCGCTTGAGCGTCTCATAGCCCTGCAAACCCAACACCATGCCGACGAACATGCCGGCCACCAGGATGATGATGAGTGACATCACGCCGCTGGAGAACATTTCCTTCACGGTTAAATGGAAACGGCGGAAACTGGCGCCGGAATAGAACAGCGTCATCAGGAAAAAGCGCGTGGCATAGCCGATACGCCACACGCCGTTCACCACGTGCGTCCCGATACCCCGCAAGCTGCTGGCTATAGCCATCAGGCCCCTACTCCCAAATCTTTGTTGTAATTGCCGCCGGGGTAATGGAACGGAATCGGCCCGTCCATCTCGCCATAGACAAACTGGTGCACGAACGCTTCGCCGGAGGCGCGGATGTCGTCTGCCGTCCCCTCCGCAATGATCGCGCCGTCCGAAACAAAATAGATGTAATCCACGATCTTGAGCGACTCCTGCACGTCATGCGTCACCACGATGGAAGTCGCCCCCAGCGCATCATTCAAACGGCGGATCAGTTGCCCTACCACCGTCAGCGAAATCGGATCCAGCCCGGCGAACGGCTCGTCGTACATGATCAGCATCGGGTCCAGCGCAATGGTGCGCGCCAGCGCCACGCGCCGCGCCATGCCGCCGGAAAGCTCGGCGGGCAGCAAGTCCTGCGTGCCGTACAGCCCCACGGCATGCAGCTTCATCATCACCAGGTCGCGGATGATTTCCTCCGGCAGGTCGGTATGCTCGCGCATCTGGAACGCCACGTTGTCATACACCGTCATGTCGGTGAACAGCGCGCCGAACTGGAA
>JACREC010000078.1 GCA_016218445.1 Nitrosomonadales bacterium
ACTCTTCCACCGCGCTGTCAATAAAGCCGCAGGTGTTGACCACCACCAGATCGGAATCCTGTTAATTGCCGGAGATCAGATAGCCCTCGGCGCGCAGGCGTGTGAGAATGTGTTCGGAATCCACCGTTGCCTTGGGACAGCCCAGCGAGACAAAGCCGACGCGCGGCACAGTTTGCTTCTTGCTCATGCTTCTACTTAAAATCATTCAGTCCCTTCATCATCATTCCGCCATCAGCACACCCATCAGCCCCACCGTCGCCACACCCAGTACTATCAGCCCAACCTGCTCCAGCGTGTCACGCAGCTGTGCGCGCTTGTGCAGGCCGGGTATCAGGTCGGCCACGGCGACATAAATCATGCTCGCCGCCGCCAGCGCCAGTAATGATGGTATCCACGACTGCATGGTCTGCAGGGTGAAATAGCCCAGCACACCACCCGCTATAGAGGCGAAACTGGACATCAGGTTCAACTGAAAAGCCTTGGCCCTGCTGTAACCGGAATGCAGCAGGATGGCGAAATCGCCGACTTCCTGCGGAATCTCGTGCGCGATGATAGCCAGCGCGGTGACGATGCCGAGCTGCGCGTTGGTGAGAAAGGCAGCCGCGATAATGACGCCATCCACGAAGTTGTGGAAGGTGTCGCCCACCATGATCATCATGCCGCTGCGCCCATGGTCGTGATTATGTTCGCTAGCCAGCAGCTCATGCGCCTCGCAATGCTCATGGTGGCAGTGCCGCCACAGCACCAGCTTTTCCAGGATGAAAAACAGCAGGATGCCGAACAGCACCATGCCGCTCAGTGCGGCCACATTGCGGGTGAGCTTGATCGCCTCGGGCAGGATGTCGAGGAACACCGTGCCGAGCATCGCACCGATGGCATAACTCACCATCGCCCCGAGGTAACTCTGCAAATGGGAGTTGAGCGCGAACACTGCGGCACACACCACGCTCAACGCGCCGCCACAGATGCTGGCGGCAATAATCCAGGCCAAAACACTCATGTTGGGTTCATGGAATGAATGAGGCGCGGATTATATACGTATAAGGTGTATTTCCAAGGTCGAATTCGCATAACTTATCTTATAGGCCAGGTCAACTTATCTAGGCCGAAATATTACTTGCAAAAAAAAATTTATACCCTAGAATTAGTGCAAATCAGGGGACGGACCACTATATATAGTGGTTTTTAGTTTTTTTGGGCTGAAATAGTCCGTGCAATTAAAGGGGGGTAGTATTGTGCCTGCTACAGAAAATGTTTTGCCTTCAGCATCCGCCCGCAACACTGCCGAACATGCCGCTACTTCCAGCACGCCACTTGGACAACATAAAATGATACGCCGCAACGATTCCGTGGTTCAGTTAGAGTCGGCAAGGGCTCCCGTCAACCCTTTGCCTGAGCAGGAGATCACCCCTGAGGTTTTGCAGGAAAAGTATTGCAAGGAAGGCGAAACCACCGCGCAGGATGTGCGCAAGCGCGTGGCACGCGGGCTGGCTGCGGTTGAGAAAGACCCCGCCGCATGGGAACCGCAATTCCTGTGGGCGCTCGAGAACGGGTTTATTCCCGGCGGGCGCATCAATTCTGCGGCGGGAACCACGTTGCAGGCAACCCTCATCAATTGCTTTGTGCAACCCGTGGGCGATGCGATCAGCGGTTATAGCGACGGCAAACCGGGCATCTACGATGCGCTGCAGCAGGCCGCCGAAACCATGCGCCGCGGCGGGGGCGTCGGCTACAATTTTTCCGCCATCCGCCCGAAGGACGCGCTGGTAAAGGGCACCAACAGCCGCGCCAGCGGCCCGGTTTCCTACATGCGGGTGTTCGACCGCAGCTGCGAAACGGTGGAGTCCGCCGGTGCGCGCCGCGGGGCACAGATGGGCGTATTGCGCTGCGACCATCCCGATATCGAGTCTTTCATCCATGCCAAGGACAGCGGCGACCTGCGCAATTTCAACATCTCCATCGGAGTCAGCGATGCTTTCATGCAGGCGATTGAGGCCGATACGGAGTGGGAACTGGTGCACAAGGCCATGCCGTCCCAGGCCGCGCTGAAAGCGGGGGCATATCTGCGCGCCGACGGGGTCTGGGTGTACCGCAAGGTCAAGGCAACGGACCTGTGGAAGCAGATCATGCAGGCAACCTACGACCACGCCGAGCCGGGCGTGTTGTTCATCGACAAAATCAACAGCGACAACAACCTCTCCTATATCGAGGAGATCGAGGCCACCAATCCATGCGTTACTGCCGATACCTGGGTGATGACCACGGATGGTGCGCGCCAGGTCGTCGAATTGATGGGCAGGCAGTTCTCGGTAGTAGTTGACGGGCAGGCACACATGGCTGCGCCGGCAGGATTCTTCAAGACCGGAGACAAGCCGGTGCTTACCGTGCGCAGCAAGGAAGGCTTTGCCATGCGCCTGACCGCTGACCATCGCGTGTTGCGGGCGAAAATCAGCCGTTATCAACGCGACACCGAGTGGGTTGCGGCGGGTGACCTTGAAGTGGGCGACTTGCTGGTATTGAACAACCACCGTGAGCTTTCCGGCTGGACGGGCAATGGCACCATCGGGGAAGGTTATCTGCTCGGCCTGCTGGTTGGCGACGGCGTGCTCAAACAAGAAGCGGCTGTCCTGTCGGTGTGGGAACATGCGGGCAGTTCGTCAATCCGTGCGGCGGTATCGGAAGCAGCGGGCTGCCTGACGCATCGTGCCGACCACCGTGGCTGGCATGTCGTGGCCGGGCGCGGCGAATATCGTTACAAGTCGGCGGGAATGCGTACGCTGGCAGAGCAATTCGGCATGCATGAAGCCAAAGGAGTGACGGCTGAAGTCGAGCAGGCCTCATCCGAATTTTACCGTGGATTCCTGCGCGGCTTCTTTGACGCGGATGGATCGGTGCAAGGTTCGCAAGAAAAAGGGATCAGCGTCCGGCTGGCGCAATCAGATGCCGCCACGCTGGAAGCAGTGCAGCGCATGCTGGCGCGCATGGGGATTATTTCTGCGCTCTACCTGAATCGCCGCGAAGCGCAGATGAAAGACATGCCTGATGGCAAGGGCGGCTCAAAAACGTATCCGGTCAAGGCGCAGCACGAACTGGTGATCGCCAACGACAACCTGGTGCGCTTCGCCGACATGATCGGTTTCGCCGACAGCGAAAAACAAACGCGGCTCAACGCGTTGCTCGCGAATTACCGGCGCATGCCCAACCGCGAGCGTTTTGTGGCGGAAGTGGAGAGCATTGTACATTCCGGCACAGAGGCGGTTTTCGACGTTCAGGTGCCGGGTATCAACGCCTTCGATGCCAACGGATTGTACGTCCACAATTGCGGCGAGCAGCCGCTGCCCGGCTATGGTTGCTGCGATCTGGGCAGCATCAATCTGTCCAGGTTTGTACTCAGCCCATTCACCAGGAATGCGGAGTTCGACTTCGCCACTTTCGGGCGCGTGGTTGGACTGGCAGCGCGGATGCTGGACAACGTGCTGGATGCAACGGTCTGGCCGCTGCAGGAGCAACGGGCTGAGGCGCAGGCCAAGCGCCGCATCGGCATCGGTTTCACCGGCCTGGGTGATGCGCTGGTTATGCTGTGCCTGAAGTACAACAGCGACGAGGGGCGCGCGATGGCATCCCGCATTGCGGAGGCCATGCGTGATTCGGCCTACGAGGCATCCGTTGACCTGGCCATGGAAAAAGGCGCTTTCCCGCTGCTTGACGTCAACCAGTATCTGGCCGAGCCGCGCTTTGCCTCGCGCCTGCCGGAGCATATCAAGGAACGCATCCGGCAGCATGGCCTGCGCAACAGCCACCTGCTGTCGATTGCCCCGACCGGCACGATCAGCCTGGCCTTTGCGGATAACGCGAGCAACGGCATCGAGCCGCCGTTCTCCTGGTTCTACAACCGCAACAAGCGCATGCCGGACGGCACCAAGAAGGCAATCCAGGTGGAGGATTACGCTTGGCGCCTGTACCGCCATCTCGGCGGCGACGTGGATAACCTGCCCGATTACTTCGTAACCGCACTGGAAATGTCGGCCACCGACCACATGGCGATGTCCGGCGCAGTGCAGCCCTTCATCGACACGGCCATCAGCAAGACCGTGAACGTGCCGGCGGATTACCCGTTCGAGTCGTTCGAGGACTTGTACATGGAGGCATGGAAACACGGCCTGAAAGGCATCACGACCTACCGCCCCAACAGCGTGCTGGGCGCGGTGCTCGAGGTCAAGCCGGTTGCACCAACGACAAAAGAAACGCCGCAAGACAGCGACCAGGGCGATGTGGACCGGCGCGTGATGCTCGACATCATGCCCACTCCGGCTTTGGCCAGCTTGCGCTGGCCCGGGCGTCCGCAGCAGCCTTTGGGCAGCGAAGGCTGGGTGTACATGATCGAGCACAAATATGGCAGCTTCGCCGTGTTCATCAGCCACATCCAGAACGGCCAAGCCAAACCATTTGAGGTATGGGTGAACGGGGCGGAGCAACCCCGCGGCCTGGGGGCGCTCGCCAAGACCCTGTCCATGGATATGCGTGCCGAAGACCGTGGCTGGCTGAACCTGAAATTGTCCGTGCTCGAGAAAACCGCCGGTGATGATGCCTTCGACATGCCCTTCCCGCCGAATGGCGGCAAGGTGCGCATGCCCAGCCTGGTAGCCGGTTTCGCCAAGATTGTGCGCTACCGCTGTGAGCATCTGGGAGCGCTGGCCATGCAGGAAGGCGAAGCCACACCCGTGCTGGATGCGATGTTTTCGCGCAAGGAACCAAAAGTCAGTCCGGATGGCACGATGAGTTGGACGGTGGACGTGCTGAACCATGCCGGCGGCGACGACTTCGTGCTGGGCCTGAAGGAATTGAAGCTGCCCGACGGGCAACGCCGGCCTTATTCGGTATGGCTATCGGGTGAATATCCGCGCGCCCTCGACGGCCTGTGCAAGCTGCTCAGCCTGGATATGCGCGTGATTGACCCCGCCTGGATCGGCATGAAACTGCGCAAGCTGCTGAATTATTCGGAGCCGCTGGGCGACTTCATGGCCAAGGTGCCGGGCAGCGAGAAATCACAGACCTGGCCATCCACCGTGGCCTACGTGGCAAGGCTGATGATCCACCGCTACGCCATGCTGGGGCTGCTCACCGAAGAAGGCTACCCGGTAACCGAGACCGGCATCCTGTCTTCCCCGCAGTCGAACAAGCGGTCATTTGTCGAGAAGCGGCGGCAGGCTGAAACCAGCCTCATGGCAGGCAAAAAATGCGCCGAGTGCGGCAACCGCACCGTCATCAAGAAAGACGGCTGCGAGTTTTGCACGGCATGCGGGGCGATTGGCGCTTGCGGCTAATCATCTTGTGAAACCTGTAGGAGCGGGCCATGCCCGCGAGAATCTGTGGTCGCGGGCATGGCCCGCTCCTACAATAGCAAGCGTAGCCCGGATGAAATGTAATGGAATCCGGGGCATTCTCCGGTACCTCCCACTGCTCCCCGGATTTCGCTTCGCTTCATCCGGGCTACAATTAACATATGCGTTACGCAATCGTTGTCGAAAAGACAGAAAACAATTATTCGGCCTACGTCCCGGACTTGCCCGGATGCGTCGCTACCGGCTTCACCGTCGAAGAAACCGAGCGTGAAATTCGTGAGGCAATCGGATTCCACATTGAGGGGCTTATTGAAGATGGTTTGCCTATCCCGCAACCGGCAAGCATCGTTGAATACCTTGAAATCGCGGCCTGACTCTACGCTCGAGCAAGCGCACATCCGGGGTTTTAATTGCGCGCGGTGCGCGGTGCGCGGATTGCCTGCTTAACCCGCTTCTGCCTCGGATGCGGCGTCCCCGGCCTTGGCCTTGCGCGGCACGGTTTTCGGGTCGCAGGTGATGGGGCGGTAGATTTCGACGCGGTCGCCGTCACTGAGCACGGCGTCCAGTTTGCTGAGCTTGCTGTATATGCCGACCTTTTGTTTCTCCAGGTCAATCTCGGGAAATTGTTTGAGAATGCCCGAGCGATTGATGGCGTCCTGGATGGTGGCGCCGTCTGGTATCTCGACATCGAACCAGACCTGGCGCTTCGGCGAAGCGTAGGCGATTCCGATTTTCATGGCTGTTTCCTTAACGTGAAATTCGCGCAGCGACTCGTTTGCTTCCTCGCCCGCAGGAATTGAAGATTGCCTTTCTCGTTTGCCCTTTCTCCCGCTTGCGGGGGAAAGTTGGATAGGGGGGCTTTTCTTCGGGAGAGGATTGAGGAGAGGGAAACGGGCATGATGAGTTTCATTAACATGGGCGGCATTTTGCCATGCCCGTTATGCGGCGCTGTGGGCGCCGCCCATCTGGATGGCCTTGCCGGCGCGCACGTCGAGGATGCGTTTGCATACCACCAGCAGGCCGGCAACGAGGAATCCGCCCGGCGGCAGGATCATCATCAGTACACCCTTGTCCGGGGACATCAATTTCATTTCCATGAACTTGAAGGCCGGGCCCAGCAGCAACGATGCATCGGCGAACAGGGTGCCAGCGCCGGTGATCTCGCGCACCGCACCGATGCTGGTGAGCGCGATGGTGAAGCCGATGCCCATGAACAGGCCGTCCATGAATGAGGGCAGCACCGGCTCCTTGGCGGCGAAGGCTTCGAGACGGGCGAGCGGCAGGCAGTTGGAGACGATCAGGGCGATGAACAGGCCCAGCACTTTGTAAAGCTCGTGCATCCATGCGTTCATGCACAAATCCACCAGCGTCACCATGGCGGCGACGATCAGGATGTAAACGGGGATGCGCACTTCCTGGGTGATGCGGCTGCGGAAAGCGGACACCAGCAGGCTCGATGCGGCCATCACCACCGCTGTTGCCAGGCCCATGCCCAGCCCGTTGGTGGCGCTGGTGGTCATGGCCATGGTCGGGCACAGGCCCAGCAGCATGGCGAGCACACCGTTGTTTTCCCACAGGCCGTCGCGGACGATGGTTTTGTATTCCGTTGTCATTTAGTGTCCCTCCTTCATGGGTGCGTTGCTGGCATTCATGTCCATCATTTGCGCCTTGTTGGCGGCGAAAAATTCAAGTCCCTCACGGATGGCGCGCACCACGCCACGGGGCGTGATGGTGGCGCCGGCGAACTGGTCGAACTGGCCGCCGTCCTTCTTCACCTTCCATTTCTCGACGGGCGGGTTGCCGATGGACAGACCGGAGAAGCGCAGTATCCAGTCGCCCTTCTTCACTTCGATCTTGTCGCCCAGGCCGGGTGTTTCCTTGTGGGCGAGGACGCGCACGCCGAGCACCTTGCCCTCCGCATCGACGCCCAGCATGAGTTTCATTTTACCGGCATAGCCAGAGCCGAATATCTCGTAGGCCACGCCGGTCACCTTGCCTTCCTTGGTGGCGCGGTACACGGTGATTTCATTGCCTTGTCCATCCTTCATGGCAACGGTGTCCGTGACCGGGTTGTTGTCGTGAATGCTGTCCGGGATCACCTGGCTGAGCGAGTTTTGCCTGTCTTCCAGGGCGCGTGCGGCGATATCCTGTGCGGTAACGCGGTTGGTGACGGCGAGCAATAGCGCGAAGCCCAGGCAGAATGTTCCCAGGATCACCCCATGAGTCAGCATGCTCTGTTGTTTCATGGTTTTTCCTTCACCAGCGGCAACGGTTCACCCTTCCTGTTGCGCCCGAACATGCGCGGGCGGGTGTATTGGTCGATGATGGGAGTCAGCCCGTTCATCAGCAGCACCGCGAAGGCCATGCCTTCCGGGTAGCCGGCGAAGGTGCGGATGATCCAGATCAGCACGCCACAGCCGATGCCGAATATCAGTTGCCCCTTTTTCGATACCGGCGAGGTGACGTAATCGGTGGCGATGAAGAACGCCCCCAGAAAGGTGGCGCCGGACATCAGGTGGAAGGTGCCGGAGGTAAAGCGGGCCGGGTCAACGGCGTGGAACACCGCAGCCATCAGGAACAGCCCGCCCATCACGCTCAACGGGATGTGCCACGAGATGATGCGCTTGGCCATCAGGAACAGGCCGCCAGCAAGTATCAGGATCGCCGAGGTTTCGCCCAGGCTGCCGGCGCGATAGCCCAGCACCATGTCCATCAGGTCGGGTACCTGGGCCATCGATTGCGTCACCGGGATGCCGCGTGACAATTCGGTCTTGACGTAGCCCAGCGCCGAGGCCGCGCTTACCGTGTCGGGCATGTGGCTGCCGAAGGTGATGGCGATTGCGTCGGCCAAGCCGGGCGCGCCGGACGAGAACAGCGGATGCGGCACGACCCAGGCGGTCATCACCACGGGGAATGACACCAGCAGGACAGTACGCCCCACCATGGCGGGGTTGAACACGTTCTGGCCGAGGCCGCCGAAGGCATGCTTGGCCAGGGCGATGGCGAAAACCGCCGCCAGCACGCCGACCCACCAGGGCGCCCAGGGCGGCAGGCTCATCGCCAGCAGCCAGCCGGTGAGCACCGCCGAGTAGTCGCCCAGCACCGCCTTTACCGGTTGGTCGGCAAGTGCCAGGCATGCCGCTTCGACTGCCATACAGGAGCCGACTGTGACGGTGAACAGCAGGATCGCCGGCCAGCCGAACAGGTAAAAATCAAAAGCGGTGGCTGGTATCAGCGCCAGCAGCACCGTGACCATGGTTTTCTGGACAGTGCTGGACGCGTGGGTGAACGGCCCGCTGGTGGTGGCGATATTCATGCGTTGGTCTTTTCTTCGGCGGTGGATGCGGTTGCATTGCCTGGTGGGGCATCGGCTGCGGCGGTAGCGGCGGCTGGTTTACGCGCGGCCATGGCTGCACGCTTGGCCTCGGCAACCTTCTCGACGCGTATGACGCGCACCTCGGCCAGTGTCTTGACGCGCTCGCTCTTGCGGCGCTCGCGCTCCTGGTCGTTCAGCGCTCCCTTGGCGTAATTGAAATAGTGTACCAGCGGTATATGCGACGGACACACCCACGAGCAACTGCCACACGAGATACAGTCCATCACCCCGAGCCTGGCTGCGGCCTCCAGATTATCCTTGCGGATGAAGGCGGCCATCTCCACCGGTGACAGGCCGCCGGGGCAGATGGTGACGCAACTGCCGCAACGGATGCATGGGCTGGCCGCTTGGGCATTGGTCTCCTCGGCGGTGAGTGCCAAAATGCCCGCGGTGCCTTTGACCACGGGCACCTCCAGGCTGGGCAACGGCTCGCCCATCATCGGCCCGCCGTTGACGAGGCGCGCGGGTGGGGCGGAGAAGCCACCGCAAAACTCGATCAGGTCGGCCACGCGGGCGCCGATCGGTGACAGGATATTCTTGGGTTCGCGTATTGCACCGCCGCTCACCGTCACCACGCGGGTGATCAACGGGCGGCCAAAGCGGACGGCGTGGTGCACGGCGCGGACGGTGGCGACGTTGTATGCAACGACACCGACCTCGGCAGTACGCTTTCCCGCCGGCGTCTCGCGGCCGGTGATCGCAAGTATGAGTTCGTGCGCGTAGCCCATGGGGTACAGCGCCGGCACGCCCACCACCTCGACCTCGGCAAAGGGGGCAGCCGCCTTTGTCATGGCCTCGATCGCCTGCGGCTTGTTCAATTCGATGCCGACGACCACCCTGGGTGCGCCCATGACGCGGGCCACGATGCGGGCGCCGTCGATCACCTCGTCGGCGTACTCGCGCATCACCCGGTCGTCGCAGGTAATGTAGGGTTCGCACTCGGCGCCGTTGACCAGCAGGATCTCGAGCTTGTACTGGGTGCCGAGGTTCAACTTCACCGCCGCGGGAAACACGGCGCCGCCCATGCCGACGACACCTGCCCGAGCGACACGCTCCCGGATCAGCTGGAGATCGGCGGCAAAAGGGTCAGCAATGGGTTCGGGCAGTTCAGCCCATTCGTCCTTGCCATCGGGCTCGAGGATAATGGTGGTTTGCGGCAACCCCGAAGGATGGGGTGCGGCAACATCAGTCACCGACACGATGCGGCCCGAGGTGGGCGCGTGCTGGGAAGCCGATATCGTACCCTGGCTGCGCGCGATCATCTGGCCTTTCTTGACCAAATCACCCCCGGCTACCAGCACCTCGGCGGGGGCGCCGACGTGCTGCTGCAGCGGGATGTAGAGCAAGCGAGGCATCGGCAGGGCAACGATGGCCTTTTCGCTGGTCTGCTCCTTGCGGTATTCCGGATGAACGCCGCCGCGGATGGAAAAAAGTTTCATCTTTTCATGTTCCTTCAATCAATCACGTTTAATTCGCGTGATGTAGGAGCGGGCCATGCCCGCGATATTCTGGTTGTTCGCGGGCATGGCACGCTCCTACACTAATGTACATGCGCAACCTCGGACTTGGGTTGCGTGTGCTCAACCTCGGGCTTGGGCCAGTGCCAGTTGGCCACCGTCACCCGTACCGGAACCATCACAATGGCGTCGGTGGGGCAGACCTTGACGCACTTGCTGCAACCGTGGCAGGCATCAATGATCACCGTGTGCATCAACTTGTTGGCCCCGAGAATGGCATCCGTCGAACACTCCCTGATGCAGCGCGTGCAACCAATGCACAGATCCTCGTTGATGAAGGCGTATTCCGGCACTTTCTCCTCGTGTTCGGAAAGGTCGGCGGTGACGCCCAACTTCTTGGCCAGTGCCTCGATCACCGCTTTGCCGCCGGGAGAGCACAGGGTCACCGAAGCCTCACCCTTCGCCAGCGCCGCCGCGTACTGACCGCAGCCGACATAGCCGCACTGGCCGCACTGTGAACCGGGCAGTATGGCCTTCAATTCTTCTTCGAGCGGGTTTTCCTCCACGGCGAGGAAGCGCGCCGCCGCGCCGAGCAATCCGCCCAGAACGAGGCCTAATATCGTAAGACTGCCAATAGCAATTAACATGATGGAATCCTTAGCTAGTGCTCAGACCGGAGAAACCCATGAACGCAAGTGCCAGCAGGCTGGCGATGATAAAACCGATCGGCGGGCCGGCGAACAGGCGCGGAGTGTCGGCCAGCGCCAGCCGCTCGCGCAGCCCGGCGAAAATGATCATCACCAGGCTGTAGCCGATGGAGGAAGCGAAGGCGAACAGGGTGGCGCCGATGAAGTTCATCTTGCCCTCGACCAACAGCAGGGCAACGCCCAGCACCGCGCAGTTGGTGGTAATCAGCGGCAGGTAGATGCCCAGCATCTGGAACAGCGGCGGCGATACCTTGCGCACTATCATTTCGGTGAACTGCACGGCGGCGGCGATAATCAGGATGAAGGTCACCGTGCGCAGATAGCCCAGGCCGTAGGGTTGCAGCAAAGCGGCTTCCACTGCCCAGTCCGCCATAGACGAAACGGTGATCACGAAGGTGGTTGCCATGCCCATGCCGACGGCGGTGTCGATGCGCGTGGTCACACCCATGAACGAACACAGGCCGAGAAAGCGCGCCAGGATGACGTTGTTGACCAGCGCAGCGCTGATCATCAGAAGTATGTATTCTTTCATCTTAAATTCCCCATCATTAACCACGAAGCACACGAAGGGCACGAAGATTTTTCATGTTGTTTTTCTTCGCGGCCTTCGTGTGTTTCGTGGTGAAATGTTTTTTCAGGTTCATTTTTCTATCTCTTGCCCGCTCATGAATTGCACGTATCGCCCGCACCGGCGCGGCGAAGAAAACGCGGGGCGAGATCACCCCTGACCATCAGGCGCCCTGCTCCCAAGCGCGCCAGCCACAGTCCGAGCGCGAGGCCTGCGAACATGGCCGTCATGGTAACGATGTCGCTGCCGGCCGCCCACTGCGCCAGCGCTCCGGCGATCAGCAGGGTAGCGAGCGGAATGGCGTAAGCGGTGATGGAGGCCTTGAGCAGCGCGTTCTCGCGGATACCCACCACTACCCGCTCGCCGACCCTGAGGCCGATATCATTGACGAGCTGGAAGCGGCGTGCCTCCAGCCGGCTGGCCGTGGTGCCGATGCCCTTTGCGCCGCACGCCGATGCCGAGGCGCAACCACCGCAACTGGTGGTCTGCTCGGGCACCAGCCAAGCCACGGTGCCTTCCACGGCGACCACATGGGCGATGCCCTCGGCCATGGTGGGAGCGCTGAAATCTGTAGTGCTGTGCAAAGGCTCGTCCATGGTCACGCCTCCACGGTGGAGACCACGCCCTCAGGCGTGACGTAGATCGCCTTCTGTCCCCCGCCAGCCTTGAGTATGGCCAGTCTGCGCTCGGCCGGCGCCATCAGCATGGCAGTGGAAAGGCCATCGGCAACGATGCCGCTGTCTGCCACCACCGAGACACCCAGCAGCGCCGGTGCGGTGCTGCCGGTGCGTGTGTTGATGATGTGTGTGAAAGCGCCGGCGGAATCAAACAGGGTGCCGTAACCGCCCGAGGTGGAAACGCACTTGTCCACCACCTCCAGCGTAGCGACCGTGCTTCCGGGGTCGGCGGGGTTGGCTATGGCTATGCGCCAGGCAGAGCCGTCCGGCTTGGCCGACAGCGCGCGCGGCTCGCCCATGTCCACCAGCATGCGGTCGAAGCCGTGGGCGCGCAACACATCGGTGACGCGGTCGGTGATGTAGCCCTGTGCCCCGCTGTTCAGCGTCAGTCCCATGCCGGAGCGGGCGAACGAGACGCGCTTGCGTCCGGCATCCACCTCGACTGCGCGCCAGTCCACCAGGGCAAGCGCGGCGGCGAGATCGCGCGGCGCGGGTCCGGCAGGGTCGGGATTGCTTGCGGTGAAGTGGCGGAAATAGAGCTGCCACACCGGCTGGATGGTGGGGTCATAGACGCCATCGCTGATGCTGGCCAGCGACAGGGCACGCGCAAGCATGGCGATGAAATCGTCCGGCGCGTTTTCAAGCACGCCTTCGCGGTTGAGCATCGAGATGGAACTGTCCGCGCGGTAAACGCTGAAGATCGCCTCGAGGCGCTTCAACTCGTCCAGGCCGGCAGCGATGGCGGCGCGCGCCTGAGCCTCATCGGTGTGGTAAAGCTGGATGGAAGCCGGTGCCCCCAGCGCGGTACCATCCCAGCGCGCCGGCCTGGCCTGGGCCCCGCCCGCTTTCAGCAACAACGGCACGCCTGCGGCAGCGGCAATGAAAGTGATAAAGCGGCGGCGCGATATGGCGGTAGACATAAGGTGCGATCTCACAATTAATCCCCTGCCTGCTCGGGGCGGTTGAATCCTTGTTTACAATAGCGATGACACTAACGGACACCTAACAAAAAAACAATGCGGTTCCACAGGCTGCAACGGGTAACCTGCGCCGCATGGATAAGAACCACATCTGAATTTGCGCGCTACTCTGAGCCTGCACGCAAGAGACAACACGACGCATCAAGCGTTCAATAAAGTTCATTAACTAAATTATATTGCAGTGCACAAACTTAGGGAAGCTCCTGCTGCAGATTTGCACCATTCCCACATTTGCCGAGTGGCTATATCAGGGTCGGGAAGCAATCATCTTGAATCCGGGAGTTGAAAACAGTGCCCCTGGTCGCATCACGGTTATTTGTGTCAAACAGGAATTTCATGAATAATTTCTTCTGTCTAAAAATGGAGCGCGTGAATCCATGCAATCAGCAATGCCCACCAAGGAAACTGTCCTGAATATTCTGCATAACGTCATCGATCCGGAAGTCGGTATGAACATCGTTGATCTGGGCCTGGTGTACGGTGTGGAAATTTCGGGCAACAAACTGCGCGTCGATCTGACCATGACCACACCGGCTTGCCCGATGGGAGACATGATACTCGATGATGCGCGGCGCGTCTTGAAAGGACTGGCGCCGGACGATGCCGAAATCGACATTAACCTGGTGTGGGAACCGCCGTGGAGTCCGGACAAGATGAACGAGCAAGCACGCGATTATTTTGGCTGGGATTAGCCAATATTGTGATCACTGCAAATCCCATACTTACCGCCCGCCATGCGCGCCGCCTGAACCGGAAATGACTGCGCGCTCCGGTGATTTGGGCGTTCCGTTCCGCCTGCCGTTATTGATCCTGGGGTTCGTCTCTTTGGCATCGGGTGTCTTGGCCGGCCTCGCGCGCCTGGGCTGGGCAGTGCCGCTGCCCTCGGCGCAATTGGTTTTGCTGCATGGGCCGCTGATGGTGTGCGGTTTCCTCGGCACCGTCATCGGCCTGGAGCGTGCAGTTGCACTGGGCCGCCGCTGGGCCTATGCCGGCCCGCTGTTGACCGGGCTGAGCGGTGCCGCCCTCCTGTTCGGCTTTCCAACTTCCGCAGGCGCGACAGCCATGATGCTCGGCAGTGCCGTGCTGCTCACCGGAACTACCCTGATCATGCTGCGCCAGCGCGAACTGTTCATGGTCACCATGGTGCTCGGCGCAGCCAGTTGGCTGGCCGGCAACCTGCTGTGGCTGGCCGGCACCGGAATATCAGGAGTGGCGGCGCTGTGGATAAACTTTCTGGTGCTGACCATTGCCGGCGAACGGCTGGAACTGTCGCGCTTCCTGCCCCCATCACCCGGCGCCAAACAAATCTTTGCGGCCATCCTTGCCGTGCTTATGGCGGGCGGCATCCTCAGCGCAACAGGCGCAGGCATGGTCATGTTTGGTGCCGGCCTGCTCGGACTGGCGCTGTGGCTGCTGCGCCAGGACATCGCGCGCCGCACGGTAAAGCAACAAGGGTTGACCCGCTTCATCGCCGTGTGCCTGCTCTCCGGCTACGCCTGGCTCGCCAGCGGCAGTATCATGCTGCTTGGCGCTGGCGGGCTGACCGGGGTGGCCTACGATGCGGTGCTGCATGCCATCCTGATCGGCTTCGTGTTTTCGATGATATTCGGCCACGCACCAATAATTTTCCCCGCCGTGGTGCGGGTCAGGATGCCTTATCACTGGACTTTCTACCTGCCGCTGCTGGTGCTGCATGCGTCGCTGCTGATGCGTCTCGCCGGCGACGGACTGGAACTGCCGGGACTGCGCAGCCTCGGCGGATTGTTGAATGCGGCGGCACTGGTGTTGTTCATCCTGGGCACCGTCAGCAGCGTGATCCGTGGCTTCCGTGCGGGCAAGTGTCAATCAGGGAAATAATGCGCCGGATTAACCGGCATGACTGCAATTCCTATAACCAGCCACTAGGCAACCGTTCTTTGGTTGCCTATAACCAGCCACTTGGTTGCCGTCTTTGGGCAACCTAGTGGAATGGCTAGTTGTTTCATCAGTGGAACGGCTATAACCAATGACTTGGCTGTCGTTATTGGACAGCCTAGTCAGATGGCTAGTAGTTTCACCAGTAGTTCCATCAGTATCCGCCGCTATTGCGATAAATGTAATTATTCAACTCCGATGACTTGGCGTTCATACTGCGCACGATGCCATGCACATAGCGCATGGCACCGCGCATTACTTTGTACACAATCATCGGATGGGAGTGGATCAGCGTCTCAAACTTGGCTCTTGGCATGCTCAACAACTTGGTGTCGCCGACCGCGCACTGGGTCGCGCTGATGTGGGAAGATGATCCGCCAATAAACGTGATGATGCCAGCCAAATCACCCGGCTTAAGCACGTGAATTGCGACTTCCCCATCGCTGCTTTGGATTTTCACCTGTATCTCGCCCCGCGCGAGAATGCACAGATTATCAGGTTGTTTATCACCTGGCTGAATGATCACCTCACCCGTCTTATAGCCCTGAACATCAAATAATCCCTCAAGAATACCCATTTCGGTATCGCTCAATTCCTCGGTAATCGTTGAGGTGCGCAGCGTATCCATCACTAATGACATCTCATTTTCCTTTCGCGTATTCATTCATATTTGCCATCGCACTGCTTGCATTTCCTGCCTGACCCGCACGGACCCGATTGTTACGCCCGCTATACGAACCTGCATCCGCCACAAGCGTGATCTGCGGCGCAGGCTGATCAGCTCGGTTCCTGATATTGATCTTCCCGCAACCTGGCTTGCGCCGCAGCCAGGCGGGCGATGGGCACGCGCGGGCCGGAACAGGAAACATAGTTGAGTCCGATGTGATGGCAAAAATGGATGGAGCCCGGATGCCCGCCATGTTCGCCGCAGATGCCGATTTTTAAATCCGGGTTGGTCATGCGGCCTTTTGCCACCGCCATTTTCATCAATTGCCCCACGCCTTTAATGTCCAGCACTTCGAACGGGTTGTCTTCCAGAATTCCGGTCTCGGTGTAAGCGGGCAGGAATTTGTTTTCCGCATCCTCGCGGCTGAAGGAGAACGTGGCCTGGGTCAGGTCGTTGGTGCCGAAGGAAAAAAACTCGGCGGTTTCCGCCATGCGCCCGGAGCGTATGCAGGCGCGCACCACTTCCAGCATGGAGCCAAACTTGAATTGCACATTGATGCCGTGGGTTGCTTTCACTTCCTGGTGGATGCGCTGAACATAACTGTGGATGCGCTTGAGCTCTTCCACCGTGGCCACTTGCGGCACCATTATTTCAGGGTAGATTTCGATTCCTTGCTTGGCACACAACGCAGCGGCTTCGAGAATCGCTTTTATCTGCATCGAGTAAATTTCAGGATAAGTGATACCCAGCCGCACGCCGCGATGGCCCAGCATCGGGTTGACTTCGGCCAAGGCCCTGACCTTTCTCAAGATCACTTCCTTCTTGCCGATCACATCCTCTTCCAAATGCGATTCTTTGAAGTCGCCCAGCCCACCCATCAGCTTGGTTAACCCGTCGGCGTATTGCTGGTAGAGCCTGGGGTTAAGCAGTTTGAGAGTTTCCGGCAGATCTTCCAGCCCCTTGATGGTGTCGCGCAATTGATGCAGGTGGGCGATTTCCAATTCAAGTTGCGCGGCGGTGGGCAGAAATTCGTGCATCGGCGGATCGAGCAGGCGCACGGTGACCGGCAGTCCCTTCATCGCCTTGAAGATACCCTTGAAGTCGGCACGCTGAATCGGCAGCAGGCGATCCAGTGCGGATTGGCGGTCTTCCTGCGTTTCGGCCAGGATCATTTCCTGCACAATGGGCAGCCTGTCGGTGCTGTTGAACATGCGCTCGGTGCGGCACAGCCCGATACCCATCGCGCCAAACTCACGCGCGCGCATGGCATCGTCAGGCGTATCGGCGTTCGCCATTACCTTCAGCTTTGCCACTTCGTCCGCCCAAGCCAGCAGCGTGGCCATTTCCTCGGAAAACTCGGCCTCCACCGTCGGCACTTCACCGGCATAAACATGCCCGGTGCCGCCGTCTATGGTAATGACATCTCCTTCCTGCAACGTGGTTTCGCCGATCCGGGCATTGCGCAAATGGTCGTTAATCACGATCTGTTCGCAACCCGAAACACAGGGCTTACCCATACCGCGTGCGACCACGGCGGCATGCGAGGTCTTGCCGCCACGGCTGGTCAGAATGCCCTGCGCCTGGAAAAAGCCGTGGATGTCTTCCGGCTTGGTTTCCTCGCGCACCAGGATAATTTTTTCACCGGTGCGGCCGCGCACTTCGGCGGTGTCGGCATCAAACACGATCTTGCCGGAAGCCGCTCCAGGCGAGGCCGGCAGGCCCTGCGCCAGAGACTTGCCGTGAAAATTCGGCGCCAGTTGCGGAACCAGCAGCTGTTCCAATATCGCCGGCTCGATGCGCAGCAATGCGCGTTCCTTGGAAATCAGCCCTTCATGGAACATTTCCACCGAAGTGCGCACCATGGCGCGCGCATTCATCTTGCCGTTGCGCGTTTGCAGGCAATACAGGATGCCTTTCTCGATGGTGAACTCGAAATCCTGCACCTCATGGTAATGCGACTCCAGCCGGTTATGCAGCGTCATCAACTGCCGGTAAATCTCCGGCATTTCCTGTTCCATCTCGGCAATGGCCTTGGGCGTGCGTATCCCCGCCACCACATCCTCGCCTTGCGCGTTGGTTAAATATTCGCCGTAAATCACGTTCTCGCCGGTGCCGGGGTTGCGCGTGAAACCCACGCCGGTGCCGGAATCATTGCCCATGTTGCCGAACACCATGGTGCAGATATTGACTGCCGTGCCATAGGCTTGATCCTTGGTGATCCTGAACTGCTTGCGGTAGTCCACCGCGCGTTTGCCCATCCACGAGCCGAACACCGCGCCCACCGCAATTTCCAGCTGCTCGTAAGGATCTTGCGGGAATGGCTTGCCGGTGCGTTGCTGAATAA
Source organism: Nitrosomonadales bacterium (assembly GCA_016218445.1). Classification (GTDB taxonomy): domain Bacteria; phylum Pseudomonadota; class Gammaproteobacteria; order Burkholderiales; family Gallionellaceae; genus CAITJF01. The sequence goes on from JACREC010000078.1 coordinate 18,033, forward strand.
TGGCCAGAAATTCGCCCGCCAACTCCTTGAGATGTTCGGCGGTCAAGTCCACATCCAGAGGCGCGCCATATTTGCGCTTGATTGCGGCCATGCGTTCGTCAAAATGTTCATCGCTGATGTTGAGCGCGATCTTGCCGAATAGCTGGATGAAGCGGCGATAAGCATCATAGGCAAAGCGTGCAGTGCCGGTTTGCTTGAACAAACCCTTAAGCGAACTTTCGTTGAGTCCGAGGATGAGGATGGTGTCCATCATGCCCGCCATGGACATGGATGAGCCGGAACGCACCGAGATGAGCAGGGGATCCGTGCCGCTGCCAA
>JACREC010000079.1 GCA_016218445.1 Nitrosomonadales bacterium
GATGTGGATGGAGGTGAAGCGGTCTTCCGCCACCACGCGCTCGGACATCAGGATCGAGTCCTCATAGTTGTAGCCGTTCCATGGCATGAACGCCACCAGCATGTTCTGCCCCAGCGCCAGCTCGCCCATGTCGGTGGACGCGCCGTCGGCGATCACGTCGCCGCGCGCGATCACATCGCCCATCCTGACCAGCGGACGCTGGTTGATGTTGGTGTTCTGGTTGGAACGGGTGTATTTGGTCAGGTTGTAAATGTCCACGCCGACTTCGCCATGCGTCGTTTCTTCATCATGAACGCGCACCACAATGCGGCTTGCGTCCACGTAATCCACCCGCCCGCCGCGCCATGCCTGCACCGTCGTGCCGGAGTCCACCGCCACCGTGCGCTCGATGCCGGTGCCGACCAGCGCCTTCTCCGCGCGCAGGCAGGGTACGGCCTGGCGCTGCATGTTGGCGCCCATCAAGGCGCGGTTCGCATCATCATGCTCCAAAAATGGGATCAGCGAAGCCGCCACCGACACCACCTGCGACGGCGCCACGTCCATGTATTCGATCTTGTCCGGCGTGGCCAGCACGAATTCGTTGTGCTGGCGCGAGGACACGATGTCATTGGTGAACTTGCCTTTGCTGTCCAGCTCGGCATTAGCCTGGGCGATGGTGAACCTGCCCTCCTCGATCGCGGACAGATAATCCACCTCGTCAGTCGCTTTCCCCTTGACCACCCTGCGATAGGGCGTTTCGATGAAACCGTAATTGTTGGTGCGCGCATACAGCGCCAATGAGTTGATCAGGCCGATATTCGGGCCTTCCGGCGTCTCGATCGGGCACACGCGGCCATAATGCGTCGGATGCACATCGCGCACCTCAAAGCCGGCGCGCTCGCGCGTCAATCCGCCCGGACCCAGCGCGGAAATCCGGCGCTTGTGCGTCACCTCGGACAGCGGGTTGGTCTGGTCCATGAACTGCGACAACTGGCTGGAACCGAAAAATTCCTTGACCGCAGCCGAGATCGGCTTCGCATTGATCAGGTCGTGCGGCATCAGGTTGTCCGCCTCGGCCTGGCCCAGGCGCTCCTTTACCGCGCGTTCGACACGCGCCAGGCCGGCACGGAACTGGTTCTCCGCCAGTTCGCCCACCGCGCGCACGCGGCGATTGCCGAGATGGTCAATGTCGTCAATTTCACCGCGGCCATTGCGCAATTCGACCAGTATCCTGATCACCGCCACAATGTCATCGTTGGACAGTATGGCGGAGCCCGTCAATTCCTCACGCCCGACACGGCGGTTGAATTTCATGCGGCCCACGGACGACAGGTCATAACGCTCATCAGAGAAGAACAGCCCGTTAAACAGGTTTTCCACCGCGTCTTCCGTGGGCGGTTCCCCGGGGCGCATCATGCGGTAAATGGCAACACGCGCCGTCCACTGGTCGGTGGTCTCATCGGCGCGCAGGGTCTGCGAAATGTAGGCGCCCTGATCCAGATCGTTGATGTACAGCGTGTGTATCTTGCCCACACCCGCAGCTTGCAGCTTACCGAGCAGGGTTTCGGTGATCTCATCGTTGGCGTTGGCGATAATTTCGCCGCTATCCTTATCCACCACGTTATGTGCCAGGACACGCCCGGACAGAAAATCCTCACCCACCGCCAGTTTGTCGATGCCTGCCTCTTCCATCTCGCGGATGTGCCGCACGGTGATGCGCTTGCCGGCGGCCACGATCACTTTTCCACCCTTGCCCGCGATGTCGAAGCGCGCTATTTCCCCGCGCAACCGCTCCGGCACCACCTCAAACTGTATGCCCTTCTTGCCCATCAAAAATGTGTCAAACTCAAAAAATTCCTTGAGTATTTCCTCCGGGGTATAACCCAGCGACTTGAGCAGGATGGTGATAGGCATCTTGCGGCGGCGGTCGATACGGAAGTATAAATAATCTTTCGGATCGAATTCGAAATCCAGCCAGGAACCGCGATACGGAATGATGCGGGCGGAGAACAGCAGTTTGCCGGAGCTGTGCGTCTTGCCGCGGTCATGCTCGAAAAATACGCCGGGCGAACGATGCAGTTGCGATACGACGACCCGCTCGGTGCCGTTGATGACGAAAGAACCGGTGTGGGTCATGAGCGGGATTTCACCCATATACACTTCCTGCTCCTTCACTTCTTTCACGGCTGCCTTGGATGGCGTGGACGCCTCCTTGTCCAGCAGGGTAAGGCGCACGCGCGCGCGCAACGGTGAAGCGTAAGTCAGGCCGCGCTGCTGGCATTCCCTCACGTCAAACGGCGGCATCCCGAGGTTGTAGCTGACAAAGTCGAGGCGCGCATATTTGTTATGGCTCTCAATCGGAAAGATTGAATGGAATGCAGCCTGCAGGCCATTGTTGATGCGCTGCTCCGGCGGCACCTGCGCTTGCAGGAAATCGCTGTAGGATTCCAGTTGGGTGGACAACAAAAAAGGCACCGGCAAAGCACCGACCCGTTTTGCGAAACTTTTACGGATGCGTTTTTTTTCAGTACAAGAATAATTCATGATATCTCCACGGCCAAGGGAAAACGAAGTTTGCGAGCTTCGCCTTTCGGCGAAATGCCTGCCTACACCACTTCAGAACAGGCATAATTTTCTCCCCGCAAGGGGAGACAAATCCGTTGCCAGCGAAACGCTGGACGGAATTTGCACCCCCGCAAGGGGAAGGCAGTGGCTGTAAAGACACTAAAGTGTCAACATCCACGCACAGGTTATGCCTGAACTAAAAAAACAATAAACAAAAAGCTTTTTTAGCTTGCTGTCTGCTGCCTTCTTAAAAACGGCAAAAGGCTGACGGATGCCCGCCAGCCTTTTTGCACGTATAAAAGCTACTTGATTTCGGCGACTGCGCCTGCTTCAGTCAATTGCTTCAGGATGGCATCGGCGTCAGCCTTGTTCACGCCTTCCTTCACTGCCTTCGGTGCCCCGTCCACCAGATCCTTTGCTTCTTTCAAACCCAAACCGGTAATGGTGCGAACCACCTTGATCGTGTTCACCTTGTTGTCGCCGGCGGACTTCAGGATCACAGAGAATTCGGTTTGTTCGGCAGCGGCAGGAGCACCAGCACCCGCTGCGGGTCCGGCAACTGCAACAGCCGCAGCGGACACGCCGAATTTTTCTTCCATTTCCTTGATCAGTGCAGACAGTTCCAGCACGGTCATTTGTGCGATTGAGTCCAGAATATCAGCCTTATTAACAGCCATGTTGCTCTCCTAAATGTTTAATTCAAAAAGTTCAGTTATCAGCTTCAAGCAGCAGCCGTCGCGCCTTCGTTCTTGTCGCGAATCGCGGCCAGGGTGCGCACGAACTTGCTGGTCGTCGCATTCATGGTTGCCATCAAACGCGCAATCAGCTCGTTGCGGCTCGGGATTGCGGCCAGCACCTTGACTTCGTCCGCCGACATCACGGAACCGGCCATTGCGCCTGCCTTGATCACCAGCTTGTCATTCGTCTTGGCAAATTCATGCACCACCTTCGCTGCGGCAACCGGGTCGGCGCTGATGCTGTACACCAACGGCCCGACCATTTTTTCGGCTAGCGCTTCGAACGGAGTGCCTTGCACCGCACGGCGTGCCAGCGTGTTTTTCAACACGTGGAAATACACCCCGGACTTGCGCGCACTGGCGCGCAGCCTGGTGATGTCGCCTACTTCGATGCCGCGGTACTCTGCCAGGACAATAGTCTGGGCCTGCGCCACTTGTGCGCCGACCTCGGCTACCACCGCCTGTTTTTCCTGCAGATTAAGACCCAAAGTCTTCCTCCATTTTCAATCGGAACACTAAAGCCAGGCTTCGGTGTTCCATGGTTAACAACTGCGTCCTTAAGCCAGGATAGAGACAGCATCGCTCCTGCTTGCGGGCACACCATCTACGTGGGTTTCAGAAGACAGAGGACAGAAGACAGAGGACAGAAAAATAAATCCCTTGCACCATCAACAATCTACCGAGTATTAAGCCCTGAGGGCACCTACGGTCTTTGACAATCTGCCTATCATGCCAGCAGTCCAAAGCCTGTTTTCGATTCTGTTTTTTCGCCGATATTGCGTTGGCTTCCGCGCTCGCTCCTGAAGAAACTACTAGCCATTCGACTAAGCTATCAAAAGACGATAGCCAAGTCGCTGGTTATAGCCGTGCTAATTGCACTGTCTTCGTCGCTCGCTTGTCGCCGCCTTGTCTCGCCTTCAAACCAAAACCGAAAAGCGGCATGGCTCATCCCACTCACCATGCCGCAAATTCACACAAAACTTACGCAGCCAAACTGGCTTGTTCAACGCGGATACCGACACCCATGGTGCTGGAGACGGACACCTTTTTCAGGTACACGCCCTTGGCAGCAGCAGGCCTGGCCTTGTTCAACGCGTCAATCAGCGCCAGCAGATTTTCGCGCAGTGCTTCCGGCGCAAACGAGGCGCGTCCGATAGTGCATTGCACGATGCCGTTCTTGTCGGTGCGGTACTGCACCTGGCCAGCCTTGGCATTCTTCACGGCGCCAGCCACGTCGGCGGAAACCGTCCCCACCTTGGGATTGGGCATCAAGCCGCGCGGGCCGAGAATCTGGCCGAGCTGGCCAACGATGCGCATGGCGTCAGGAGCTGCGATAACCACATCAAAATCCATCTTGCCCGCCTTGATACTTTCCGCGAGATCCTCGAAGCCGACTACATCCGCACCTGCTGCCTTGGCTTCCTCAGCCTTGGCGCCCTGGGCGAACACGGCCACACGCACGGTCTTGCCGGTGCCCTTGGGCAACACCACGGAACCGCGCACCAGTTGGTCGGACTTCTTGGCATCAATGCCGAGATTCACCGCCACATCTATCGATTCATCGAACTTTGCCTTGGCGGTTTCCTTCACCAGATTCAATGCATCGGCAAGCGGATACAGCTTGTCGCGGTCAACCTTGGCGGCCAGCGTCTTATAACGTTTGGAGACTTGTGCCATGTTATATGCCCTCCACGATAATACCCATGCTGCGCGCGCTGCCGGCAATGGTGCGCACCGCGGCGTCCATATCGGCTGCCGTCAAATCGGGCATCTTGGTTGTCGCGATTTCTTCCGCCTGCTTACGGGTCAGCTTGCCCACTTTGTCGGTATGGGGCGTCTTGCTGCCCTTCTGCACACCGGCGGCCTTCTTGATCAGAATGGTCGCGGGCGGAGTTTTCATGATGAAGGTGAAGCTCTTGTCCGCGAAGGCGGTAATCACCACCGGGATCGGCAGACCAGGTTCCACGCCCTGGGTCTGGGCGTTGAACGCCTTGCAGAACTCCATGATGTTCAAACCGCGCTGACCCAATGCAGGGCCGATGGGCGGGCTGGGATTTGCCTTACCGGCAGGTACTTGCAGCTTGATAAAGCCGACAATTTTCTTTGCCACGTTACTACTCCTCTTCAGTGGGTTAAACGCATACCGCTGTTGCCCCGGCACGCTCCCCGTTAAAAAACAACTACTGCTCTTTCACTCAGTCCTGTATTTTTCAGGCCTTTTCGACTTGCCCGAAATCCAACTCCACAGGTGTCGAGCGCCCGAAAATGGTCACCGCAACCCGCAGCTTGTTCTTGTCGTAATTGACACCTTCCACTGAGCCATGGAAGTCGGTAAACGGGCCTTCCTTGACGCGCACCGCCTCGCCCACCTCGAACAGCACCTTGGGCCTGGGCTTTTCCACCCCGGCCTGCATTTGCTGCATGATATTCTGCACTTCTTTTTCGCTGATGGGCGTAGGCTTCATCGCCGAGCCACCCAAAAACCCTGTCACCTTGGGTGTGCTCTTGACCAGATGCCAGCTTTCATCGGTCATATCCATTTCGACCAGCACATAACCGGGGAAAAATTTACGCTCGCTGATGTTTTTCTGGCCGGACTTCAGCTCTACCACCTCTTCCACCGGCACCAGTATCTGGCCGAATTTATCTTCCATGCCGGCGCGCGCAATGCGTTCCAACAAGGCGCGCTGCACACTTTTCTCAAACTGCGAGTACGTATGAACAACATACCAACGCTTTGTCATCACTCACTCCGCCCCATCAGTTTATTGACCACCAACATCAGGCTGGCATCGACCATCCACAAGAACAGCGCCATGATCACCGCGAACAGGATCACTATGGCTGTAGTCTGCACAGTTTCCTTGCGCGTCGGCCACACCACGCGCTTGGCCTCGGCCGTGGACTCCTTGCCGAATATGAACAAGCGCTTGCCCGGCTCAGTCGTCCAAGCCACTGCAACTGCCAGCAACACACCCAACAACACCGACGCCAGCTTCACTGCGGCAGCGCTTTCGTGCAATGTATAAAATCCCGCAATACCCGCTATAACCAGCAGGAAAGCCATGCCTAATTTAATTTTGTCCGCCATGCGCGTTCTATCCGTTACCTGTATGGCCATTATCTATGTGGCCGTTTACTTGTGTGGCAGGCCAGGAGGGTCTCGAACCCCCAACCCTCGGTTTTGGAGACCGATACTCTACCAATTGAGCTACTGGCCTAAATGCAGTTGTTAGTCGTTAGCCGCTAGTCGTTAGTTGGCGTTGTCGCTTCGCGGTTTCAACTTACGTCTTACGTCTAATGACTACTTTACTTACTCAATAATCTTCGCCACCACGCCGGCGCCGACGGTGCGTCCGCCCTCGCGTATCGCGAAGCGCAGGCCTTCTTCCATCGCAATCGGGGCGATCAGGTTCACCGTCACCGAGACGTTGTCGCCCGGCATGACCATTTCGGTGCCGGCGGCCAGTTCAACCGCACCGGTCACGTCGGTGGTGCGGAAGTAGAAC
>JACREC010000076.1 GCA_016218445.1 Nitrosomonadales bacterium
TCGGCTCGTCCAGCAGCAGCATGTCCGGCTTTTCCAGCAGCAGCTTGCACAGCGCGACGCGGCGCTTTTCGCCGCCTGACAGGTTCTTGATGACCGCATCCCATTCAGGCAGACGCAGCGCATCGGCGGCAATGTCCATCTGGTGTTCGGAGTCGGCGCCGGAGGTGGCGATGATCGCTTCGAGGCGCGCCTGCTCGGCGGCCAGTTTGTCGAAGTCGGCATCCGGCTCGGCATACGCGGCGTACACTTCGTCGAGCTTCTTCTGCGCCTGCATCACTTCGCCCAGCGCAGATTCCACTTCCTGGCGCACGGTGGCGTCGGGAGCCAGCACCGGCTCCTGCGGCAGGTAGCCGATGCGGATGTTGGGCAGGTGCTGCACCTCGCCGTCGTATTCCTTGTCCACATTTGCCATGATGCGCAGCACGGTGGATTTGCCGGAGCCGTTCAGGCCGAGCAGGCCGATCTTGGCGCCGGGGAAGAAGCTGAGGGAGATGTCCTTGATGATCTGACGCTTGGGCGGGACGATCTTGCTCACGCGGAGCATCGACATTACATATTGGGCCATGGTGTTTGTTCAAAAAATTGAAAACGGGCGTAAGCTTAACCTATCGCGACGGAGTTGGGGATACTTGGGGGATACCTGGGGGTGCAATTGAAAGTGCTGGCCTTGGCAGTGTCATTGCGAGGAGGTGTAGCCGACGAAGCAATCCAGAATGTTTCTGGCAGATAACTGGATTGCCGCGCCCCTGCGAGGCTCACAATGACGAGCTGGTTTCCAGCACTTTCAATTACACCCGGATGCCGGCGATTCATTTCCGGTACGGCGCGGCGCATCATGTCCGGGCGCAGGTAGCGCGCCGCCCGGCGTGTGATAAGATGTGACCGACGTTTTTGTTAAACGACAGGAGATGCCAAATGAAGATCACCATGAAGAAGCTATTGGCTGAACTCAACAAGGATCTGGAATGGGAATATGCGGCGGCCATCCAGTATACGCAGCACGCCTCCGCGATAAACGGCGCGCAATACGATTCCATCCAGAAGGAGCTGCTGATCCACGCCCAGGAGGAAATGGCGCATGCTGTCATGCTGTCCGACCAGATTGATTTTCTCGGCGGCGTGCCCACCGTGGACGTGGAGAAGCGCGCGATTTCGCCGGACAACGTGGAAATGCTCAAGCAGGATCTGTGGGGCGAGGATAATGCCATCAAGCGCTACAAAGAGCGCATCGGCCAGGCCGAGGCACTCAAGGAATATGGCTTGCGGCGCGTGCTGGAGGACATCCTGATCCAGGAAGAAGAGCACAAGCGCGATATCGTCAATGCGCTTGCAAAAAAATAGCGGGACTCGTTTGCGCAAGAAATAATCCATTCAGCTAGGACGTTTGATGGGCATCCGCATCGTCTCCACCCGGCCGTTTTCCGACCAGAAACCCGGCACCTCGGGATTGCGCAAAAAGGTCACGGCCTTCCGGCAGCCGCACTATCTGGAAAATTTCGTGCAGTCCATTTTCGACAGCATCGCCGCGCCAAAAGGCGCGACGCTGGTGCTGGGCGGTGACGGGCGTTACTACAACCGCGAGGCGATCCAGATCATCCTGAAAATGGCGGCGGCAAACGGCATAGGCCGCGTGCTGCTGGGCCGTGGCGGTATTCTTTCCACTCCTGCGGCCTCATGCGTGATCCGCAAATACCAAACCTTCGGCGGCATCATCCTCTCCGCCAGCCACAACCCGGGCGGGCCGGACGGCGACTTCGGCATCAAATACAACACCGGCAACGGCGGCCCCGCGCCGGAGAAGGTGACCGAGGCTATTTTCGCCAGGAGCAAAACCATAGTCGAATACCGCATGCTCGACGCGGCCGATGTGGCGTTCGATGCTGTCGGCGAAACTTCGCTGGGCAACATGAAAGTGCAGGTGTTCGACCCGGTGAGCGACTACGCCGAATTGATGGAATCGCTGTTCGATTTTGCCGCGATACGCAACCTGCTCGCGGCGGGCGACATTGCACAGCCCGACGCGCAAACATCTTGCACAGAAATGTCGCCCCTGCGCCCCTTCCCGCAATCGGCTGGCTACGCCAGTAACGTGTCAGGGGCGCGCTTCCACATCAAGTTCGATGCGATGCACGCGGTGAACGGGCCTTACGCAAAAGAGATACTGGAGCGGCGTCTGGGCGCGCCTGCGGGCAGCGTGATCAACGCCGTGCCGCTGGTGGATTTCGGCGGCGGCCATCCCGACCCCAACCTGACTTACGCGCATGACCTGGTGGAGATCATGTACGGCGCCGAGGCGCCGGATTTCGGCGCGGCATCGGACGGCGACGGCGACCGCAATATGATTCTGGGGCAGCGTTTTTTCGTCACGCCCTCCGACAGCCTCGCTGTCCTCGCAGCCAATGCCACGCTGGCGCCGGGCTACGAACAAGGGCTGGCCGGTGTTGCCCGCTCCATGCCCACCAGCGCGGCGGTTGACCGGGTGGCGCAAGCGCTGAACATCCCCTGCTACGAGACGCCCACCGGCTGGAAATTTTTCGGCAACCTGATGGATGCAGGCAAGGTCACTCTGTGCGGCGAGGAAAGTTTCGGCACCGGTTCCGACCACGTGCGCGAGAAGGACGGCCTGTGGGCAGTGCTGTTCTGGCTCAACATTCTCGCTGCGCGCCGGCTATCGGTGGAGAGCATCGTGCGCGAACATTGGGCGAAATATGGCCGCAACGTGTATTCGCGCTACGATTATGAGGGATTGCCCACTGAAGCGGCACAAGGCGTGATGCAGCACTTGAAAAATAATTTCGCCACACTGGCCGGAGCGCAGTTTGGCAAATACACGGTGAAGTATTGCGACGATTTCAGCTACACCGATCCGGTGGATGGCAGCGTGAGCACAGGGCAGGGCGTGCGCATCATTTTCACCGACGGCTCGCGCATCGTGTTCCGCCTGTCCGGCACCGGCACGGAAGGCGCAACGCTGCGCGTGTATCTGGAGGCCTTTGAGGCAGATGTTGTATGCCATCACCTCGACGCGCAAGTGGCGCTGGCCGACCTGATCGGGATCGCATTGCAAATTTCGGAATTGAAGCTACGCACGGGGCGCGAGCAGCCCACGGTGATTACCTAGGGAAACACTGAATAAGTATGTCATCGCGAGGAGCGAAGCGACGTGGCGATCCACGACCATGTGATCTTTGAAGCTTTCTGGATTGCTTCGCTGCGCTCGCAATGACGGTTTTGGACTTGTTCAGAGTTTCCTTAGCTCTGTTCATATGTGCCGGGATGTGCCCGCAATACCGGCGCCATTGCAGGGCGGGGGACATTGACTGTATCGGGTTGGTTTCGCTTCCCCGAGCGGGGAGATTATTCGTCGCAAAGATGTAGCGTTGAGCCTTCTGCCAGTTCGCCCGTATCCGGGTCAACCCAATCGGCGATGCCAATTTCCTCTTCTACTTCATGGAGTGTCTCGCCTTCCTCGTAATCGCTATCTTCCTGGTATTGCATATCCAGTAGCGCTTCGGCCGAGCTTGGGAAGGGGCCATAAAATTTTCCGGTGGGTTTGTCCTGCCAGTAGAAACCATCAGGGCGCTCGGTCAGGCAGGACTCATCACCAGCCAGCGCTGTTTGACCAGCCTCTGGCTCCTGCGAGTCGTGTATCGGTGTTACGCGTTTTTTACTGCTCGTCATGATTCACTCTCTACTGCAAACTTCCTTTGTGGATAGTATTGGGAAACCATGCGTTGCTGTCAATGGTAAATTTGGAAAAATTGTTGCTGGTGAGACGGGCATGTCCGAAGTATATGCATATGCCCTTCGGTTGTCTCGATGAAATCTATTTTTTTTAGCCCAAACTTTTTTTGGCCCAATTTTGGGCCCAAACTTTTTTTCATGCATTTTGTTGCTCTGCTATAATCCGTCCCTTCGGGGCGTAGCGCAGCCTGGTAGCGTACTTGCATGGGGTGCAAGTGGTCGGAGGTTCGAATCCTCTCGCCCCGACCAGTTTAATCAGTAAGTTATCCAAAAACAAAAAGCCGGTCGATCCGGCTTTTTTGTTTCCTGGGTAACATCTCCCTTTCCTGAAAAGACAAAAAGTTTCACATTTTCTCGTGACGGATTATCATCTGGGCGCGTTGTGTTTTACCGAAACCCGGGTTGGCTCAACGGCAGGGGTACATCTTTAACCGAACCGCATCAGTTGCCGCATATTTCAGAATACAGACACTACGAGGAGAACGATCATGGCTAAAGGACAGCAACGTAAAAACAAAGAAGCGAAGAAACCAAAGAAGCAGCCGCCCGCCAAGTGATTGGCGCGCTCGTCACGCATTCCTAAGCACTAACAACCCACTTTTCTGACCGGGTCTGGGCTCAAGGCCCCGTGCTTCCGCGCGGGCATGTGCCGGGTCATGGCCCGCTCTTACATATGGGTGGCCGGCTAGCTCAGTACCACCGCCACCTCATCCCATTCCGTCGTGTATCGCCTCGAAACATTCCCGCGTCGCATCGCCCAGCCTTTCCTGACACCTTCGCCCAATAGCTGCACCGTGCCGCTGCCCATGCTGCGGTTGATATGGTCGAGTGTCGCCATCAGCGACCGGGATTTCTGCTGCGCTTGCACATCATCGAACAGCGTGCGCGGCCTTGATGCGGCAGCAATGATTCCGGTAATCATCACTCCTGCCTTCTGGTAGGCATAGCCGCTGCGGTAGATCTGCCGCAGCCCGTCCAGGGCGGCGCGGCACAGCAGGCGCGTGTCATCCGTCGGGTCAGGCAACGGCACGGTAATGCCTTGCTGGTATTGCGGTTCTTTTTCCTTGTGCGGGTTGGTGCGGACATAGACCTGTATGCCGCCCGCCAGGGAATGCTGGCGGCGCAGCTTCTCGGCGGCGCGGGTGGTATAGGCAATCACCGCCTGCTCCAGGTCTTGCAGCGCACGCACCGGCATGCCAAACGAACGCGAGCAGATGATTTGCTGCCGGGGCGGGCTGAGTTCATCCAGTTCCAGGCAGGCTGTGCCGTTCAGTTCCGCTACCGTGCGTTCCATTACCACGCTGAATCCGGCGCGTATGCGTTTGGCGGGCGCGCGTTTCAAATCCAGCACCGACGTGATGCCCATGTCTTGCAGCCCGGCGGCGGTGCGCCTGCCCACGCCCCACACTTCACCCGCCTCGATTTCGGCGAGCAGGGCATCCAGATCCCGCTCCGGCATCTCGTTAAAGTTGCACACGCCTGCATATTGCGGCTGCTTCTTGGCGACGTGGTTGGCAAGCTTCGCCAGGGTCTTGCTCGATGCGATGCCCACGCACACCGGAATGCCCACGCATTGCCTGATGGTGCCGCGCATCGCCTGCCCGCATCGGGTCAGGTCGGCCATGCCGGTCAGTTCCAGGAAGGATTCGTCTATGGAATAAATTTCCTGCTGCGGGCTGAACCGGGAGAGCAGCCGCATCACCCGGCTGGAGAGGTCTGCATACAGCGTGTAGTTGGAGGAAAGCGCAATGATGCCGTGGCGTCTGGCAACGTCCTGCAACTGGAACCACGGCGCCCCCATCTTGATGCCGAGGTCTTTGGCTTCCTGCGAGCGCGACACCACGCAGCCGTCGTTGTTGGATAACACCACCACCGGCCTGCCTTCCAGCCCGGGCTGGAACAGGCGTTCGCAGGAGACGTAGAAGTTGTTGCAATCTACCAGGGCAATGGCGCGCATGGCTGGGTTCACCGGTGAAATTGAGTTGGATTCAACCCTGATTATCTATTAGACGCTATGTCCCCTCCCCCATGCAGGGGGTGGGCTTGGGTGGGGGTTGAAACAGGGCGTTTCCGCTGTCCTACCCCCATCCTGATGAAACTACTAGCCATTCGATTAGGCTGTCAAAAGACGCCAGCCAAATCGCTGGTTATAACCTTCCCCCTGCAAGGGGGAAGGAACAAATACGGATTTAATGGATAATCTGGGCTCAAACCTTGTGGATGTTCCAGGTCACTACACCCCAGATGGAAAAATCCTGCTCCGGCTTAATGTGCAGGTCGGGATAGTCCGGGTGCGCGGCGCGCAACACCTGTCCATCCGGTGTGCGCAACAACTGCTTCAGGGTGAATTCGCCATCCACCACTGCGACGACCACGCAGCCATGCGCGGCGGGCAAGGAGCGGTCCACCACCAGCAAGTCGCCATCGAAGATGCCCATGCCGCGCATCGAATCTCCCGCCACGCGCATGAAAAAGGTGGACTCGCGCTGCCGGATCAGGTGCTCATCCAGGCTGATACGCTGCCCGGCATAATCATCGGCAGGGGAGGGGAAGCCGGCGGGCAGGCTGGAATCTGCAAGGGGCAGTTCAGCGCAGCACTGTGTGCTGTCCGGAGTGGATGGGTGCATGATGGTTACAGGGAGCCTCTAAAAATCCAGAGTTCGCCCAAATGCAAGGCGCACAAAAAATTTCGCCGCGCCGCATATGTGTTATATGTAAGCAAGAAATTTTTTGCGCAACGCAACAGGTGGGATGAAATATGAATTTTTAGAGGCTCCCTACTTTCGGTATTTGCGTATCAGGCCTACCAATACCCCGAAGATTTCCAGCACGCCTTGCGGGCGGATGACGGGATAGGCCTGGTTGGCCGGGCGCAGGATGAACTTGCCGCGCTCCTTATCCAGGGTCTTCAGCGTGAATTCGCTGTCCACGATCGCCACCACGATGTCGCCGACATTGGCGGACATGCGTTTTTCCACCACGGCCACATCGCCGTCATGGATGCCCGCTTCGATCATCGAATCGCCCTTGACCGGAATCAGCGTGGTCTTGGAGGGCGCATCGATCAGCATCTCGTCAATGATGAATAACTCGCCCTGGCCGGAATCGACGGAAACCGGCATGCCCGCCGGGACGGAAGACTCGGCCAGGGGCCGGCCAAAGAACTGGCGCATCGGCACCCAGACCCCGTCCGGGGTGCGCTCGATGAAGCCCGCCTCGCTCAGGCGCGTCAGGATGGTCTTGACCCAGGACTTGGAAGCAATGCCGAACACCCCGCACAACGAGGCATACGAGGGAATGCTTTTCCAGTTGGCGTAATAGTCCTGGAGCTTGGAAAGATACTCGGCGTCTTTAGGGTTGAAGTCGGTCATGGCAAAATGGATAGAGAACGAACGTGCTGCGTACTGTAAAGAACGTTTGTTCTGTTGTCAATGGGGGTGTGAGAAAAGGGACAGGCAGCCAACTGCGCCACGAACGGCCAGGACTTGCGTCGCCATGTATATCAGAACCCAGCGAGCGTAGCCCGGATGAAATGCAATGTAATCCGGGGCAACCTTGGGCAACCCCGGATTACGGCCTTCGGCCTGCATCCGGGCTACAACTACAACACTGTAGTAACCGCGCCACGCCGCCCATACGGAACCGGATTCAAGCCCGGCCTTAACGCATTTCACCCAGTTGGCCATATTGAAGAACCCAGCACTTGAAATTTTTCATATAGACTTCATTTAGGCGAAACCATTTTTGAACGCACCGAGGGGCTTGTATGACCGAGAACATTGCTGCAAATCGTGAAACGCTGGGTTTCCAGACGGAAGTTAAACAGCTTCTGCAATTGATGATCCATTCGCTGTATTCCAACCGCGAGATTTTCCTGCGCGAACTGGTATCCAACGCCTCGGATGCCTGCGACAAATTGCGCTTCGAGGCGCTGCACAATGCCGCGCTGTTCGAAAGCGATGCGGATCTGCAAATCCGCATCAGTTACGACAAGGACGCCAGAACGCTCACCATCAGCGACAACGGCGTCGGCATGAGCCGTGACGAGGTCATCAGCAACCTGGGCACGATTGCGAAATCGGGCACCCAGGAATTTTTTGCCCGGCTGAGCGGGGATCAGCAGAAGGATGCGAACCTGATCGGCCAGTTTGGCGTCGGCTTTTATTCCGCTTTTATCGTCGCCGACAAGGTCGTGGTCACCACGCGCCGCGCCGGGGAGAAGGCCGACCAGGGCGTGCGCTGGGAATCGGATGGCGGCGGGGAATTTTCCATCGAGATGCTGGATAAGCCCGTGCGCGGCACGGAGATTACCTTGCATTTGCGCGCCGACCAAGACGACCTGCTCAGCGGCCACAAGATTCGCTCCATCATCCACAAATATTCGGATCACATCGTCCAGCCCATCGTGATGAAAAAGGAAGAATGGAAGGAGGGCAAGCAGGAAATCACCGCCGAGGATGAAACGGTCAACCAGGCTTCCGCGTTGTGGGCGCGTTCCAAGAACGATATTTCCGACGACGAATACAAGGCGTTCTACAAGCATGTCGGGCATGATTTCGAGGACCCCCTGGCATGGACGCATGCCCGTGTGGAAGGGCGCCAGGAATACACGCAACTGCTTTATGTTCCCGCGCGTGCGCCGTTTGACATGTGGAACCGGGAGGCGCGCCACGGCATCAAGCTGTACGTGCGCCGCGTGTTCATCATGGATGACGCCGAACAACTGTTGCCATCCTACTTGCGTTTCGTGCGCGGCGTGGTTGATTCCAGCGATCTGCCGCTCAACGTGTCGCGCGAAATCCTGCAGGAGTCGAAAGACATCGAAGCGATTCGCGCCGGTTGCACCAAGAAGGTACTCGGCCTCCTCGAAGATTTGGCGGCAAATGACAAGGAAAAATTTGCCAAATTCTGGGGTGAGTTCGGGCAGGTGCTGAAGGAGGGGGCAGGGGAAGATTTTGCCAACAAGGAAAAAATCGCCGCCTTGCTGCACTTCGCCTCGACCCTTGCGGATACCGATGCGGAAACCGTCTCCCTGGCCGATTACATCGGGCGCATGAAGGAAGGGCAGGACAAGATTTATTACATCACCGCCGAAACTTTCAATGCCGCAAAAAACAGCCCGCATCTGGAAGTGTTCCGCAAGAAGGGCATCGAAGTGCTGTTGCTTTCCGAGCGCGTGGACGAGTGGGTGGTGAGCTACCTGACCGAGTTCGACGGCAAGCCGCTGGTCTCCGTGGCCAAGGGCTGGCTTGATCTGGGCAAGCTGGAGGATGAAGCCGAGAAACAGGAACAGGAAAAACAGGCCAATGACCACAAGGGCCTAACCGAGAAAATAAAAGCGAGTCTCGCGGAGCGCGTCAAGGAGGTCAGGGTAACCCACCGCCTGACCGACTCCCCCGCCTGCCTGGTGGCTGACGAGCATGATATTGGCGGTAACATGGCACGCATGCTCAAGGCAGCCGGGCAGAAGACGCCCGCCACACGCCCCATCCTGGAGATCAACCCGAATCATCCGGTGGTGAAGCGTTTGAAGGAAGAAGAAAAACATTTTGACGACTGGGCGGCTGTGCTGTTTGATCAGGCATTGCTGGCAGAGGGCGGGCAACTCGACGACCCCGCCGGTTTTGTCAAACGGGTTAATCACCTGATGCTCGAAATGCGCGCGGGCTGATGAAGTTGCTGGCCGGTTTTGTGCCGGCACAGAGAACAATCTGCTGGCATAATCCTGGATAATCCGTTAGACCCAAAGTCTCCTCCCCCTTACAGGGGGAGGGCTTAGGGAGGGGGTAGAAACTCAGCCTTCCCACAGTGCCAACCCCCATCCTAACCTTCCCCCTGTCAGGGGGAAGGGAATGACGCTGTTTTCGGTTTAATGGATAATCCGGTTGACTTGCCCGTCCACTAAATCGAACTCCGGTCACTGAGGAGGAACGCAATCATGCTCGACGAATTCATCCACGAACCGCGCGTCGCCTATTTCTCGATGGAGATCGCGCTGCGCAGCGAGATCCCGACCTATGCCGGGGGCTTGGGCGTGCTCGCCGGCGATACCGTGCGCTCGGCCACCGACCTCGAACTGCCGATGGTGGCGGTCAGCCTGGTGAGCCGCGCCGGCTATTTCCGCCAGGAAATTGACGCGCAGGGGCGGCAGCTGGAACATGCAGCGACCTGGGAACTCAGGCACTGGGCGCAGCCGCTCGACGCCAAGATTGCCGTGCAGATCGATGGCCGCACGGTCTGGATCGGCGCCTGGCTGTACGTGCTCGAAGGCCACATGGGCGGCCGCCAGCCGGTATTGCTGCTCGATACCGATCTGGGTGAGAACAGCAGTGACGACCGCGAAATCACCCACTATCTTTACGGCGGCGACAACGTCTACCGGCTCAAGCAGGAAATCGTGCTCGGGCTGGGCGGCGTGCGCCTACTGCAAGCGCTCGGCTTCACCATCCGGCATTACCACATGAACGAGGGGCACTCCGCGCTGCTCGGGCTGGAATTGCTGCACCGCCACGCGCGCATGCCCGAGTTGGTCCGTCCGGGTGAATCGCTCTACGATCTTCCATACGTGCGCAGCCTGTGCAGCTTTACCACCCACACTCCGGTCGAGGCCGGGCATGACCGCTTTCCCTACGACCTGGTGCAGCGCGTCCTGAACAACGACTTTGACATGGAAACCATCAAGCGCATGGCCGGCGAGGACAGCCTCAACATGACGCGGCTGGCGCTGAACCTGAGCGAGTATGTGAACGGCGTCGCCAAGAAACACGCCGAAGTGTCGAATGCGATGTTTCCCGGCTACAAGGTGCACGCGATCACCAACGGCGTGCATCCGTATACCTGGGCCGCCGAAGGTTTCCGCCAGCTTTATGATCATTACCTTCCGGGCTGGTGCCACGAGCCCCAGTTGCTGATGCGCGCCGACTGCTGCATCCCGGAAACCGCGATCTGGGAAGCGCATGTCCAGGCGAAACAACATCTCATCGAGAAAGTGCAGGCGCTCACCGGCGTGTCGCTCAAGCCCGACGTCCCGATTTTCGGCTTCGCGCGGCGCATGACGGCATACAAGCGCCCGGATCTTCTGTTCTCCGACCTCGAACGGTTGCGGGCAATCGCGCGCAACCATCCGTTCCAGATCGTGCTCGCCGGCAAGGCGCACCCGCGCGATGAAGGCGGCAAGCACCTGATCGAGCAACTGTATGCGCATGCGCGCGACCTTGCCGGCACGATACCGGTGGTCTACCTGCCCGATTATGATCTGGCGCTTGCCCAGACGCTGACCGCAGGAGTGGATGTGTGGCTCAACACGCCGCTGCCGCCGCTCGAGGCTTCGGGCACCAGCGGCATGAAAGCCGCATTCAACGGCGTGCCCAATCTCTCGGTGCTCGATGGCTGGTGGATTGAGGGCTGCATCGAGGGCGTGACCGGCTGGGCGATCGGCGATGCGGCGGGAATGGCCGACGGCAAGGCGCAGGTGCTCTACGACAAACTCGAACAAGTGGTGCTGCCGCTGTATTACGGCCACAGCGACGGCGGGTGGCTCAAGGTGATGAAGGGTGCGATCAGCAAGAACGCCTCGTATTTCAACAGCCACCGCATGATGCGCCGCTATGCGACGGAAGCGTACATCCGGTAAGGTGCGGTTCCTGAGCGCGCTTCTGTACTTTGCGACAAAATAAAAACCTCATGGGAACCTCTAAGGATTCGTCATTCCCGCGCAGGCGGGAATCCAGCGGTTTTAGCTAACATGCCTTTTGGCATTGTCCCCGCGTTGCGGGGAAGTTTTTTTCATTAGACTGGATTCCCGCCTGCGCCGGAATGACGGAATTTGAATTTTTAGCGGCTACCTTATGATGAGTGACAAAAACGAAATAAGACCCGGCCAATCAATCGAGCTGTTGAAAGAGCTGCACATCCTCACGCGCGACGGGAAGATGAACCAGGATTCCCGGCGCAAACTCAAACAGGTTTATCACCTCTATCAATTCATCGAGCCGCTGCTGCAGGAAATTCAACAAGACCATCCCGATATTCAACTGGTGGATCACGGGGCGGGGAAGTCTTATCTGGGCTTCATCCTGTACGACCTGTTTTTCAAGACGCTGAACGACAAATCACACATCTATGGCATCGAAAGGCGCGATGAGCTGGTCGAGCATTCGCGGGAACTGGCTGCACGCCTGGGTTTTTCCGGCATGTCATTCCTCAATCTGTCGGTGGAGGAATCCATCGAGTCCGACCGGTTGCCTGCCAAAGTGGATGTGGTGACCGCGCTGCATGCGTGCAACACCGCCACCGACGACGCCATCCGTTTTGCGTTAAAGAAACAGGCAAAATTCATCGTGCTGGTGCCGTGCTGCCAGGCCGAAGTGGCCGCGGCGCTGCGCAAGAACAAAAGCCAGGAACTGGCAAAGAATGCCCTGACCGAACTCTGGCGCCACCCGATCCACACCCGCGAATTTGGCAGCCACGTCACCAACGTGCTGCGCTGCCTGCAACTTGAAGCGCACGGCTACCAGGTCACCGTGACCGAACTGGTGGGCTGGGAACACTCGATGAAGAACGAACTCATCATCGCCAGCTACAAAAACCTGCCGCGCAAACGCGCAGCCGAGCGCCTGCATGAAGTGCTGCAAACGCTGGGGCTGGAAGAAATGAGCGGGCGGTTTTTTTACGATGGTTTGGCCGCATCAAAAGAAACGCCGCGATGCTGTCCTCTTTAGGGCTGGGAGATTGCGTTCTACGCGGGTTGCTTTGGGCGCTTGGCCGACTTTTTCCCACGATGTTTCTGAATAACACCTATCAACGCACGAAGTGCATCATTTACCGCGGCGGAATTCTCAAATTCCTTGGCGACATCTTTGTCCAGAACAACAACATTAGTCCCCTGTGCAAGCCTCGTGACGTACTTTCCGCGCACGCCACCAGAAAAATCATATTCAGGACGCATTTCTTCCTCAGGAGTCTTCATAATATTTTCTTTCATGTCGTGTCGCAGCGCGAGCACTGATGATACGTATTTCATCATTCCGATCAGTATGTGCCACCACCAGAAGGTGCATATGGCTGGACATACCAAGCAATAAAAACCGGTTTTCACTCCGCGAATGATCCGGGTCTGGTATTACGATAGACAACGGATCATAAAAAGCAGTTGCAGCCTCCTCAAAATAAACATTGTGCTTCTTGAGGTTGTATTGAGCCTTCTCTGCATCCCACTGAAATTTGGCACTCATTGCATCAGTCTAAGTCATCGGGTTTGCAGGAGGAAGGCATTATTGTGCATTATGCTAGCACCAAATAGAAATACCCGCCAAAGAAGTGCTGCAAACGCTGGGGCTGGAAGAAATGAGCGGGCGGTTTTTTACTTCAAACTATTGAACCGGCACGAATGAAGTATGAGTCCGTTCGTGTTGAGCTTGTCGAAACATGAATGGCCTTCGACAGGCTCAGGCCGAACGGGTACGTGTGAGGCCATTTACAAGTTCCCTCTCCCGCCTGCGTGTGTTGTTGGGGCTTCAGTCCCTTACAACCACGGCGTACTTCTTGCGGGTGCTGCGGGAGATAACCAACGACTTGGCTGCTGTTTTTTTGGCAGCCTAGTCGAATGGCTAGGGGTTATATCAGGGCTAGGGAGAGGATGGCCTTCATTAGCAATCACAGGATTGAGCAATGAAAATAACGCTGATCCGCCACGGCGAAAGCGAAGCCAACGTTGCAGGCCTCATTAACGACGATCCCGCCCAACCCGTGAACCTTACAGAGCGGGGCAGGGCGCAGGCCGAGGCTGCGTCATATGAATTGCGCGCGGTGCGCTTCACCCACGCCTATGCATCCGAATTCCCGCGCGCCCAACAGACAGCAGAAATCCTGCTGCGCCACCACGCCTGCCCGCTGCGCATTGATGCCCGCCTCAACGAACGCCATACCGGATTGGACGGGCTGCCGGTTCATGTGTTCAACGATCTGGTGCGCCCCGATCCGCTGCATATCAAACCGGAGCGGGGCGAATCTTTCCTGGAACAGATGGAACGGCTGCGCAGCTTCATGGATGAAATCGCCGCACGCCACCCGAGTGGAACAGTGCTAGCCGTATCCCACGAAAACCCCATCCTCGCCGCGCTGACCTTGACCATTGACGATCCGGAACAGATAACTCGCCATGACGGCATCGCCAACTGCGAGTGGGTGGAATTGGATTGGCCTGTGTTAATTAGAGACATCCGTTCGGGCTGAGGTATCGAAGCCCATTAAGTTTTTACTTCCTCCCCCTTGCTGGGGAGAGGGGGCGCCTAATATATTTTCTGACCGCTCGTGGTGAGGTATCGAACCACAAACGACTTAAGAGGGGAATGGGCTTCGATACCTCAGCCCGAACGGTAGATTAATACCTTGCCCCGCCTCTCACCTCCAAAATCTTCAGCCACAACACCACCGAAGCCAGCATCAGCGTCACCGCATTCGCCGCGATGACAGGCAAACTGCCGATCACCAAGCCATAGCCCAGCCACAGCGCCACCCCCGAAGTGAACAGCGCATACATCGGCAGCGAAATACCGGAGAGGTCGCGCGTGCGCCAGGATTGCCAGGCCTGCGGCACAAAGGCGATGGTGGTCAGGAAAGCGGCGGGGTAGCCGAGCAGGTTACTGAGTTCTGGATTCATATCAACCTTTTGTCATGTTTGCGGTGGGAAGATGACCTGCTACACGCCAAGCATTCTGCGCGACAACAGTGTCTGCATGTCGCGCCTGCCGTCCGCAATCATGTAGATGAGCACTTGTTTTCCAATCACCCGATAGATGAGCCGATAGGGTTTGAAGTGCGCCTGGCGGTATTCGCGGATGCCAAGCAGGAGCAGCTCTTTTGGATAGGAGCCGCGCTCCGGAAAAGTGGCCAATGTTTCGGCTACTCCCATTAGTTTATCCAGCACGTGATCCGCGTTGCCCTGCGTATCGGTTTCGGCGATGTAATCGTAGATTTCTTCGAGGTCGCGCTCCGCGCTGCGGGTGAGCAATACCCTGTAGCTCATTTTGCCGTGGTCTTCCTGGCTCGAAGGTGGCGCGCGACATCTGCGATGGGCTTGACCTTGCCTTCTTCGATCTCGCGATTCCCCAGTGCCAGTATCTTCAACAGTGCCAGCGTTTCCTGCGTGCTTTCATAGGTAGCGATGTCTTGCATGACTGCCCTGGCTTCCCCGTTCTGCGTGATCAAAAAAGGTTCGCGCTGTTCGGCCAGGCGTTGAAGCACCTCGGCGGCATTGGCCTTGAGGTAACTGATGGGTTTGATGTTGGTTGAGCGCATGATTTATCCTCTGAGGCGATGAAGACCGAATATAGTCTTTTAACGGTCTTATGGCAAGCTTCGCCCCCATAACAATCAGGGGGTAAAAAGATATTGATGCTAACCCCAATGGCACATTCTGATCGCTTCCTATGCGGTTACACCTGCACCACCGTAGTGAAATTACCCGCTGCCACGGCGTTCATGTAGGCGAGAATCAGATCCTTGGTGAGGTAGCGCCCGTGCGCCTTTTCGTCCTGTTCGCGCACGATGGGGAAAGTGTCGAGAATGTAGGCCGCGTCGTCGCGGTCGATGCCATAGAGATTGAAGAACAGCGCATCCAGCCGCGCCAGACGGTGGCGGCGGTCGTCTTCGTCCCACTTGAACGGCGCGCCGTCGTAGCCCAGGTCGCGCGCGAACGGGGCGAGGTCGTGCGCGGTGTAGGACAGGCGCAGCACTTCGTTGCACACGAAGTCGGAAATTTTTGTTTTGCCCAGCGTTTGCTCGAACTGTTCGGGGCGGATCAGCGGGAGTTGTTCGACAATGTACCAGTTGAGATTCTGTCCTTGAACTTTGGTGCGCAACACAAAATCGAAGGCGAACGAAGACAAGTTTGCCAGCAGTAGCGGCGCAAACTGCCCATAATTTTGTTCTTCATTTTCCGGTAGCAGCATCGCCATGCTATTGCCTACGCCGCATTCCGGCACGATGGCAGCAATCATGGTGCGCATGTTGGTGGGCGCAGTAATGGACTTGTAGGCAATCGCCCATTTCCCGGTGAACTGTTGCTGCACATCAGAGGCACTCACCCAGAATTGCGGCAAGGGGTAAAAGTTTGTATCGGTATGTTGTGCGCTTGTGTTGGCTTCCTGCTGCGCCGGGCGGTGCATATTGTCAGCATTCATCACCACGCTCGCGGCGCGGTGGTCGTACATCTGCACCATCTTGCCTTCGTACAGCGGCACCGCTTCCGCTTCGCCCTTCTTCCAATGTTTCATGCCGACCGGATACCAGCCTTGCGCTTCCAGCTCGTCGCGCCGCTTGAACAGGCCGGAGTCGTTAGTCATGTGGAACATGGTGCAATAGCGCACCGGCCAGACCTTAACCCCCCTCAATCCCCCCTTGTCAGGGGGGAGGCTGGCAGTTCCTCCCCTGACAAGGGGAGGTTGGGAGGGGTTTGGGTTTTGATGCAGGCACAGCACCGGCTGACGGCGATAGATCGCGGTGGTGATATCGGCATCGCGCTTCGTCCTGAAAATCGGCGCAGAGCCGGTGTTGGGATTGACCGCAGCAAAGTCCTGTGCAGAGAGCGTGAGGATATGTTGCGGGTCGGCGGCCTGTTCCAGCGTGTGCAGATAAAAGGCGCAGCGTGCGGCGGTAACGGCGCGCTGCTCGCCGCCAAACACCAACGCGCAAAATTTGAAGCTGGCGTGAACGTCCGGGAAGAAAACTTTCTTGTTCTCGAAATCGTAGAGCGCGGCAAGGCGTCCGGTGGTGGAAATACTGCGGAAGAATTCCGCCGCACCCTTGTCTGCCGCGATGCCGGAGGGGCACAGCAGACCGACCGCACCACGCGGATGGATCAAGGCTTGCGCGCGTTCGACGAACAGCGAATACAGGTTAGTGTCGCTGCCGGACAGCAACGGGTAGTCGCCGCACTCGCGCGCCACGCGGCTGCCCGCTTCGGCGGCAGCTTGTGCGGCAAGGTAGTCCTGCCACAGCGGATCGTTGCTGGTTTGCAGTTGCGCGATGAGTTTTTTGCGGTCGGCGGCGCGAGTGGCCTTGGCGATTTCCGGTTTGCGTTCGGCGAACCATTCCACTTCCTGCAATTTCATCCTGTCCCACGGCGGGTTGCCGATGACGGCGTCGAAGCCACCCTGCCCGTTTTGCCAGACAGTAGGAAAGGCCAGCTCCCAGTGCAGGAAGCGATTGCTCGCGGCGCAGGCGAGCGCTTGCTGCACCACGCGATGGTCATTCTGCTGGCGTTCGGAGAACAGCTTGATGCCTGCCTTGCCGAGCAGGTCTATGGATTCGAGCAGGTTGTCGCCGTATTCATGGTTGAGCAGGCCGACCCAGGTTTGCTGGTAGTTCTTCGCATCGGCTTTGCCCGCCCATTGCTTGGCCTGGAGATAATCCAGCGCGCGCTGCGTCGGGCGCAGGTTGTCGATGAGCGAATCCATCAATGCCTTGGATTCGTGCGCCTCGGCGATGTCGATGTCGGTGAGGTTGCCGATGGCGTTCATGGTGATGCGCGCAGTCTCCACGCGGCGCAAGTCGTCCTGCTGCAACAACCCGCCCTTCAGCTTGCCCAACTCTTCCGCGATTTGCTTTACCTTGCCGCCGAACAGCGAATCGCCGCAATGCAGGTGGTGGTCGAGGAAAGACAGCGGCGCGCCGACGGTGAAGGTGTGCAACCACAGCGCGACCTTGGCAAGTTCCACCGCCATCAGGTTTTTGTCCACGCCATGCACCACGCGCTTGAGGATCATGCGGCGCACGATGTGGCGGTCATCCAGTTGCGCCTCGCTCACCGCCCAGCGATTTTTGTGCGCGGCGGTGAAGATGCGGTTACGGATGTCATGGATGCGCACGATCAGCGGCGATGCCCACGGGTTGGGGACATCCTTCGCCCACGGTTGCGCCGCGACTTCAAGCTCCGCTTCGGCGAGAGTTTCGAGGATTTCGTCGGCGAGGTAGTCCACCAGCGAGACGAGGAAGTGTCCGCTGCCCATCGCCGGGTCGCAGATTTTCAGATCGAGCATGGTGGAGGCAGGGTCGAGGTTGTCGAGCAGTTTCCAGCCGTCGGGCTTGAGTTCCTTTTTGTGCTTCCATATTTTTATCTGGTCATGGAAGGCTTGTTTGCGCTCGGCGATCAAGGGGCCGACGGTTTCGCGGATGATGAGTTTCACCAGTCCGTCGTGGGTGTAATAACTGCCGCTGGTTTTGCGCGCGAAGCTGGCGGGGCGGGCGACGATTTTGTTTTCTTCAACGGTGAGGCTGTATTCCAGCAGGCGCTCGTAAATACCGCCGAGGTGTTGCACGGAGAGGTCGCGGTAGTTGATCCATGCGTGCAATAAATCGGGACGGCGCGCGAGGTCGTCGAACAGCGGAGCGAAATTCGCATCCGATACGCGGGTGCGCATCAGCAACGGTGCGCGCTCATCCTCGAACAGGCCGCCGTTGTAGGCGGGCATGCCGATGGAGGCATCGCCTTGCGCGATGATGCGGAACAGGTCGCCCATGTGTTGCCAGTAGCGGGTGGCGCTTGCGCTGAACACGTCGTTCGCATCGCGGCGCTTGGCGATGTCCTCGCGGATTTTGCGCAAGGCATAGTCGTCATAGCGAGTATCTCGCACGGGCAGCAGGTTGCGGTCTTCGGCGTAGAGGATGAACAACAGGCGGTATAGCAGGATCAGCGTGGCCTCGCGCAGTTCATCCAGATAGGCGGCGGAAGCTGTTTGGGCTTGCGGATCGCCCGCCGCAAGGGCGTCAGCGAGTTGCGGAAAGATGCTGGCAAATACGCGCGCGCCCAAGTCCTGCGAAACTTTTTCTTCATACAGCCGCGCTTCGTTGAAGGCGTATTCGTGGAAAGTGCGCTGCTCCTTGTCCCATGTCTGGCGCAGAAAAGCACCCAGATGAAACAGGCAGAAAAATAGTTTGATGCCGTGCCGTGCATCAACATCAAACAGGTTCTGCCCGGTGCCAGGTACACCGAGCAGGGCGGCGAGATCAAGTTCGAGAAATTCTTCGGAACGCGAACGCGCCCCTTGCCAGTACAGTCGCCATACCGCGCCGTTGGTCAGGATGCCCCAGCGCACCGCGCGCTCGGAGGCGACCTCGACGCTGGAGAGGTAGCGCAGTATCTGGTTTGACGGCGTACCCGCATCGAGGCGGTTGGTCGCGTCGCCGCGATCCAGCGGGCGCATCCAGCGCTTGGCTTCGAGAATGGCGATGCCGTGGCAGTAGCGGCGGTCATCGCGCTTTTCGGCACGGGCGGATTGCTTGGCTTCCTCATTCGAAAACAGCAGGAAGTCCGGCACGTCTTCGCGACGCGTACTGGTAGCAGTGACTTGTTTGAGGGTAAGGTCTTGCCAGCCCAGCAGGTCAAGCACCCTTTCGATAATATCGGCTTCGGTGTTGGCTTCGTTGAGTTGGCTGTCAGCCGCGAGCGGGGCGTAGATACGCTTGAGATCATTGATGAAAACGTTCAGCGCATCGTCAGATAACTTTTCCCAGACGGGTGTCGTCTTAATGCCATCAAGCAGAAAGTCTTGCGAAAAAAGTTTGCCGTCCATGCGTATTCAGAATGTTCGGTGGATCAAAGGGGTCAGCATCGTTTTCATTCTACCTATTTATATAAACGCCACCGCAAAAACACCAAAGCACGCTGCTAATACTTTGACTTGCCGCGTGATGATCTCACGCTTGTTGCTTAAAATCTTGCTGCACGCTGACAGTGCGTGCAAGCGAATACCCAGCGCTTGGCATAACTGGCTGCTAATGCTTCAGCTTGAACACGTTGTCCGAGGGGTTGCGCGGGATGATGATGCGCACGAACTGTGTCGTATTGCGCTGCAGCCAGCGGGCCTGCGTATTGTCGTCCAGGGTGTGGATCACCATTTCTCCGGGAGCGCCGCGTTTGCTGTCCGAGAAATAGCTCACGTTGCCGCCCGGCGCCTTGGCCGAGATACTCATGGTGAGGACTTTTTCCACATTCTTACCGATAAGCTGGTAGAACTTGTTGAGCAGATCGGTACGGTCCACGAAAAGGCAGCGGTAGGCGGCATTGTTGCCGTTGGTGTGCACGTCCTCCAGCACCTCGCGGTGGAAGTACACGGTCGGGTCGTCGTTGCGCTTGTAGTCCGGGCCGGCGAACTCCAGTACGTAGTCGGTGACATCGGCGCCGTGGTCATCCACCACCTGCACGTTAACCTGAATGTATTGATGGAAAAACTCCGGCTTCTGCTCGCCGCCGGGAAACAGGGCAGCGCGGGCGGTATCGTCGCTCGCCAGATTGGCCGTGTTCTCGCTGAGCTGGCGCCAGTCCACGGCCATCTGCTGGTAAGTGGTGAAGGTGTCGCAATTGAGGGCGCCCACGATCATCGCTCCCAGCCGCTGCTGAGATGCCGGGTCCGCCTTGACGTCCGGCCCGGCAGGCTCGATGATCGAAGCGTGAGTCCGGTCGGGCAGGACGGCGAACGGAAAGGCGACCCCGGAGCGGTTCTGCCAGAAGCGCACTTCGGGATTTAACTCGTCCTTGGAAAAATCGATGGTGACACCGCGCGTGTTGAGGTTGGCAGCCGCCGCGCGCACCGTGCCGTCGGCGCCGTCCTCGTTGACGATCTGGCGCAGCGCGCTGGGATACGGATGCGTGCCGACCAGCACAAACGGCCACACGCCGTTTTCGCCGTAGACGGCGCGGCCATCGGTTTTCCCGTCCGGCACCAGCAGGTCGCGCTGCACCAGTTCCCATTGAAACGGCGAAGCCAGCTCAAGCGCCGTCAGCATCTCCTTGCCGGTGTGGAACCAGTTGTTCCAACCCTTGAGCACGCGTCCGAGCAAACTCTGCCCCATGGACGCGAGCTTGGAGCCGAAATTCGCCGGCGCCAGCATGACCAACCGCTTCACCGGGCATTTGCTCACATCGTCGAGGTAGTAGGTGCTGATCCATTGCCGCGCCACCAGTCCGCCGGTGCTGTGCACAATCATATCGAACGGCGCCTTGATCTCGCCCTTCTGCAACTTGTCCCGCACCAGCGCCTCCATGCGCTTGGCGACGTCCTCAATTTTGACGTCGTCGTCCAAGGAAATGTAGTCGCCCAACCACAACCCAACCGCGTTGAAACCGGAACTCTTGAGGAAATCGACCAGCGGTGAAAAGGATTTTGAAGTATCGCTCCAGCCATGAACGATCAATACATCTCGGTTCGACATTGCATTGCCTCCTTTCGTATTTCTTAACAGGTTTATTATGCAGTCAGTTGGTGTTTTTAATGCATTAAAATTACTCGGCTTGGTTCTGAGTAGTTTCCTTTTGCGCTGTGTCGGCAGGCGTTTGTCCGCCAAGCATGGCGCTACGGCTTTTTGGAGTCTCCAGGCTGATGCGGCCCAGCGCGCCGGTGCGGTAATCCTGCAGCAGCATGAGCGCGGCTTTTTCCAGGTCGGGTTCGCCGCCCTTGAGGAGATAGCCGCGTCGTTTCGCGATGGCTGCGATGAGATTATGGCCATCGAATTTCTCCCCCTCACCCCAACCCTCTCTGATAGAACTACTAGCCATTCGACTAGGCTGCCCAGAGACGGCAGCCAAGTCGCTGGTTACCGCAAGGGGAGAGGGAGTTAAA
>JACREC010000080.1 GCA_016218445.1 Nitrosomonadales bacterium
CATCTCGGCGAAGCTGTAGGTCGTGCCATCCGCAAAGCTGAATTGTTCGATCGCGCCGCGTTCGCCGTTCAGGATGGAAACCACATCCGGAGCCTGTCCCGTCGAAGCGTTGCCGTAATAGACCTTGAACTTGGGCGAGTAGTCGCCCCAGTCCTCGTAGGCAAAGGCGATGTCATTCACCGTGATGCCCGCACCGAATGCCAGCGTGTCCGTACCCGTCCCTCCGTTCAGCGTGTCGTTGCCTGCGCCACCATCCAGCATGTCTGCGCCGACACCACCATTCAGGGTGTCATTGCCATCTTCGCCATACAGCGTGTTGATCTCGCCATATACCCCCGTGATGACGTCCGCTCCCGCTGTGCCATGCACGATCAGCCCGGCATCGTGCAGGACGCTCTTGTCCCACACCGTGCCGTCCGCAAATACCACTTGTTCGATCCGCGCGCCTGTCGATCCGTACCAGTTCGCAATCGTGATCTGGTCGCCCGCATTGGCAAACTGAAGCAGCAGGTTGTTGCCGTTGCGCACTATCGTGATGTCCGCAGGCGCGATCCCGGCTCCCAGCACGATCTTGTCAATCGCCGTGTCCGTTGCATTATTGCCGTTGTAGGCCACTTCGGTGATGGTGTCCGAACCGTCCCCCAAATTGAACCGGTAGGTGTCCGACCCGCCGCCTCCGTTCAGTACGTCGCTGCCCGCGCCCCCTTCCAGTATGTTGCCGGTCGCTTCATAGCTGTTGTAGTCGTAGACGTAGGTACCGATCCAGGTCGGGGCGTTCACGTTCAGGGTGTCATCCCCCGCCCCGCCGATCAGCGTGTCCGTACCCGTCCCTCCGTTCAGCGTGTCGTTGCCGCCCATACCATACAGTGTGTCATCCCCAGAATTTCCATTCAGAACACTGTTTAGATCATTACCAATAATGATGTCGTTACCAGATGTTCCAGATGGGCTGTACCCGGCCTGCCCTTCAACTTGCAATCCGACATCATTCAAAGCCGACAGCAGAGTTGTCGTCATCGGCGTTGTGTTAAGCACATTCCCAAACAAGTCCCACCCTTGGCTGGCCCAATCAGTACTATTCAGCGTCTTGGCTGTATTGCGGTTGAAATCAACCAGGTCGGTCAATCCGGTTTCAACATTCACAGCCATTTTGTTTTGGAATGCGGCCCGCACTCCGCTGAAATCGAGAGTGAAATTCCCGTTAGTGAGCGTCAGTCCAATTTGGTCGAGGTAGGGCTTGAGGCGCGTTTGCGGTAACAAAGCGTCATAGACCGAATTCCTCAAGGCAGTGTACGCCTGATCCAGCAAAGCGATTTGTGCCTGAGGCATCGTGATGGTGATCTGCGTACCCGCCACGCTCATGCCTGTCACGGCTTGCACGCCGACACCCGTCTCGAACGGCAAACGGTAAAAACTTCTCCCATCGAATTGTTCCAGCGCAGTCAGCCTCGCGAAATGTACCGCATCCAGATTGGTGGTGAGTGTGTAGCCATTTGCCGTGGCGCGCGTTTGCATGTCGGCCACGCCGCTGGTCGCTCCCCATTCGCTCACCAGCGCATCCAGCAACTGGTGCTGAGCGGTGCTGGTGGTGGATAGTGCGTATTGGTCAAGCGTAGACAGCAATGTCGGCGACAGGCTGGCGGCTTCTCTCAGGTCGCGCACCACGCCCGATCCCTGCATGTCGGGCAAGGTTGCCGCCAAGGGATCGAGCGGCACGGTATCCACAAACATCCGGTGAAAAGTATCACTCGCAAGATTGACATCGGCGAGGCCAGAGGTAATGCCCATGCCGCCCACGCTGCCATCGGTGCGGGTGAAGCTGCCGAGGTCGGCGATTTCGTTGCCGCTGGGTAGTATCTGGCTGTGTTCGGTCTTGGCGACTTTGATGCTGGCGATGTTGAGTTCGGCGAGGGTCTTGAGCTCGCTGGTTTCGCCCGCATCGAGGGTGCCATTGTTGTTGGCATCCACGAAGCTGATGCCGTCCTGATTCAGGTCTTGCCAGATGCGCAAGTTGGCAAAACGGGCATCCAGTGCGGAGACGATGCCGTCACCGTTGGTGTCTTCCTGGGCGAGCGCTGCAAAACCATCCGCCGCGTTGCCGCCCGATGCCAGCGGCGTGCTGTCGCCGAAAAGTTCGGTGCCGTTGTCTATCGTGCCGTTGCCGTTCCGGTCCAACACGAGGAAGCCGTCGGAAGGCGCGATCCAGCCGGTGGCGGCTTTTATCCCGGAGCCGGTGTGGTCGAACAGGATGGGGTTCGCAGCATTGATCGGCACGGTTTCGATGCCGTTGCCGTTGAGGTCGAAGGTGAGGGGGTCGTAGCGGACGGGGAACCACTTTTGGGCGGCGTTGAAGGCGTCGGCAACAGCTTGTTCGATGCCGTTGATGGTGTTGCCGAAACCGAAGGAAAAGTCAAGGAAGGATTGCGCGGCCTGCTTGCCCGCCGCGCTTAACAGGTTAGCCAACTGCCCCATTGCTGACGAGGTGGCATTGACTGCGTCCTGATAGGTCTGGCCTGCCGTTCCTGCCAGTTGCAAAAAGTCGTTTTGCAAATTGGCCTGTGCCGTAGCTCCTGCTTGTTGAATAGCATTGATCTGGTCCTTCACTGTGCGTACAAAGTCTTTAAAACTCTGTCCAACTTGTGCGACCAGCGCTTCTTGCGGAAAAATCTCCTGAGTAAACCTGTCTATGCTATGGCTCCAGTAGAAATCCACCGCCAGATAAGCTGCCGGGAAAGCCAGCGCCGAAACAGGCCCCACGTCCTTCGCACCGGTAACCATTAACGCCGCCACAAGTTCACTTGCCGCCATATGGGTCTGCATCTGCCCAAGCTGATCGCTGCCAACCGGGGAACTGCTGCCCAGACGGGAAACACCGTCCAATGTGGTTTGATGGTTGACGATGTTGTTATACGTTGCGTTGGGATCAAGCGATAATCCGTACCGGGCGTTGATGGCGGGAATCAGGTCTTTGGCGCCGTAAGGGTTGAAGGTGACGGCGGATAGCCCAGTTTGTGCAGCCAAGAGTTGCGCGAGCGAACCACCCAATGAATGGCCGGTAACAGTAATGGTGGCGTTCGAATTTGAACTCAATACCTGATCTGCAAACTGCTTTGCAAACTGATATTGATCGGGCAGTTTATTCGCCACCATTTGCAAATCCGCTGCCCTGTCCAGCGAAGAAGTGGGTTCCGTGCCGCGATTGGCGATGACGATTTCAATAGGATTGCCAGCAGCGTCGAGTCGTGCAAAAGCGTATCCTTGGTAGCCGACCTGGTTCGGATCGGAAGGTCTTAGAAATGTCCAGCCAGAAGGCAATTGCATGTTCGCAGGATTGTCTTGATAAGCCGCGCTTGAGAGTTGTGCGAGTTCAGAATTGGTTGCCATGTCAGTGTCTCTTTCGTAAGTTAAGTAAGCAAGTTACTTCGATTGTTTTGTTACGGGTTCACAGGTATTGCCAAAGCGTTTGGTTTTTATCGAACGAAGAGTTAGCGTCATTCCAATGCGCCCAGACCTTCGCATCAAACATGACGTCCAATCCTCAGCCTCTCGGATGTAGGGATACATCTTTTGCATCAGGCTGTCGGGAAGATCGAAGTGAATTGCATCCGGCTCGAAAACCGCCGTGCGGTTCTCGTGTATAAATTTTGTTGGAAAACGAATTTCATTCCTGAATAGTTGCGGATCGTTGAAATAGCCGCATCCGCCTTCAATTTCGAAATATGCCAAGCCTGCCTGAAATTGGCGGTAGTAGCTTAGGTAATTCAGACCAATGCTTCGCTCTGGCCGAGTTCGCTCCAGCTCATTTTTTGGTTTCTTGTTCCAAGTTTCCTGCGCAGGTGTGAATTCCTTGACCACTAATGCCATGTTGAGACCCGGCATCCCCCCCTGCCAACCATACGCCGGTACGGTGTATATCTCCCCGGGCGGCGCAATTATCGGCAGCTTGTTGTCCATCAATCCGACGATGTTGCAGGTGTAGCGCTGCCATTGCTGGCTCTGGATGCGCTGCACCTTGACGCCAATCAGCCAAAGCCCGCCGTCCTTCAATCCATCCGGCTGCACCGGAAGATTGAAACGCTTGGCATATTGCGGACTCCACGCCCATTCGACGATCTGCGCCTGGTCGCCCAGCACCGGGTCGGAGAATTCAGGGTGCAGTTTCTTCTGTTGATGAATGGGCAAGGTCATGTCTATGACGGACGAAGGCTGCGTATTGTTGGCAGGCTCTGTAGCTGCCGCCACGGGCGGCAACAAAGCCAACAGGCAGGCCATAAATAAAAATCTCATTGCTTGCTCCTTGTGTTGGCTCATCCCATCCTCCTCGCCTCAAACCCCGCATCATTCGCCGCTTCGCGCCATGGCAAGCGGAAAAACCCCCTCCCGTCGAATTGCTCCAGCGCGGTGTCCCGTCCGCATGTCCGCCGCACCATTTCTTGTATCATTTTTCTCATTTTTTTCGCGCCTCCTGTCAGTTTTTGCGGTTGCTGTTTGCTTTTTTGCCCAATATTTCTGTTCGTTCTGCCCGTTTTTTCATCGCTTGCCCGCCCGTTTCACGCGCCGGGCGCGTTTTCTCGCGGACATCCTTCGACTCCGGCAAAACATCTGCCTACGCTCAGGACGAACGGTTTTTTCTAATGCCTCAAACAATATTCAGCCAACAGTCCGCCCCATGCCTCGAACCAGTGTTCCTGTTTGTGGGGTTTCGTGTATGGGTCGCACCCGCAAGGGGTACACCAAAGGTACGCTGGCGGCATCTGCTCGCACGCTCGCAGGCCGCTCAGTCTGCGCCGGTGGGTGCCCCGCTGCTGCGCAGCGACCCTTGCGCAGACTCCGCTCCAAGCCTCTGCCGGGGTTTTGCCGTCGAGGTTCTGGTGCGGGCGGACGTGGTTGTACCAGTGGCAGAATGTGTCGAGGTCGCGGTTGAGCTGCGCGAAGTCCGGCACTTGCCACTGGTCGAGCTTTTGTTTGAGTGTGCCGAACAGGCGTTCGATCCTGCCGTTCTGCCAGGGGCAGCCGGGGTCGGTGCGCTGGTGGCGGATGCCGAGCTTTTTGAGTGCGTGGCTGAAGGCGCGCGAGGTGAACATGCCCACTTCGACAGGCTCAGGACAGGCTTCGTTGTCGGTGCGAATAACTTTGGGTTTGCCGTAAGTTTGGATGGCTTGGTGCAGACAGTCGAGTACGGTGCCGGTGGTTTTGTCGCGCAGGGCTTGCAGGTGCAGCAGGGCGCGGCTGCCGTGGTCGAGGATGCCGAGCAGGAAGTGCAGACTGCCATTGGCATCAGTCTTGATTGAATATGATACTGATTTGTGATACTGTGCGAGCATGAAACGCAAAAGCGCAAAAACCCTCGCGCTGATTTTTGCGCGCCCCGTTCCCGGCAGCATCAAGTGGCGGGATATTGAGTCGTTGTTGGTGGATTTGGGCGCAAAGCTCAGCGAGCGCGAAGGGTCGCGCATCGGGGTGAAGTTGTTCGGCGAGGTGCGTGTGTTCCATCGCCCGCATCCTTCGCCGGACACGGACAAGGGTGCGGTGGAATCGATCCGAAAATGGCTGGAAAACAATGGGGTGAAACCATGAAAAATGTGATGATGATTGATGGTCAGCGGGCGGTCATTGAGTACGACCCGGACATCGAGATGTTTCGCGGCGAGTTTGTCGGGCTGAATGGCAGTGCCGACTTTTACGCCAAGAACATTACCGGGTTGAAGCATGAAGGCAAGGCTTCGCTCAAGGTGT
Source organism: Nitrosomonadales bacterium (assembly GCA_016218445.1). GTDB lineage: Bacteria > Pseudomonadota > Gammaproteobacteria > Burkholderiales > Gallionellaceae > CAITJF01. The sequence goes on from JACREC010000080.1 coordinate 5,737, forward strand.
TTCTGGAGATGTGCGCGGAGGAAGGAATTGAGCCGTTCAAGCGGCATTCCGGCAAATTCGTATTGCGCCTTGACCCCAACATCCATCAGGCGGCGACTGCGGCTTCCAAGGCGGCAGGCATGTCGCTGAATCAATGGGTGGCGAAGTTGATTCAAGAGCGGGCTGCCGTTTGAGCGTGTGGCTATGCAGACGAATTCGTTGCCGATATTGTCTGCGCCGACAGTGCCGGGCGTCACCCGCAAAGGGTATGCCGTGGTTGTACCAAAGGCAGGCAATCCGCTACGCAGCAAGCTGCGTGTGGAATTGACACTACGGGGCTGAAGCCCCAACAACACACGCAGGCGGGCGAGGGGGACAAGGGCTCGCCGCGCGAGTTTCACTTTAATCGCAAAGCGCTGGATGGACGATTGCGGCAGTTCGATTATCATCAGCAGCATTAGCATGGGCGCACCTCTTTCAAAATGGCAGCCACCTCAGTATCTAGACCGTTCGTTACATCCATATAACGGCCTTGTCTGGTTCTGCTACCCATGCACTCCTCCATCTGCTTCCCGCTTGGGAGTTTCCTCTTGCTTCGTTTCCTGTGTCGCCACCGCACTCAGCGACCCCTGCCCGATCCTCACCACCTCGTCCACCAGCAGGTTCTTCGGCATGGCATGGGTGATGAACAGCATCGTCACCTGGCCCTTGAGCTGATTGATGGTGGCGGCGAAATGTTCGGCGGTGGTGTTGTCCAGGCTGCTGGTGGCTTCGTCGAAGACGAGTATCTTCGGCTGCTTGATCAGGGCGCGGGCGATGGCGAGGCGCTGTTTCTGCCCGCCGGAAAGCCCCACGCCGCGTTCGCCGATTTCGGTCTGGTAGCCTTGTGGCAAGGCTTCGATGGAGGTGTGTATTTCCGCCATCTTGCAGGCGTGCACGACCTGGTCGAAAGTGGCATGGGGGTTGGCCATCAGCAGGTTGTCGTAGAGGGTGCCGGAGAACAGGATGGTTTCCTGCGGCACCACGCCGAAGTAATGTCTCAATTCGTTGGCGGAAAGATAGCGGATGTCGTTGCCGTCTATCTTGATGGTGCCGCCTGCGGGGATGTAGAAGCCTTGCAGCAGTTTGGTGAGCGTGCTCTTGCCGGAACCGGATGGCCCCATGATGGCGATGACCTTGCCGGGGGCGACTTTGAGGTTGAAGCCTTGATAGAGAAAGGGCAGGTTCTCGCCGTAGCGGAAGCTCAGTCCTTCGATGTCTATCTGGCCCTTTCCTTCGCGCAGGCGGCTGGGGAGGATGGAATAGGGTTCAGCGGGAGCGTTCATGATGTCGCCCAGCCGCTGTACGGAGAGATTGGCCTGCTGGAACTGCTGCCACAGTCCCACCAGCCGCAACATGGGTTGCGACAATCTGCTGGCGAACATCTGGAAGGCGACCAGCATACCGATGGTGAAAGCCTGTCCTGAGCCTGTCGAAGGAGTGCTGTTCATCACGGTGTAGGCGCCGATGACGAGGATAAGCAGGGTCATCAGTTGCTCCAGGCCGTTGGATACGGCGTTGTAGGTGTTGCCGATCTGGCGCACGGCGAAGCCTGAGCGCAGATATTCGGCAAGGTAATCGCTGTAGCGGGCCTTGAGCTGGGGTTCCATCTGCAGGCTCTTGACGGTTTCGAGCCCGGCGACGTATTCGGTGGTGAATGCCTGGTTGCGCGCGCCGAGCAGGAACTGTTCGTTGAGCTGCTTCCTGAATACGGGCGCCACGACGAAACTCAGGATCACGATCAGGCTGATCATGGACAAGGCAACGAAGGTAAGGAACACGCTGTAGTAAAGCATGATGCCAAGGAAGATCAGCAGGAACGGCAGATCGAGGATCAAGGTTACGGCAGCGCTGGCGACGAACTCGCGGATGGTCTCCACCCCGTGCAGGCGGGCGGCGATGACGCCGGTGGGGCGGTGTTCGAAGTAGCGCGGCGGAAGCTTGAACAGATGATCGAACACCGAAGCGCCCAGCACGGCATCCACGCGGTTGCCGGTGTGCAGGATGAGGTACTGGCGCACCCAGGAAAGCAGCGCGGAGAACAGCATGAACACGGCAAGCCCGATGCCGATCACGATCAGGGTGCTCTGGGTGCGGTGCACCACGACCTTGTCGATGATTACCTGGGTGAACAGCGGCGTGCCCAGGGCGAGCAACTGAATGATGAGGGAGGCGATCAGCACGTCGCGCCAGATGCGCTTGTGCTTCATCAGCTCCGGAATGAACCAGTGAAAACCGAACACGGCCTTGCTGGATAACGCGCCATCTGGATCTTTGATGTCTTTCGTTTCGAGTGCCAGCTGGAACGCCGTGCCGGCGTAACGTTTGGCGAACTCGGTAGGGGTCAGTGTCTTGGGCGTATTGGTGCCGACCTCGAACAGGATCACGCTCTCATCACTGATCTGGACAATGATGGCGGGACGGTGTTTACGGGGGATGGTGGTTGGTTCGGATGGTGTGGCTTCTACCCTCTCCCCAACCATCTCCATTGCAGGGAGAGGCGACGTTGGGTCTGGCGGATTATCCGGGTTTAATACGGCCAGGCATGGCAGGTTGAGCTTGGCGAGTGCTGTGCTATCGCAATCCCGGCGCTTGATGCGGAATCCCAGCGCGCGGGCGGCATGAATGAAGGAATCCGAGGTATACGGCGGCGGGAATTGCCTGGCAAGCAGCTCGGCATCGAAGGGCTTGCGGTTCAGGGCGCAGAAGCTGCCCATGGCCCAGATGATGTCTTCAACGGCGAACGTATGGGTGGGCGGACGTGGCTCAGGTTCCCGCGACAGTCTCCTGGAAACAATCTTCAAGAGCCGGCGCGGCATCAGGCTGGCACTCCGCAAATATTGCCAAATAACGGTTTGACCGAAACGGTGATCGTTTCGATGGAAGAACGTTGGGCGGGAACGTGCGCCGGAACAGGCAACAGGAAAACCACAAGCGGCGGTGGAATCGCCCTCAGGATTGAAATACTCAACTGGTGAACGACCGCAAACTGCCAAAGCCGGCTTGGCCGGTTCTTAAAACTGTACGGCATGCATACCCCCTTCGTGTATACATACTCACCCTTGGTGAAGCTCTTTTTATAGTTTTTTGGCCTACCATTTTTTCAGAATGAGCAGTCCGCCTCCCTCTCTTTCGGCCTCAATTACCCGTGCCCAAGCCTCAGCCTCTTTTCAGATCTCGAAGGCCTTGGCTTGCGCAGGATACCCCTTTCTGCAAATTTTAGCTTGCCACTGTCTTCCGCCAATACATATTGCACTGATGATGTTCTTGCAAGAACTCACAAGGAGATTTTAACCCAAGGCCATAGTGAGGGCGCTCGGTGTTGAACCAGACTAGGTAATCGAGCAATTTATCGTTGAACAGATTCAC
>JACREC010000083.1 GCA_016218445.1 Nitrosomonadales bacterium
ATGACCGGCGCCAACAAGCGTCCGCTGAAGTCGCTGGCCGACATGATCAAGGGCAAGGGCGGACGTTTCCGCCAGAACTTGCTGGGCAAGCGCGTGGATTATTCCGGCCGCTCCGTAATTGTGGTGGGACCGCAACTGAAATTGCACCAGTGCGGCCTGCCCAAGAAAATGGCGCTGGAACTGTTCAAGCCGTTCATTTTCCACAAGCTGGAAATCCTCGGTCTGGCCACCACCATCAAGGCGGGCAAGCGCATGGTGGAAGCGGAAGAGCCGGTGGTGTGGGACATTCTGGAAGACGTGATCCGCGAACACCCGGTGATGCTGAACCGTGCGCCTACATTGCACCGCCTCGGCATCCAGGCATTTGAGCCGATCCTGATCGAGGGCAAGGCGATCCAGTTGCACCCGCTGGTGTGCTCGGCGTTCAACGCCGACTTCGACGGTGACCAGATGGCGGTGCACGTACCGTTATCGCTGGAGGCGCAGATGGAATGCCGCACCCTGATGCTGGCTTCCAACAACGTGCTGTCGCCTGCCAACGGCGAGCCGGTCATCGTGCCGTCGCAGGATATCGTGCTGGGCTTGTATTACATGACGCGCGAGAAAATCGGCGCGCTGGGCGAGGGTGCGATGTTTGCCGATGTATCCGAAGCGCAACGCGCTTATGAGTCCGGGCACGTCGACTTGCAGGCCAAGGTGGTAGTGCGCATCAAGGAATCTCATATTGACGAGAATGGTGAGCGCCAGGGAAAACGCACGCGCTACGAAACGACCGTGGGACGTTCCCTTCTGTCGGAGATACTGCCCGCCGGCTTGCCGTTCAGCCTGGTCAACAAGGCGCTCAAGAAAAAGGAGATATCGCGCCTGATCAACACCAGCTTCCGCCGTTGCGGCCTGCGCGACACCGTGATTATGGCGGACAGGCTGATGAATATGGGCTTCTCCTACGCCACCCGCGCCGGTATTTCGATCTGCCTGGACGATATGCTGGTACCGCCGCAGAAGAACGATCTGATCAGCGTAGCTGAAAAAGAAGTGCATGAAATTGACGTGCAGTACACCTCCGGTCTGGTGACCCAGGGCGAACGCTACAACAAGGTGGTGGACATCTGGGGGCGTACCGGCGATCTGGTGGCCAAGGCCATGATGGACCAGTTGGGCAGTGAGCCGGTGCTCGATCGCGCCAGCGGCATGCCGCTCACCGACAAGAAGGGTAAGGCCGTGCTGCAGGAGTCGTTTAATTCCATCTACATGATGGCGGATTCCGGTGCGCGCGGTTCTGCCGCACAGATCCGCCAGCTGGCTGGGATGCGCGGCCTGATGGCGAAACCGGATGGCTCGATCATCGAAACCCCGATCACCGCGAATTTTCGCGAGGGTTTGAACATGCTGCAATACTTCATTTCCACCCACGGTGCGCGCAAAGGACTGGCCGACACCGCGCTGAAGACCGCGAACTCCGGTTATCTGACGCGCCGCCTGGTGGACGTAACACAGGACCTGGTGGTAATCGAGGATGATTGCGGCACCAGTAACGGTGCCGCGCTGAAGGCATTGGTGGAAGGCGGTGAGGTCATTGAGGCATTGCGCGAGCGCATACTTGGCCGTGTTGCCAGCGTGGATATCGTCAATCCGGAAACCGGCGAAACCCTGTATGAGGCGGGCACCCTGCTGAACGAGGATATGGTGGAAGCCATAGAGTTGCTGGGCATCGATGAGGTGCATGTGCGCACCCCGCTGACTTGTGAAACCCGCTATGGCTTATGCGCCAAGTGTTATGGCCGCGATCTGGGCCGTGGCGGCCTGGTGAATGTGGGCGAAGCGGTTGGCGTGATCGCCGCACAATCCATCGGTGAGCCGGGCACCCAGTTAACCATGCGTACCTTCCATATCGGTGGCGCGGCCTCGCGCACCGTGGTGGCCAGCCAGGTCGAGGGTAAATCCAACGGCCTGATGAAATATAGCGCGAACATGCGCACCGTCAGCAATGTAAGCGGCGGGTTGGTGGTGGTGGCGCGCAGCGGTGAGGTGATGGTAATCGACGACCACGGGCGCGAGCGCGAACGCCACAAGGTACCGTACGGGGCGATGCTGGCCGTGCGCGAGGGCAGTCCGGTGCGTGCCGGCGAAGTGCTGGCTACCTGGGATCCGCATACCCGTCCCATCATTACCGAATATGCCGGTCGCGTGCGCTTCGAGAATGTGGAAGAGGGTGCTACCGTTGCCAGGCAGATCGATGAAGTGACCGGCCTGTCCACTCTGGTGGTGATTGACCCCAAGCGTGCAGCCACGCAAGGCAAGGGCGTGTTGCGCCCATTGGTACGCTTGCTGGATGACGAAGGGCGTGAAATCAAGATTGCCGGCACCGAACAGTCAATCTCGGTGACTTTCCAGACCGGTTGTATTATCACCGTGGAAGACGGCCAACACGTCGGTGTGGGCGAAGTGCTGGCGCGTATTCCGCAGGAAAGCAGCAAGACGCGCGACATTACCGGCGGCTTGCCGCGCGTGGCGGAGCTGTTCGAGGCGCGTTCGCCCAAGGATGCAGGCATGTTGGCCGAGGTTACCGGCACTGCATCGTTCGGCAAGGACACCAAGGGCAAACAGCGTCTGGTCATTACCGATGTGGAAGGTGTGCCGCACGAGTTTCTGATTCCCAAGGACAAGCACGTGCTGGTGCACGATGGCCAGGTGGTGAATCAGGGTGAGATGATCGTGGACGGCCCGGCCGACCCGCATGACATCCTGCGTCTGCTCGGTGTGCCGGCGCTTGCGCGCTACATTACCGACGAGGTGCAGGACGTGTATCGCCTGCAGGGTGTGAAGATCAACGACAAGCACATTGAAGTGATCGTACGCCAGATGTTGCGCCGTGTGCAGATTATGGATGAGGGTGATACCACTTTCATTCCGAAGGAGCAGGTCGAGCGTGCCGAATTGCTGCAGGAAAACGAGCGCGTGGAAGCTGAAGGCAAGCAACCGGCGACTTACGAATATATGTTGCTGGGTATCACAAAAGCTTCGTTATCCACTGACTCATTCATCTCGGCGGCTTCCTTCCAGGAAACTACGCGTGTGCTGACCGAGGCCGCAATCATGGGCAAGAAGGATGATCTGCGCGGCTTGAAGGAAAACGTTATCGTTGGTCGCCTGATCCCGGCCGGCACCGGCTTGGCCTATCATGCTACCCGCCGCAAGCAGCGTCTGGGCGTGGATATGGCGCAGGATGCCGGATTGGGCGAGGGCGAGTCGGTTATAGAGGCGCAGGATAACGCGTAGCTTGCTTGACAGGCCGGGCGTTCATCAATAAAATGCGCGGTCTTTTTAGCCGTCACGGCAAAAAATGCAGGGTTGCCGTGACGGCTGTTGTTTTTGCAACATTTTGATATATAAATAATTTATCCGTCTTGGCCGCAGGAATGTTTTGCGACCTCAGGAATATTTAGGGACATTAGACAATGCCAACCATCAACCAGTTAGTGCGCAAGCCCCGTGCTGCCGAGCCTGTAAAAAGCAAAGTTCCTGCTCTTGGCGGGAGCCCGCAAAAGCGTGGCGTGTGTACCCGCGTGTACACGACCACGCCAAAGAAACCGAACTCCGCCTTGCGCAAGGTCGCCAAGGTGCGCCTTACCAACGGGTTTGAGGTGATTTCCTATATCGGCGGCGAAGGCCACAACCTGCAGGAGCACTCGGTGGTGCTGATACGCGGCGGCCGTGTGAAGGATCTGCCCGGTGTGCGTTACCACATGGTGCGCGGCAGCCTGGATACCGCCGGCGTGAAAGACCGCAAGCAGTCCCGCTCCAAGTACGGCGCGAAGCGCCCCAAGAAGGCTTAAACAATCAGCAAGCATAAGTTTTTTAATTAGCCAGATAATTTCGAGGTTAGATATGCCAAGACGTAGAGAAGTACCCAAGCGCGAAGTCCTGCCGGATCCCAAGTACGGGAATCAGGATCTTTCCAAATTCGTCAATGTCCTGATGACGGCCGGCAAGAAGTCTGTTGCCGAGCGCATTCTTTATGGTGCTTTGGAGCAAATCGTGAAGAAGAGCGGCAAAGACCCGATCGAGGTGTTTAATCTGGCGCTATCCAATGCCAAGCCGCAGGTTGAAGTAAAGAGTCGTCGCGTCGGAGGTGCCAACTATCAGGTTCCGGTAGAGGTGCGCCCTTCCCGTCGCGTGGCGCTGGCGATGCGCTGGCTGAAAGAATTTGCGCGCAAGCGCGGCGAAAAGTCCATGGGCATGCGTCTGGCGGGTGAGTTGATCGATGCGTCCGAAGGGCGTGGCGGGGCGGTCAAGAAGCGTGAAGAAGTACACCGTATGGCCGAAGCAAACAAGGCCTTCTCACATTTCCGGTTTTAATTTGAGCTTGTAGCAAGTAGCTTGTAGCGAGTAGCAAAACCGGGTTGGCTACAAGCCACCAGCTACATGCTACAAGCTTTAATAATAATTTATTTTAGGTATCCATCGTGGCACGCAAAACACCCATCGAGCGTTATCGCAATATCGGCATCAGTGCGCATATAGATGCGGGTAAAACCACGACCACCGAACGGGTCTTGTTCTATACCGGCGTTTCCCACAAAATCGGTGAAGTGCATGATGGCGCTGCGGTGATGGACTGGATGGAGCAGGAGCAGGAGCGGGGGATCACCATTACCTCTGCTGCGACGACCTGTTACTGGAAGGGGATGGACAAGAATTATCCTGAACATCGCATCAATATCATCGATACTCCGGGACACGTGGACTTCACCATTGAAGTGGAGCGTTCCATGCGTGTGCTGGATGGTGCGTGCATGGTGTATTGCGCGGTAGGCGGCGTGCAGCCGCAGTCGGAAACGGTGTGGCGTCAGGCCAACAAATACGGCGTGCCGCGTCTGGCTTTCGTCAACAAGATGGATCGCTCCGGTGCGAATTTCTTCAAGGTGTACGACCAGATGCGCGCTCGTCTGCGCGCCAACGTCGTGCCTATCCAGGTGCCAATCGGCGCGGAAGAGAAATTCGAAGGCGTGATCGACTTGATACGCATGAAGGCTATCTATTGGGATGACGCTACGCAGGGCATGAAGTTCGAGTTGCGTGACATTCCTGCCGATTTGGTTGCAACGGCGAAAGAGTGGCGCGAGAAGATGGTGGAGAGCGCCGCCGAAGCAAACGAAGAGATGATGAATAAGTACCTCGAGAATGGCGACTTGTCCGAGGCCGAGATCAAGCAGGGCTTGCGTGTTCGCACCATCGCCGGTGAAATTGTGCCGATGTTGTGCGGCTCGGCCTTTAAGAACAAGGGCGTACAGGCCATGCTGGACGCGGTGCTCGATTATCTGCCTGCGCCGACCGACATTCCGCCGGTTAAGGGTGAGTTGGAAAATGAAACGATAGGCGAGCGCAAGGCGAGCGACGATGAGCCGTTCTCGGCGTTGGCGTTCAAGATCATGACCGACCCATTCGTGGGGCAATTGATCTTCTTCCGCGTGTATTCAGGCAAGCTTAGCTCGGGCGATACGATTTATAACCCGGTTAAAGGCAAGAAAGAGCGTATCGGTCGTATTTTGCTGATGCATGCAAACGAGCGCGAAGAAATCAAGGAAGTATTTGCCGGCGACATCGCCGCTGCGGTCGGCCTGAAAGAGGCGACTACGGGTGATACGCTGTGCGATCCGGCCAAGGTGATTATGCTGGAGCGCATGATATTCCCTGAGCCGGTGATCCACGTCGCAGTAGAGCCGAAGACCAAGATGGATCAGGAAAAAATGGGCATGGCGTTGAATCGTTTGGCGCAGGAAGACCCGTCTTTCCGCGTGCGCTCCGATGAGGAATCGGGACAGACCATTATTTCCGGTATGGGTGAGTTGCACCTGGAAGTTCTGGTTGAACGCATGAAGCGTGAATTCGGCGTGGAAGCCAATGTGGGTGCGCCGCAAGTGGCTTATCGCGAAGCCATCCGCAAGTCGGTTGAAGTCGAAGGCAAATTCGTCAAGCAATCCGGTGGCCGCGGCCAATACGGTCACGTGTGGTTGAAGGTCGAGCCAAATGAAGCCGGCAAGGGCTTCGAGTTCGTGGATGCCATCAAGGGTGGTACCGTGCCGCGTGAATTTATCCCGGCTGTCAGGAAGGGGCTGGAAGATACGCTGCCGAATGGCGTGCTGGCCGGCTTCCCGGTGGTGGACGTGAAGGTCACGCTGTTTGACGGTTCGTACCATGATGTGGACTCCAACGAAAACGCCTTCAAGATGGCGGCCTCGATGGGCTTCAAGGACGGTATGCGCAAAGCCAGTCCGGTGCTGCTTGAGCCGATGATGGCGGTGGAGGTGGAAACCCCGGAAGACTATACCGGCACGGTGATGGGTGATCTGTCGTCACGTCGCGGCATGGTGCAAGGGATGGACGATATGGCGGGTGGTGGCAAGGTGGTCAGGGCTGAGGTGCCACTGGCGGAAATGTTTGGCTATTCCACTGCGCTGCGTTCCGCAACGCAAGGCCGCGCGACCTACACCATGGAATTCAAGCACTATACCGAAGCACCAAAAAGCGTAGCTGAAGCGGTTATAAGCAAGAAATAATTTTAGAAACAGTCGTTAGACGTTAGTCGTTAGTCATTAGTTAAACCAACTTCTGGCTGGCAACTAGCAGCTAGCGACTAACGACTAACGAATGTATTTAGATAGAGGCGTTAATCATGGCAAAAAGTAAATTTGAGCGCACCAAGCCGCACGTAAACGTGGGCACTATAGGCCACGTGGACCACGGCAAGACCACCC